>JBEPYU010000009.1:0-43319 GCA_041641215.1 Thermaceae bacterium
GGTCCTGGCCTAGGGGGCCCGCGGCTGCCCCTTGGCGGTGCTAAGATGTATGGGGAAAGGGGGTTGGCGATGACGGTCAACATGGTGCCCTTGGACCGGCTGGTCCGAGCCCTCCTGGCCCTGGTCTTCCTGTACCTGGCCTTTGCGGGTGTGGTGGGCTCCCCCTGGAACTGGATCCTCGGGGTGGTAGGGGTGGTTTTCGCCCTGACCGCAGCCGTGGGGTTCTGCCCGGCCTATACCCTTCTAGGGCGCCGTACCCGTTGATCCCCGTCCAGCCTGGGGACGTCCTCCGCCTGGAGTTTTACAAGTACCCGGAGGACCGCCTCCACTACTTCTGGGAGGCCCGGGTGGTGGAGGTGCGGGAGGAAGGGATCCTGACCCTCCTTCCCCAGGGAGGTCTTTTCCACCACGTTTCCAAGGGGCGCTCGGTGGTCCTGGACCACGACGCCTACGTGGCCTTCTTCCCCGGGGCCTGGTACTCCGGGGGGCCCGATGTGCGGGAGGGGCGGGTCCTCGAGTACTACTGGAACGTCCAGACCCCTCCCCTTTGGACGGGGAAGGGCTTCCGCCAGTACGACCTCGAGCTGGACGTCCGTTGCCGGGCCGACCACACCTGTTCCGTCTTCGACCAGGAGGAGTTTTCGGCCAAAAGGGCCCTTTACCCCAAGGGCTGGGTGGAGGGGGCAGAAAGGGCCCTAGAGGCCATCCTCCGCCACATGCGGGAAAGGCGGTGGCCCGTCCTGCCCCCAGAGGCCCCCTTACCGTGGATGGACCGGATCTAGGGGGTGAGCTGGGCTTTGGGCCCCGGCCACCCGTTTCCCCCGGGGCCAGGCGGTCCTCAGGCGTGCGCTTGGGGATGGGCCTCGGCCCTCTCGGAGGAGTGTCCCGGGTTGACCTTGAGGCTCGGGTTGGCGTAGTGGGCTGCATGGTTGGCGGCCACGGCCGCCTCCCCAAAGCCCAAGGCGATAAGGGGCAGCTTGCCCGGGTAGGTGACCACGTCCCCGCAGGCGTACACCCCGGGGATGTTGGTGGCCATGGTGGAGTCCACCTTGATGCGGTTTTTCTCCAGCTCGAGGCCCCACTGGGCGATGGGCCCCAGTTTGGTCACGTAGCCTGCGAGGATCAGGACCGCATCCACCTCCAAGACCCTCTCCTCTTGGGTTTGGTTGTGGAAGATCACCACCCGTTCCACCCCCTCCCTCCCCTCGATCCTCCGCACCTCGTAAGGGGTGAGGACGGCAAGCTGGCCCGCCTCCTGGGCCCGGAAGAGCTCCTTCACGCTCGCCTCGTGGGCCCGGAACTGGGGCCTCCGGTGGATGAGGGTGAGGCTTGCCGCGGTCCCCAGGAGGTTCAAGGCCCAGTCCACCGCGCTATCCCCCCCGCCTACGATGAGGACCCGCTTGCCCTGGAACTCGGCCTTGGCCTTGACCGCATAGTAGACCCCCCGGCCCAGGAACTCCTCCTCCCCCGGGGCCCCAATCTTCCGGGGTTCAAAGGCCCCTACCCCCGCGGCGATGATCACGGCCTTGGCCGTGTAGGTGCGCCCTAAGGAGGTCCCTATCCGAAAGATGCCGTCCTCCCGGCTCAGGGTTTCCGCCCGCTCCCCAAGGGCAAACTGGGGGTTAAAGGGGCTTAGCTGCTCGAGGAGGCGCTCTACCAGATCCTTGGCGTAGACCCTGGGGAAGCCGGCCACGTCGTAGATGTACTTTTCCGGGTAAAGGGCGGTGAGCTGTCCCCCAGGCTCCGGCAAGGGGTCCACCAGGCGGAAGGAAAGCCCCCGCATGCCCACATAGAACCCTGCGAAAAGCCCAGCTGGTCCTGCCCCGACGATGAGGACGTCCGTGTGCTCCATGGGGGTATTCTACCGCCCCTAGATCTCCAGGACCACCTTGCCGAAGACCTGCCTTTCCTCGAGGAGGCGGTGCCCCTCCCCGGCCGCCTCGAGGGGGAGGACCGCGCCCACCACGGGCTTGAGCCTCCCTTCCTCCACGAAGCGGAGGATGGGGAAGAGGCGGCTTTTGGAGGCCATGGTGGAGCCAAGGAGGCTAAGCTGCCGGTAGAAGAGATGGGCGAAGGGGAGAAGCCCCTCGTACCCCGAGGAGGCCCCAGCGACGGCGATCCGTCCCCCGTTGGCCGTGGCCTTGATCACCCCTTCGAAGTAAAGGGCCCCCGTGTGGTCCACCACCTTGTCCACCCCCTTGCCCCCCGTAAGGCGGCGTACCTCCTTGGGCCAGTCCGGGTGGGTGTAGTTCACCGTTTCGTCAGCCCCAAGCTCCTTGGCCCTCCTCAGCTTTTCCTCCGAGCCCGCGGTGGCGATAACCCGGGCTCCGAAGAGCTTGGCGATCTGGAGGGCAGCTACCCCTAGGCCGCTTCCTGCGGCCATGACGAGGACCGTATCCCCAGGCTTTACCTCAAGCTTATCCACCACCATTTGCCAGGCGGTGAGGAAGGTTAGGGGGATGGCTGCGGCCTCCACAAAGGAAAGGCCTTGGGGCTTAGGGAGGAGGTTGACCTCAGGGAGGACCACGTGCTCCGCGTAGGTGCCCGGGCGGTGTTCCCCTAGGATCCCGTAGTGGGGGCAGAGGTTATCCTCCCCCCTTAGGCAGCGCTCGCAGGTCCCGCAGGAAAGCCCGGGGTTGATCACCACCTCGTCCCCTGGGCTAAAGGCCTTGACCCCTGGGCCCACGGCCTCCACCACCCCAGCCCCGTCCGCCCCCAGGATATGGGGCAGGGGTAGCCTGGGGCTTGCTACCCCTTTGCGGACCCAGATGTCCAGGTGGTTGAGGGCTGCGGCCTTGAGCCGCACTAGGACCTCCTTGGGCCCTGGGGTAGGGGTCGCTACCTCCTTGAGCTTGAGGACCTCGGGGCCCCCTCGGGCTTCCATGAGGATCGCACGCATCCTGGCCTCCCTTCTCATTTTTCCCCAGTTCTTTCCCCTTGAGACTTCCTTGACAAGCCGGGGCTTTCCCTTTAGGCTAGGGCTGTACTTCCTCATTGGGAGGCGGATATGCGGAAAACCCTCGCACTCCTTGTAACCCTAGGAAGCCTGGCCCTGGCCCAGCCCTTTGTGTGGCCTGGGAAGTGGACGGTGGCCAAACCCTCCGAGGTTAAGCGGGGGGGTAACTTGAGAACGGGGATTATTTCCGATTTCCGAACCTTCAACCCCTTCCTCACTGCGGAGGCCACCAACGTGCCCGGTATCATCTCGTCCGGAGTGGGCCTGGTCCGCCGCGACCCCACCACGGGCCAGTGGATCCCCTACATGGCTGAGTCCTTCACGGTAAGCCCGAACAGGCTGGAGATCACCTTCAAGATCCGCAAGGGGCTGAAGTGGTCCGACGGCCGGCCCATCACCGCGGACGACTGGATCACCACCTGGCGGATCCACACGGACAAGAACGTGGGCTCCAACAGCTACGATAGCTTTTTCATCGAGGGCAAGCCCATCGTTCTTCGGAAAATTGACGATTACACCATCCGCTTCACCTACCCCAGGACGGACGCCGAAGCCTTCGCTGTAGCGGCCTTTACCCCTTGGCCGGCCCACGTCTTCGGCCCGGTCTACCAGCGGGAGGGCGCCGAGGGGATCAAGAAGATGTGGTCCCTGAACGAGAACCCGGCCAACATCGTCTCCCCGGGGCCTTGGGTCATCGAGAGCTACCGCCCTGGGGAGCGCCTGGTCCTGAAGCGCAACCCGGCCTTCGGGGAGTGGAACAAGGACGAGGCCGGCAACCCCCTCCCCTACCTGGAGCGCCGTGAGGTGCGGATCGTCAAGGACATCAACGCCGCTTTGGCCGAGTTCCTAGCCGGAAACACCGACCTCTTCAACCCCTCGAGCCTGGACCACATCTCCCAGATCCGCCAGGCCATCCAGCAAGGCCGCCTGAAGGCTACCCTCAAGCTCAACGCCTCTCCCATAGCGAGCAGCCAGTTCATCGTCTTCAACTGGAACAAGGCCTCGGATCCCTTCAAACAGAGCCTCTTCCGCTCGGAGAAGTTCCGGCGGGCCATGAGCCACCTAGTGAACCGCCAGGCGGTCATCGACATCGTATACGGTGGCCTTGGCACCCCCATGTACACCAGCATTTACCCCGTCCTCACCCAGTGGTTCAACCCCAAGGTGGCCAAGTACGAGTACGACCCCAAGGAGGCCACAAAGCTCTTGGCCGAGCTCGGCTTCACCAAAAAGGATCGGGAAGGCTTCCTGGTGGACAGCAAGGGGCGCCGCCTGGAGTTCAACCTGGCCACCAACGCTGGCAACAACCAGCGGGAGCAGATCGCCAAGATCTTCGTGGACGAGGCCAAGAAGGTGGGGGTTAAGGTCAACTTCCAGGCCATCGACTTCAACACCCTGGTGGGCCAGCTCCTCTCCTCTGGCCCCGACCGGCCCTTTGACGCCATCCTCATCGGCCTCAGCGGTGGGGGCCTAGACTGGCCCTTTGGCTCTAACGTGGTGCCCTGCAAGGGCAACCTCCACATGTGGAACAAGTCCGGCCAGTGCCTGGACCCCAGGGAGACCCAGATGGAGGCCCTCTACTACCGGGGGCGGACGGAGCTGGACTTCGAGAAGCGGGTCCAGATCGGCTACCAGATCCAGGAGATAGAGGCCAAGCTCCTTCCCGTGATCTACGTCGCCGGCCCCAACTACCACCCGGCCTGGAACAACCGGGTGGGCGGGGAGCACCCCGACCCCATCATCTCCAGCATCTGGGGTGACCGGGAGGGGGAGCTTACCTTCATCAAGGAGTGACGGCTTAGCCTGGCTTCCCCGGGGCAGGGATAGCCCCGGGGAAGCTTAGCGCAAGAGGCCATGACCGCGTACATCCTTAGGCGCCTGCTTTACCTGATCCCCACCTTTTTTGGGGCCACTTTCCTGGCCTTTTTGGTCATCCAGCTCGCCCCAGGGGATTACCTTACCCACCTGGCCCTTGACCCCAAGATCACCCCTGAGACCTTAGAACGCCTTAGGGCCCTTTTTGGCTTGGACCGGCCCATCTATGAGCAGTACCTCCTTTGGATGGACAACCTCCTCCACCTGAACCTTGGGTATTCCTTCGCCTACCAAGCCCCGGTCTTGGACGTCATCTGGCCCCGGGTGGTGAACTCCATGTACATCGTCGTTCCGGCGACGATCCTCCTCTACCTGGTGGCCATCCCCATAGGGGTGTATGGGGCGGTGCGCCAGTACTCCTTGGGGGATCGCGTGCTTTCCTTTTTGGCCTACATCGGGCTTTCCATCCCCAACTTTTTCCTGGCCCTTATCGCCATCTACCTGCTCCTGCAGTTCAAGTTCCACTTCGGTTTCCTGCCCTTTCCCGTCTCGGGGATGACCTCCTCGGGTTTTGAGGAGTTTCCCACCTGGAAAAAGCTATTGGACATCGCTTGGCACGCGGTCATCCCCATCCTTGTGGTAACCACCAGCGACATCGCGGGGCTTTCCCGGCTCATGCGGGGGCAGATGCTCGAGGTCCTTTCCCAGGACTATATCCGCACGGCCCGGGCCAAGGGGCTTGCGGAGCGGGTGGTCCTCTATAAGCACGCCTTCCGCAATGCGGTCATCCCCTTCGTGGCCACCCTGGGGGGGCTTCTCCCGGGCCTCATTTCGGGGGCTGGCCTCGTGGAGGTGGTCATGGCCTGGCCTGGCATTACGCCCTTTTTCCTGGACGCCATTGCGGCCCAAGACCTCTATGTCATTGCGGGCTTTTTGACCGTGGGGCTCGTCCTCCTGATGATCGGCAACCTCCTTTCGGACCTCCTCCTGGCCTGGGTGGACCCCAGGATTCGCTACGAGTGAAGATGGCTAGGAGCGAAAGCCTTTTCCAACAGGCTTGGCGCCGTTTTCGCAAGCATAGGTTGGCGGTTTGGGGAGGGCGGATCCTCCTCGTCATGTACTCCATGGCCGCCTTTGCGGGCTTTTTCAGCCCCTACGACCCCAACTACTACGAGCTTTACCCCCCAAAGGGCCACCATCCCCCTACCCGCATCCACTTCCGGGATCCGGAAACGGGCCGCCTGAGCCGGCCTTTCGTCTACGCCACCAAGAGGACGATCGACCCCGTGACCCTTCAGCCCCGCTATGAGGAGGACCCTTCCCAGGGCAAGTTTTACGTCCGTTTCTTCGTCCGCACTCCCGACCAGCCCTACACGGTTTTCCGCCTCTTCAAGGCGGATCTTCGCCTTTTCGGGGTGGACCCCCCGGGGCGGATCTTCCTCATGGGCACGGATAACTTTGGCCGGGACCTTTTTAGCCGGATCGTCTACGGGGCCCAGGTTTCCCTGACCATCGGCATCCTTTCGGCCCTGGTGTCCTTCGCCCTGGGCCTCCTCCTGGGTGGGTTGGCTGGCTATTTTTCGGGAAGGCCCGTGCGCCTATCCCTCCCCCCTTCCTCCTGGCGGGGGAGGGGCCTTCTCTTGGGGCCCTTGAGCTTTCTCCTATGGGGGGGCGTGGCCTTTGGGGTGGTTTACCTGGCCTGGACCTTCGCCCGCCTTAGCCCTGGGGAGGACCCGTACAGCTACCTGTTGGATGGCCTGGTGCTGGCCTTAGGGGTCTTTGCGGCCTTGGCCATCTTCCGGCGCCTCCTCCAGGGGCCCATCCTCCTTGACCCCGACGACCTCATCATGCGGATGGTGGAGGTCATTGCGGCCATCCCTACCCTTTTCCTCCTCATCTCCTTGCGGGCCGTGTTTCCCCCCAACATCGACCCCCTTTTCACCTTCTACCTGGTGGTGGGCCTTTTGGGCTTCATCGGCTGGGGGGGGCTTGCCCGGGTGGTCCGGGGCATCGTGCTTTCCGTGCGGGAACAGGACTATGTCCAAGCCGCCCGGGCCTTAGGGGTTTCCGATGGGCGCATCATCGCCCGGCATATCCTGCCCGCCACCTTAAGCTACATGATCGTTAGCCTTTCCCTCACCATCCCGGGGTTTATCCTGGGGGAGTCGGGCCTTTCCTTCCTGGGCCTTGGGGTCACCGAGCCCTACACGAGCTGGGGCCTCCTCCTCCAGGCGGCCCAGCAGGGAGGGTTTGCCTCCTTTACGGACCGGCCCTGGGTGCTTTGGCCTGGGTTTTTCATCTTCCTCTCCATCCTGGCTTGGAACTTCCTTGGGGATGGCCTGCGGGATGCCTTTGACCCGAGGCGGCGGGTGTAGGCCTTCCCCTTGTGGGGATGGCGTATATTGGGGTGCTTGGCATGGAGGCCGATCGGCTGCTTGAGGTAAGGGACCTTAAGGTCCACTTTTTCGGCGATGAGGGTGTGGTCAAGGCGGTGGATGGGGTATCCTTCCACGTGAAGAAGGGGGAGACCCTAGCCGTGGTGGGGGAGTCGGGAAGCGGGAAGAGCGTGACCGCCCTTTCCATCATGCGCCTCATTCCCACCCCCCCCGGGCGGATCGTGGGGGGGGAGATCCTCTTCCGGGGTAAGGACGGCCAGGTGCGGGACCTGACCAAGCTCTCCGAGGGGGAGATGCGGAGGATCCGGGGCAACGACATCGCCATGATCTTCCAGGAGCCCATGACCTCCCTGAACCCCGTCTACACCGTGGGGGACCAGATCGCGGAGGCCATCATGCTCCACCAGGGGAAAAGCCGCAAGGAGGCCTTGGAGCTGGCCGCGGAGATGCTCCACCTGGTGGGGATCCCTGAGCCCAAAAAGCGCCTCGCCAACTACCCCCACCAGATGTCCGGGGGGATGCGGCAGCGGGTGATGATCGCCATGGCCCTTTCCTGTAACCCCTCCCTCCTCATCGCGGACGAGCCCACCACCGCCTTGGACGTGACCATCCAGGCCCAGATCCTCGAGCTCATGCGGAGCCTACAGGAAAAGCTCGGGATGGCCATCCTCTTCATCACCCACAACCTGGGGGTGGTGGCGGAGATGGCCGACCGGGTGGTGGTCATGTACGCGGGGCGGGCGGTGGAGGAGGCGGACGTGGTCCCCATCTTCAAGGATCCCCTCCACCCCTACACCCAAGGCCTCCTCCACTCCGTGCCCCGGATCGACCTGGCCGCAGAGCGCAAGGAGCGCCTCGAGGCCATCCCCGGCAACGTCCCCAATCCCCAGGACCTGCCCCCAGGGTGCGCCTTCCACCCCCGGTGCAAGCACTTCCTCCCCGGCCTTTGCGACAAGGAGGTGCCTCCCCTCGAGGCCACGGGGGATGGGCGGTGGGTGCGCTGTGTCCGCTGGCGGGAGATCCGGGAGGGGGTTAAGGCATGAGGGACAGGGTTCTCCTTTCCGTTCAGGACCTCAAAAAGCACTTCCCCCTTCGGGGAGGGGTGTTTTCCCGGGTGGTGGGGAGCGTGAAGGCCGTGGATGGGGTCTCCTTCGAGATCCGCCGGGGGGAGGTCTTGGGCCTGGTGGGGGAGTCGGGTAGCGGCAAGACCACGGTGGGGAGGACCATCCTAAGGCTCCTCGAGCCCACCGGGGGGCGGATCCTCTTCGACGGGGAGGACATCACGGACCTCCCCTGGGCTAGGCTCCGCCCTTTCCGTCGCCGCATGCAGATCATCTTCCAGGACCCCTATAGCTCCCTAAACCCCCGGATGACCGTAGGGGATATCCTTGCGGAACCCCTCATCATCCACCGCCTTGTTCCAAACCCCAAGGAGCGCACGGAGAGGGTGGCCGAACTCCTCAAGCTCGTGGGCCTTTCCCCGGACCATATGCGCCGCTATCCCCATGAGTTCTCCGGGGGACAGCGGCAACGCATCGGCATCGCCCGGGCCTTGGCCGTAGCTCCGGAATTCATCGTGGCCGATGAACCCGTCTCCGCCCTGGACGTTTCCATCCAGGCCCAGGTGGTGAACCTCCTCAAGGACCTCCAGGCCGAGCTTGGTCTTACCCTCCTTTTCATCGCCCACGACCTGGCGGTGGTGGAGTACATCTCCGACCGGGTGGCCGTGATGTACCTGGGCAAGATCATGGAGCTGGCCCCGGCCAGGGAGCTTTACCGGAATCCCAAGCACCCCTACACCGAGGCCCTTCTTTCGGCCATTCCCATCCCCGATCCCACGGTGAGGCGGGAGCGGATCATCCTCCAGGGGGACATCCCTTCCCCCATCAACCCCCCCTCGGGCTGCGTGTTCCGCACCCGCTGCCGCTATGCCCTTCCCGAGTGCGCCCAGGTGGTCCCCCCCCTCAAGGAGGTGGCCCCTGGGCACTTCAAGGCTTGCATCCGGGACGATATCCTCTAGGCCTTGGGTTGGGAAAAGGGGTCCCTCTTCTCTATACTGGCCCTATGCCCGTCGAGCAGAGGATGCGTTCCCCTGGGGCCGCCGGGAGCCCTTGGGTTGGCCCAGCTCATGGCCGCTTGGCCCGTTGGGGCCGCTCGCGTGCGGGCGGTGGCCCGGGTGAGGGCCCATGCCCTGGCCGAGGCCCTTTGGGGAGAGGGTTTGGGGGTGCTTTGGAAAGGAAGCCATGGTGATCTACCGCGAGGCCTACAAGCTCTACAACTTCGGCCCGGGCCATCCCTTTAGCCCCTTGCGCCTAGAGATGCTCCTTTCCCTCCTCCAGGCCCTAGGGGTTTGGCGGGAGCCCCTTGCCCCTAGGGAGGCTAGCCGGGAGGAGATCCTTACCGTCCATGCGGAGGGGTATGTGGAGCGGGTGGAAAGGGCTTCCCGGGGGGAAAAGGGGGAGGATTTTCTGGACTATGGCCTGGGCACCCGGGACACCCCCATTTTCCCGGGAATGGACCAGGCCGCCCGGATCCTGGTGGGGGGAACCCTGGAGGGGGCGCGGGGGATCCTCAAGGGGGCCAAGCGGGTGTTGCAACTTGGGGGTGGCCTTCACCACGCCCAGTACGATCTTGCCAGCGGTTTTTGCGTTTACAACGACCTTTCCGTGGCCATCCGCTACCTCGTCCGGCAGGGCCTTAAGGTGGCCTACCTGGACATCGACGTGCACCATGGGGACGGGGTGCAGTGGCTCCACTATGGGGAGGCCGAGGTCCTTACCCTAAGCCTCCATGAGTCGGGCCGCTACCTCTTCCCGGGCACGGGCTTTGTCCACGAGATCGGCCAGGGACCGGGCCAGGGCAAGAAGCTGAACCTCCCCCTCGAGCCCTTCACGGAGGATGAGAGCTACCTCGAGGTCTTCCAGGCCCTGGTGCCTTGGGCCCTTGAGGCCTTTGGGCCGGACGTCCTCGTGGTCCAGGCGGGGGCCGATGCCCATTACAAGGACCCCTTGGCGGATCTCCTCCTCACCACCCGGGCCTATGAGGCCCTTTTCCGCCTCATCCTGGAGTACGCGGAGGCCTTCACGGGGGGACGGGTCCTTTTCACCCTGGGGGGTGGGTACGACCTGGACGCCACGGTCCGTACCTGGGCCATCCTCTACCATGTTTTCCACGGCCTTCCCCTGCCTGAGAGGCTGCCTGAGGCCTGGCTTGGGGCCTGGGAGGCCCGCCTGGGGAGGCCCCTTACCCCCACCCTCCACGACCCCGGGTCCCCTTACCCCGAGGTGCCTAGGCGGGAGGCCATCTCGGAGCAGAACCGGCATACCCTGGGGAGGCTTAAGGAGGCCGTGGCCCCCCACCTGGTACACTGAGGGGGTGAAGGTGATCCTGCGCCTGCCTGAGCGCAAGGAGGTGGAGCTTCCCGGGAACAGGCCCCTGCGGGAGGTCCTTAGGGAGCTCGGCCTCAACCCGGAGACCGTGGTGGTGGTCCGGGGGGAGGAGCTCCTGACCTTGGACGAGCGGGTAGGGGAGGAGGACACCCTCGAGGTCCTCTCGGCCATCTCAGGGGGTGGGGATGGTCTGTAAGGTCTGCGGCGCCAAGGCCCAGGTGGAGCTTAGGTCCAGGGGTTTGGCCTTTTGCAAGGAGCACTACCTGGACTGGTTCCTCAAGGAGACGGAAAAGACCATCCGCCGCCACCGGATGCTCCTTCCCGGGGAGAGGGTTTTGGTGGCCGTCTCCGGGGGGAAGGACTCCATGGCCCTCTGGGACGTCCTAAGCCGCTTGGGCTACGAGGCGGTGGGCCTCCACATCGAGCTTGGGATCGGGGCCTACTCCCGAGGGAGCCTGGAGACCGTCCGGCGCTTTGCCGAGGAGAGGGGGCTAGCCCTATGGGTGGTGGACCTCAAGGGGGCCTACGGCTTTGGGGTGCCGGAGCTCGCCCAGCTTTCCGGCCGGGTGGCCTGCTCGGCTTGTGGTCTCTCCAAGCGCTACATCCTGAACCAGGTGGCGGTGGAGGGGGGGTTTAGGGCCGTGGCCACGGGCCACAACCTGGACGACGAGGCCGCGGTGCTCCTCGGCAACCTCCTAAACCCCGAGGAGGAAACCCTGGCCCGCCAGGGCCCGGTCCTTCCCGAAAAGCCGGGCCTGGCCGCCCGGGTGAAGCCCTTTTACCGTTTCTCCGAGCGGGAGATCCTGGCCTATGCCCTCTTAAGGGGGCTTCCCTTCTTCCACGAGGAGTGCCCAAACGCCAAGGGGGCCAAAAGCCTCCTCTACAAGGAGGCCCTTAACCGCCTAGAGGAGGCCATGCCCGGGGCCAAGCTCCGTTTCCTGGAGGGCTTTTTGGAGAGGATCAAGCCCAGGCTCCAGGGGGAAGAGGTTCCCCTTCGGGAGTGCGAGCGCTGCGGCTACCCTACCACGGGGAAGGTCTGCGCCTTCTGCCGCATGTGGGAGGGGGTGTACCGCCGGGCAAAGGTGAAGCGCCTCCTTCCCGAAGGGGCCCTTTTCCAGCCCCAAGCCAAGGTGGAGAAGGTAGGGAGCGGCCCTTAGGGCGCGGGAAAGGCGGGGCCATCCGTCTAGGCTTTGGGGCAAAGGGGCTGGGGGTGCGGCTTGGAGGATCCCTTTGAGGACGTGGCCTCGGCCTACGAGGCCTGGTATGGGACCCCTTTGGGGGCCTACGCCATTGGGGAGGAGGAAAGGGCCCTTATAAGGGGTGGTGTTACCGGGGCCCCCATGCGGGTGCAAGCCCGCATGGGTGGTATTAGGGCCCTCCTCCCGGAAGGGGAAAGCCCCCTCGAGGTGGGGGCGGGCACGGGCTACTGGCTTAGGCGCCTCCCCTACCGGGAAAAGGTAGGGGTGGAGCCTCCCGCGGCCATGCGCCGGGTGGGGGAGGGGCGGACCCCTGGGGTCCGTTGGGTGCGGGGAAGGGGGAGGCCCTTCCCTTTGGGGAGGGGAGCTTTGACGTCCTCCTCCTCTTCACCGCCTTGGAGTTCGTGGAGGACGCGGAGCGGGTCCTAAGGCCGGGTGGGGCCCTTTTGGTGGGGATCCTGGAGGGCCCTTCCCCCTGGGCGGCCCTCTACCGCAGGCTTGGGGAGAAGGGGGTACGCCCCTGGACCCATGTCCGCTTTCTCACCCAGGAGGACCTCGCTTCCCTTCTTGGCCCTCCGGAGGCGGAGGCCGAGGCGGCCTTCCTCGCCCCGGAGGCCTCCCCGCCCTTCCCCGAGGCCGACCACCCGGCGCTATACTTGGGGAGATGGCGGTAAAGGCCCTTTTCGCCCTCTACCCCCTGCTCCAAGGGGACTACCGGGCGGTGGAGAAGGCCCTCCTGGCCCTGGAGGGGAGCGGGGTGGACTACCGGGTCTTCCCCACCCACACGGAACTATCCGGGGAGGAAGCCCAGGTCTTCCAGGCCTTGCGGGAGGCCTTTGCGGCCGCGGGAGAGGAAGGGGCCTTGGCCATGTGGGCCCTCCTCACCAAAGCCTGCGAGCCCCAAGACCCTTTCCGCCTCCCCGACCGCTACGCCCGCTTTCCCCCTAAGGCCATAGCGGAGAGGGCCCTTTCGGGCCTTGGGGCGCGGAGCGTTTTGGATATCGGCACGGGGACGGGGTTTTTTGCGGAGGGTTTTTTGGAGCTTGGCCTTTTCGTGGTGGGGATAGACCCCAGGGCCGACCGGTTGGAGGTGGCCCGGGCCCGCCTGCCCCGGGCCCGTTTCGTGGAGGGGCGGGCCGAGGCCCTGCCCTTCCCCGATGGGAGCTTTGACCTCGCCTTCTTCGGGCTTTCCCTCCACCATCTGGACGCGGAAAGAGCCTTGAGGGAGGCTAAGCGGGTGGCCCGGCGGGTGGCTGTCCTCGAGTGGCCCTACCGGGAGGAGGAGGTAGGCCCCCCCTTGTCCAGGCGGCTTAGCCCCGAGGGGCTTAAGGCCCTTTTCGGGGAGGCCTTAGGGGGCGAGCCCCAGCTCCTCCTCGAGGAGGGGTACACCCTGGCCCTTTTCGGCTGAGGGCCCTATCGCCCCAACGCCCGGGGAAAGCTGGCCCCTAGGGCCACGCGGGCGGCCTCCAGGGGACCGAAAAAGAGGCCCCACCGGGCCTCCTTGGTGCCGGGGGCGGGACTCGAACCCGCACGCCCTGCGAAGGGCAGCAGATTTTGAGTCTGCCGCGTCTACCGGTTCCGCCACCCCGGCGCGCGCACCTTAAGGATAAGGCCTAGGAGGAGAAAGGTCAACGCCAACCCCAAGGCCCAGTCCCCATAGCGCACGTAAGGGGTGGTCCCCTCCCTTAGGGCATAGGGGGCGAGGAGAACGCCCTCCTCGTGGGGAGGGATCTGGGCCACGAGGCGGCCCAAGGGGTCGATGCTGGCCGTGACCCCGTCGTTCCCCGCCCTGAGGAGCCAGCGGCCCGTTTCCACCGCCCGTAGCCTCCCGATGGCCAGGTGCTGAAGCCCCCCATAGCTTGGCCCAAACCAGGCGTCGTTGGTGAGGAGGACCAAGACCTTGGCCCCCTCCCGCACCAGCCCCCGGGCCACGGAGGGGAAGGCGGACTCGTAGCAGATGAGGGCCCCATAGGGCCCAAGGGGCCTTAGGGCCTCTCCTGGCACCCGGTCCCCAAGCTCCCCCAGGCCAAAGGAGCGGAAGAAAAAGCCATAGACTGGCCCCAAGACCTCCCGGAAGGGAAAACGCTCCCCAAAGGGCACCAACCGGGTCTTGTCGTAGTGGGCGAGGATCTCCCCCTCCTGGTAGAGGACCGCCCGGTTCGGGCCAATGAGGTTGAGGCCCGTGATGAGGGGCCTGCCCTCAAGGACCTCCTCTAGCCCCTCGGGAAGGGCCCAGACCGCGGTTTCGGGCCAGACCACAAGCTCCGCCTCGGGGTGGGCCCTAAGGCCCGCTTGGGTGAGGCGGAGGTAGACCCCCTCCTCGAGGTCCCCCAGGGTTTTCCGCAAGGGGTTGATGTTCCCCTGGACCAGGAGGGCTTTTCCCTCGTGGGGGCTTGGGGGAAGGGGCCAAAGCCAAAGGAGGGCCCAAAGGGGAAGGAAGGCCCAGCTCCGCCCAAGGCCCCAGGCGAAGAGGAGGACGAGGAGGGAGAGGAGGTACACCCCCCCGTAGGCCGCAAGGAGGCGGCCTGGGGCCTCGAGGAGGGCGTAGCCGAGGAAGCCCCAAGGGAAGGCCAAATCCCCCCTCTCCGTGAGCCACTCCAGGGCCACCCACCCCCCGATGCGGGCCAGGGGGTGGGGGGTGAGGGCGAAGAGGGCTCCGAAGGAAAGGGCCTTGAGGAGGACCAAGGGGAGGAAGGGCAGGGCCCCCAAGGGCCCGAAGAAGGCGGCAAAGCTTTGGGGAAGCCAGAGGAGGTGGAGGCCCCAAAAGCCAAGCCCCATGAGGAATCCCTCCCGAAACCCTCCCCTCAGGAGGGGGGCAAGGAGGAAGGGGGCGAGGAAGCCCAAGGGGAAGGGGGGTAGGGTGAGGGCTAGCCCTAGGCCTAGGAGGAAGGGCCGCACCCCCTTACCTTAAGGCCTCGTCCTCCAGGGGGCCTAGGGCCTCCAGGCCTGGCGGGCTACCCCCCCCATGGCGCCCGGCCTCGAGCCAGGCCCGGAAGGGGGCCTGGGCCTCCTCGGGCACATCTAGGGGGGGCCCTGATGCCCTCTAGCCTAAAGGGAGTCTCAAGGGAGGCTAAAGGCCACCTAAAGGACGGGGCGCAGGATCTTCCTTAAGCTAAGGATGGTTGGCTGTCCCAGGGCTAACCAAAGGAGGTCAGGATGGTTGCGGTTTGGAGGATGGCTTGGCTAGGGCTTTTGGGGATCCTGGTGGCCTGCACCCCCCTTTCCTACACCCCCATAGAGCTCCGCCTCTCCGACCGGTATGGGCTCGTCGTCCTGGACGCGGTGGAGCTCAGCCGGGCCCGGGATGGGGAGTGGGAGATCGTGGAGTTCGCCCTCCTCGCAAGCTCCCCCTATGCCTTCAGCTCCTTGGGAGAGGTGGGGCAGGGGTTTAGGCGCCAGCTCGAGGCCCGGGGGTTTACCGAGCGCTGCCAAACCCTGAACGATTCCCCCCTCTTCGGCGGCCCCCAGTACACCCTGCGCATGGCCCGGGGCGGGGAAGGGGTGGGCCTATTCCTCAGGCCCCTTTCCCGGCCCGGGGCTTACCGCCTGGAGGTAGGCCCGGCCTCGCCCAACCCGCCCCTGGACTGCCCGGCCCGCTAGTTGTAATACCACCCCATGCAGGCGCAAGCCTGCATGGGGGCCCCGGTAGAAAGTCCCCGTGGTCTTTTTGGGCACCAAGCGCAGGGACCAGTAGAAGGATATAATCCCCCCATGGAGTCCCTAGGCATCGCCCTGCTTGGGGGCGGCACCGTGGGGGGGGCCTTCTACCGCCTCGTTCAGGAACGGGAGGAGGCCATCCGGGACCTGGGGTTCAGGCCCCGGTTCCTCGGGGTTTTGGTCCGGGATCCGGGGAAACCCAGGCCCATCCCTCCCGAGCTCCTCCGCACCCCTCCCTGGGACCTGGGGGAGGCGGACGTGGTGGTGGAGGCCATGGGGGGGGTAGAGGCCCCCCTCCGCCTCGTCCTCCCGGCCCTCGAGGCGGGCATCCCCCTCCTCACCGCCAACAAGGCCCTCCTCGCCGAGGCCTGGGAGGCCCTCCACCCCTTTGCCGAGGAGGGCCTCATCTACCACGAGGCCAGCGTCATGGCGGGCACCCCGGCCCTCTCCTTCCTGGAAACCTTAAGGGGAAGCGAGCTTTTGGAGCTCCACGGGATCTTGAACGGCACCACCCTCTACATCCTCCAGGAGATGGAAAAGGGGAAGCCCTACCCTGAAGCCCTTTCCGAGGCCCAGCGCCTGGGCTACGCCGAGGCCGATCCCCGCTTGGACGTGGAGGGGATAGACGCCGCCCACAAGCTCACCCTCCTCGCCCGCCTCCTCGTGGACCCTGGCTTTCCCTTCCGTGCGGTGGAGGTCCGGGGCATCGTCGGGCTTCCCCTCGAGGCCCTGAGGGAGGCGGAGGCCCAAGGGGAAAGGATCCGCCTGGTGGCGAGCCTCTACGGCGAGGGGGGGAGGTGGCGGGCCCGGGTGGCCCCGGTCCGCCTCCCCCAGGACCATCCCCTGGCGAGGGCCCGGGGGAACGCCCTCTACGTGCGGGCCAAGCCCCTGGGCGAGGCCTTTGTCGTGGGGCCCGGGGCAGGAGGGGAGGCCACGGCGAGCGGGCTTTTCGCCGACCTCCTCCGCTTGCTCTCCGGGGCCCCGGGACACCTACCTGCCCCCCGGGCAAGGCCTCCTTTGGCCGAGGGGAGCCCTTGGCCTGGGGTAGAATGAGGCCGTGCCCCTTCTTGACCTCCTGCGCCCCGTGAGCGATGAGGAGCTGCGCGCCCTCTCCGAAAGGAACCCGGGCTGGCAGTTTGAGCGTTTGGAGGGCGGGAGGTTAGTCGTGTCTCCCACGGGCGGCGAGGGTGGGCGGATGGGCGCTGCCCTTCTTGGGCAGCTTTACCGGTGGAACGAGGCGGGGGGCCTGGGGGTGGTTTTTGACGCCTCCACGGGGTTCAAGCTCCCCGATGGCTCGGTCCTTGCCCCGGATGCCGCCTTTCTCAGGAGCGAACGGTGGCAGGCCCTCTCCCCGGAGGAGCAGGAGGGATTTCCTCCTTTAGCCCCGGACGCGGTCTTTGAGGTTCGTTCCCGAAGCCAAATTCTGGAAGAGTTGCGGGCTAAGGCGGCGTGGTACCTGAAGAACGGGGTGTGCCTCGTGGTCCTCCTGGACCCCTACGCTCACCGGGTGGAGGTCTTCCGGCCGGGAGGGATGGAGGGCCACCAGGGGCCGGAAGGGGTGCCCTTATACCACCCCATGCGGGCTTGCGCCCGCATGGGGGCCCCGGTAGAAAGTCCCCGTGGAGTTTTCTGGAAGCTGGAAGCGCAGGAACCAGAAAGTAAAGGGTATTAGAACCTGAGCTTCCCGGCTTCGTCCTGGAAACCCGGGGCCTTTTCCTCCCTTGACGGCGGGGCCTCGAGGCTGGAGCATGGGGTCATGCGGCTTCCCCTCATAGAGCGCTACCGGGACTTCCTCCCCGTCTCGGAGAAAACCCCGGTCGTGAGCCTCCTCGAGGGCTCCACCCCCCTCCTCCCCCTTAAGGGCCCAAAGGAGGCGAAGCGGCTTGGCGTCCGCCTCTACGCCAAGCTCGAGGGCCTAAACCCCACGGGGAGCTTCAAGGACCGGGGCATGACCCTGGCCGTCTCCAAGGCCTTGGAGGGGGGGGCCCGGGCTGTGGCCTGCGCGAGCACGGGGAACACCGCGGCAAGCGCCGCGGCCTATGCGGCCCGGGCGGGGATCAAGGCCTTGGTGGTCCTCCCCGCGGGGTACGTGGCCTTGGGGAAGGTGGCCCAAAGCCTGGTCCATGGGGCCCGGATCGTCCAGATCGAGGGGAACTTCGACCAGGCCTTAGCCCTCACCCGGGCCCTTACGGAGCGTTACCCCGTGGCCCTGGTGAACTCCCTAAACCCCTACCGCCTGGAGGGGCAGAAGACCCTGGCCTTCGAGGTGGTGGAGGAGCTTGGCGACGCCCCCCATTACCACGCCCTTCCCGTGGGGAACGCCGGGAACATCACCGCCCACTGGATGGGTTACAAGGAGTTCTTCGCCGTGGGCAAGGCCCGAAGGCTTCCCAAGATGCTCGGCTTCCAGGCGGAAGGGGCGGCCCCTTTGGTCTTGGGCCAGCCCGTGCCCCATCCCAAGACCCTGGCCACCGCCATCCGCATCGGTAACCCGGCGAGCTGGCAAGGGGCCCTTAGGGCCAAGGAGGAGTCCGGTGGGGGGATCTATGCGGTAAGCGACGAGGCCATCCTCGAGGCCTACCGCTATTTGGCCGAGGAGGAGGGGGTCTTCGTGGAGCCCGCAAGTGCGGCGGCCCTTGCGGGGGTTTGGCGGCTCCTCCGGGAGGGGGCCTTGGAGAGGGGGAGCACGGTGGTCCTCACCCTCACGGGGCATGGCCTCAAGGATCCGGCCACCGCGGAAAGGGTGGCCGATCTTCCCCCTCCCGTGCCCCCCCTTCTTGAGCGGGTGGCGGAGGCTGCGGGCCTGGTAGACTCCTAGGCATGGAACGCTCTAGGCCTAAAAAGGAGCCCTTCCCCGGGGCCTATTACCTAGGCCTCCTCATCACCTTGGGCCTCATGCTCCTCTTCATGGCCCTCGGGGCAAGCCTCCCCCCGGGGTGGGCGGGGTTTTTGGTGGCCTTGGTCCTCGGCCTCACCGTGAACCCTAGGTACGCCAAGGCCTTTCTCCTTGCGGGGCTTTTCTCCGCCCTCATGGGCTTCCTGGGCCGGGAGCCCCAGGTGGCCTGGGGCGGGGTGGGCCTGGTCTTGGCCCAGGCCCTTCTCCTCCGATGGGCCCCGCGCGCCTAGCCCAGGCCTTGGCCTTCCTCGGGGCCGGGGGCTACCTCTATTTCCTCTTCGTCAGGCCGAGCCTCGAGGGCCTAAGCCTCTCCTTGGGGCTCGCCCTGGGGTCTGCGGTCTTGGGGTATAGGGAAGGCCCTTTCCCCCTTCCCTTTTTCGGGGGGCTTTACGTTCTCATCCTCCTCCTCCACCTTCTCCAGGGCCATCCCCTACCTTACCTTCTGGGCGGGGCCTTGGGGGTGGGGTTGCCCTACCTCGTCTACCTGCGGAGGAGGCCCAGGAGGTAAAGGAGAAGCCCCCAAAGGAGCCCCTCCCCCAGGGGGGGAAGGTAGGCCAAAAGGAGGAAGGGATCTAGCCTCTGGAGGAGAAGGGGCCAAGGGGTGAGGGCCCAGGCCAGGCCCCGCTCCCCCCGGGCCACGGCCAGAAGGAGGCCAAGCCCGAGCCCCCGGAGGTACACCCCGGCCCCCGAACCCCATTCGTTTTGGTAGGCGAACCAGAGGAAGTTGAGCCATACCCCCAGGGCCCAAGGGGGAAGGGAACCCTCCCACCTCCTCGAGGCCAGGAGGAGGAGGAGAAAGCCCAGGATCTCAAGCCCCGGTTTCCAAGGCATCCTTGCCCCGCACCTCGAGGTAGGCCACCAGGACCTCCAGGGCCTTTTCCACCGCCTCGTCCAGGTTCTCCCCGGGGATCACCGCCACCCCTTCCGCCTTGGCCCAGCGGAGGAGGTAATCCTGGATCAGGCGGATCTCCGCAAAGTGGGCCAGGTAGTTTTCCACGGGCCTAGCGTGGCCGGTTTCCCGGTCCCTAAGGAGGAAGCGGTCCTTGTGCATGGCCTCATCCTTGAGGACCACGAGCATGGGGATGGTAAGGACCCGCTCCCTATAGGGGTGGTCCAGGTAGGGGGGCACCACGTGCACCCCCTCCAGGACCAAGGAGGTGCCCTCTAGGGCGCTCCTTTCCTGGATGGCCCTTAGGCCCACGGCCACCCGGGCCACCTGGTCCAGAAATCCCCGGATCACCCGTTCGGGATGCCCCTCCTCCAGGAGTCCCTCCTCGGAAAGGGCCTGCCAGGCCTCAAAGCTCGAGAGGTGGAGGCTGGGCAGGAGGTCCTTGGAGAAGGAGGCCCGGAAGACCTCCCGCACCGCGTCCGAGGGGATGACGTGGGTGATGCCAAGCCGGTAGGCTAGGGCACTGGCCAGGACGCTTTTCCCCACCCCGGTAACCCCCCCGATGAGGATGTGGACGGGCCTTAGGCCTCGCCTGAGGGCCCTAAGGAGGAGGTAGCGGCGGGCAAACTCCTCTCCCGCCTCCTTGAGGAGGGCCTCGTACACCCGGCTCCTCAGCTCGTCCCGGGAGATCACCCGAAGGCCCTTTCTCCGAAGCTCGCTTTCCATCTCCCGGGCCAGGCGGTAAGCCCGGTCGGGGGAAAGGCCGATGCCCATCAGGGATTGGGCCAAAATGCCTTTGGAAAAGGGCATTCGCGGTTTGCCCTCCTCCTCCACCACGAAAAGCTCCCCTGCGTAGACCAGACGTGCCCGATAGCGGAGGCTTGTGGCTTGGCCATAAAGCCTTTCTACCTCCTCCGCCACTACCTCTTCCAGCCGTTTGGCGGGGATGGCCCGCACGCCCTCCTGCCTAAGCCTCTCCTCCACCCGTTTGGCCAGATCGTGGGCCTCCTTGAGGGAAAGGCCTGCGTCCTCGAGGCTTTGGGCGAGGAGCCCTTTGGAAAAGGGTCGCCCTTTCCGGCCGTGGAGGACGCGGATCTCTTCAAAGGGGAGGGTTTTTTTGGCCAGGCTTTGGGCGAACCCTGGCCCTAAGGCCTTTTCCGCTTCCTCTAGGAGGACCTGGCGCAGGTACCTCGGGGTGGCCTCCTTCCGCCCTTCGGCCTTTAGCCTTTCCTCAAGGGTGTGGGCCAGGGCCTGGGCCACTTCTGGAGCAACGCCGAGGGGAAGGAGGAAGTCCACGAGAAGCCCCCGGGAAAAGGGCCAGCGCCCCCTACGGAGGCGGATGAACACCTCGGGCATACCCTTGAGCATACCACCCCTAGGGGGCTAGCCCTCCCAGGCCCGCAGGATCCCCTCCAGGGCAGGGGGCGGGACTACGGCGAAAAAGAGCTCCCTTTCTTCCCTCTGGCGCACGAACTGCCCCGTTTGCCCCCCCAGGGGGCCTTCCCAGACCTCTTCCCCAAGGGGCCGTACCCGCTCCAGCCGGAGGTCCCCTCGGGGGCCATAGGCTACCCGCAGGACCATCCCCCCCCGGCGCTTTTCCCCTTCTAGGGCTTCCTGGCCCATCCAGGTCTCATACCCGAGGGCCTCCAGGATCCTTTGGGCTACCCTTAGGGCTTCCAATCGAGGACCTCCAGCTGGTCCCGGCTTTGGATGATGATCTCGTAGTAACCCCCATACAGCTTGATCCGTCCCCGGGCCCGTACCTGGCGGTGGAGGTAGGCCTCGGGGAAGGGTTGGTCGAACTGGTCGTAGACGTTTGGGAAGAACACCAGGCGGAAGGCATCCTCCGTATCCGCAAATTTGAGGAAGGCTACCCCAGGCCGCCTTTCCACGGCCACGATGCGCCCTTCCACGGTGGCCACCCGGCCGTAGTATCGGGGGGCTTCCTCCCAGGGGATGACCCCTTCCACCGGGGGGAGGAGGAAGGGGTTGTCGGGGCGGGCCCGGGCCCAGTCCCCCTCCATGGAGGCCAGGAGGGTTTGGAGGGCCTCGGGGGTCTCCCCCCGGGTGAGGAGGACCCCGAGTTCCCGGTTGGCGTTCATGGAGTTGGCGCTTAGGTTGATGGAGCCCACCAGGGCCCTCTCCTCGTCGGCCAAGATGACCTTGGCGTGGACGTAGGGGCTTGGGAGGTAGCGCACCTCTACCCCGGCCTCCCTAAGCCTTTCCGCCCCGGGGACGAAATAGGTGTCCTCCGCAGGGTCCGCAGGGCTTCCCAGAAGCCGTACCCTTACCCCCCGCCTCACGGCCTCGGCCAGGGCGGCCATGACCTCCTCGTCCGTCATCCCCGCCTGGGCTAGGAAGAGGCTCCTTTGGGCCTTCCGGATGAGCTCGAGGATCCTCTCCCGGGCGTTGCCTTCCCTCACTCCGCCCATAACCCGGTCTGGCCCCCAGACCAGGAGGCTTTGGCCGAGGTCGATCCTCTCCCCTTGCCAGTCTGCCTCAAAGACCCGGGCGATCTCCCTCACCCAGGCGGGGTTTTCCGTGACCACCATGTACTCCCGGTTGGCCGTGAAGGCCGAGCCCGTGAGGTTTCCCGTGCCCAGCCAGGCCACCCGGTCGTCCACCACCAGGCTCTTTTCGTGGAGGAAGACGAAGCGGAAAGGGGGGCTAAAGCGCACCTCCACCCCCCTTTCCCAAAGGGCCCGGACCACCTCGAAGTTGGCCCTTCCCCCGGCGGGCTCCCTTTCCAGGAGGACCCGGACCTTAACCCCCCGCTGGACCGCTTGGCCCAAGGCCTCCACCACGTCCATCCGGCTTGGGGTCCAGAGGTACATCTTGACCCGGATGGAGGACCGGGCGCTTTGGATGAGCTGGAGGAGGGGGTCGATGCCCCGTTCCGGTTGGACCCAGAGTTCGGTCCGGGGGTTCGTCCCTAGGGCTAAGCCCAGGAGGACCAGAAGGCCGAGTAGCCGTCTCATCCCCACAGATTCTCCCCGGGATCTTCAGGGTAAGGTCAAGGGTCCCCGCCCTGGGGTCTGCCATACTGGGTGCTGATGGAAGGCCGGGTACCCCCCCATAGCCTCGAGGCTGAAGGGAGTCTCCTTGGGGCCATTCTCCTGGACCAGGGGGTTTTGGACGAGGTGGAAAGCCTCCTTCCCGTTCCCGAGGCCTTCTACGCCGAGGCCCACCGGAAGATCTACGCGGCCATCCAAGCCTTGAGGGCCCGGGGGGCCCCCGTGGACCTGGTGACCCTCACGGAGGAGCTTTCCCGCAGGGGGGAACTGGAGGAGGTGGGAGGGGTGAGCTACCTCCTCGGCCTCTCCGAGTCCACCCCCACCGCGGCCTTTGCGGAGCACTATGCGAGGATCGTGGCCGAGAAGTGGACCCTAAGGCGCCTGATCCAGGCTGCGGGGGAGGCCATGCGCATGGCCTACGAGGAGGAGGGTTCTTTGGAGGAGATCCTGGACCGGGCAGGCAAGGCCCTCCTCGAGGTGGCCTTGGTCCACAAGGCCCAAGCCCGCCCCCTAAGGGAGCTGGTCCACGAGACCTTTGAGCACGTGGAGGCCCTTCTCCAGCACAAGGGGGAGGTAGGGGGGGTACGCACGGGGTTTAGGGAGTTGGACGCGCTGGTGGGGGCTTTGGCCCCGGGCTCCCTGAACATCATCGCCGCCAGGCCCGCCATGGGCAAAACGGCTTTCGCCCTGAGCATCGCCGCCCATGTGGCCCTCAAGCAGGGGGTTGGGGTGGGGATCTTCTCCCTGGAGATGCCGGCGCCCCAGCTGGTCCTGAGGATGCTCTGTTCCGAAGCCCGCGTGGACATGAACCGGGTGCGGCTAGGGGCCCTTTCGGAACGGGACTTCAACCGCCTGGTGGATGCGGCGAGCCGCTTGGCCGAGGCCCCCATCTACATCGACGACACCCCGGAACTGACCCTGATGGAGCTCAGGACCCGGGCCCGCCGCCTCAAGGCCAGGCAGGGGATAGGGCTTCTCATCGTCGATTACCTCCAGCTCATGTCTGGCCCTACCCGGGAGGGCAGGGGGGTTGAAAACCGCCAGCAGGAGATCGCGGCCATCTCTCGGGGCCTTAAGGCCTTGGCCCGGGAACTGGACATCCCCGTGGTGGCCCTAAGCCAGCTTTCCCGGGCAGTGGAAAGCCGTCCCAACAAGCGCCCCCTGCTTTCCGATCTGAGGGAGTCGGGTTCCATCGAGCAGGATGCGGACCTGGTGATGTTCATTTACCGGGAGGAGTACTATAACCCCCATTCGGAGAAAAGGGGCATCGCGGAGATCCTCGTGGGCAAGCAGCGGAATGGCCCCACGGGGGTGGTGGAACTCCAGTACCACGCGGCCCACGTGCGCTTCAACGACCTGGCGCGAGAGTAGGGCAGCAAGGTCTCCTGGGGCAAGGCTGCATGGGGTGGTATGGCTCCTGCCTTCAGCGCCCGGACGTAGCCGAGGTTTTCCGGCTAGGGCGCACTAGGCCCTGCTTTGGGGACGGCCCCGAAGCGTTCCGCCACCTTGGCCTGCCGGTAGCGGAAGATGGCCTCTAGCCTTGGGCGCACGTAGAGGCGGTGGACGAGTTCCCCCAAGGGCCACAAGGGGAGGGCGTAGACCACCCGGTCCCGCATGAGTACCCCTCCTTCCACCTCCTGGAAGCGGTGCTCGTGGATCCATAGGCGGTAAGGCCCTAGGCGCTGCTCGTCGATGAACATCTCCAAGGGGACCACGTGGGTGATCTGGGTGAGCCAGGGCACCCTAAGGCCCGGGAGGAGGGTGATCCGGTACTCGATGAGCTGCCCGGGGTACATGGGGGTCTCATGCCCCCGGATGAAGGTGAAGTGGAGGTCTTCGGGGGTGATCTCGTTCAGGTTTTTGGGGTCGGAGAAGAAGGCCCAGACCTCCCTTAGGGGGGCGGGGATGAACTGCTCCCGTTCCAGGACGTGCACCATGCCCCTAAGGGTAGGGGACCGGGGCGGGGCCAAAAGGGCCCCGCCCACAAACCGGGCCTTAGCCTCCCCAGGCCGGGAGGAAAGCCCCCGGGGCCAGGCCCAGGAGGAGGAGGAAAAGCCCCGCAAGGAGGACGAGCCCCCGGCGCAGCCCCTTGGGGGTTAGGTCTTGCCCCCCTTCCCGCCTGAAGGGGAGGAGGCCCAGGGTGAGGTAGTAGTAGGCGCTCACCGCGCTCATGAGGAGGGCGAGGACGAGGAGGCCATAGGCCCCCGCCTTGGCCGCCTCGAGGAAGACCAGGTACTTCCCCCAAAACCCCGCCAAGGGGGGTAGGCCCAGGAGGGAAAGCATCGCGAGGAGGAAGGCCACCCCAAGGAGGGGCTCCCGGCGGTAAAGGCCTTGGAGCCGCTCCAGGGGGACTTCATCGGGGGAAAGCTCGGCCAAGACCGCCAAGGCCACCCCCGTACCCAGGAGGTAGGTGAGGAGGTAAAAGCCCAGGGCCTGGGCGTTGCCCGTGTAGAGGGCGAGGGCCATGTACCCCGCGTGGGCGATGGAGCTATAGGCGAGGAGGCGCTTGGCCTCCTTTTGGGCCAGGGCCGCGAGGTTCCCAAGGACCACGGAGAGCGCGATGAGCACCCCCAAGGCTCCCAAGGCCTCCGGGGCCACCACCCTAAGGAGAGCGGCCAAGGCCCCGGCCTTCACCGCAGTGGCCATGAAGAGGACCACGGGGGTGGGGCTACCCTGGTAGACGTCGGGGGTCCAGAAGTGGAAGGGGGCCAGGGCGGCCTTGAAGGCTAGGCCCACGAGGAGGAGGCCCAGGCCCAAGAGGTAGAGGGGGCCTTCCCCCACCTTCCCCGCCTCCAGGCTGCCCGTGGCCCCAAAGTAGAGGGCTATCCCGTAGAGGAAGGAGGCCAGGGCCAAGGCCCCAAGGAGGAAGTACTTGAGGGCCGCCTCCAGGCCCTTCCCCTTGCGCCAAGCCGCCAAGGCGTAAAGGGGCAAGGAGAGGGTCTCGAGGGCGAGGAGCATCAGGAGGAGGTTTTCCGTGGAGGCCAGGAGGTGGATCCCCAAGACGGAATAGAGGACGAGGAGGTAAAGCTCGAACCTCCGGGAGCGCACGAGGAGGAGGGTCCAAAGCCCCCCGAGGAGGGCCACCAGGGTGAAGATGCGGCTTAGGCCATCCAGCCCATAAGGGCCTAGGCGTTGGTCAGGGCCCAGGAGGCCGAGGAGGCCGAGGAGAAGCCCTAAGATCCCAAGCCGCCGGGTGGTCTCCGGGTGGAGGAAAAACCCGAGGAGGGTGAGGGCTAGGGGAAAAAGGGCCAAGGCCAAAAGGGTCATGCGCCACCTCCGAGGATCCCGGCCAGGCCTTCCGCCAAGGGCCGGAGGCCCGCCATAAAGGCTCCCGGGAAGACCCCGAGGGCGAGGAGGGCGAGGCCCGCCAACAGGGCGAAGGCCCATTCCCTTCCCCCAAGGTCGGGTACCGCCCTTTCCCCTTCCTCCCAGAAGGTCTTTTGGAAGGCGGTGAGGCCATAGGCCGCGGCGGCGACCACCGTGAGGAAGGCCAGGGCCGCAAGCCAAGGGCTCGCCCTATACGCCCCGAGGAGGACGAGGAGCTCCCCCGGGAAGCCCGCAAGGCCCGGGAGGCCTATCATGGCCAAGACCATGAGGAGGAAAAGGGCCGCAAGGCCCGGGGCGCTCCTCGCAAGCCCCCGGTAGGCCCCGATCCCTAGGGTCCCGGTCCGCCCATGGAGCCAGCCCCCGAGGAGGAAGAGGCCCCCCGTGTAGACCCCG
This sequence comes from Thermaceae bacterium, assembly GCA_041641215.1. GTDB lineage: Bacteria > Deinococcota > Deinococci > Deinococcales > Thermaceae > Thermus. Next base: position 25,929 of record JBEPYU010000009.1, read on the forward strand.
CTTGCCGCAAGGAGGTAAAGCCCCCCAAGGCTCCCTTCGGGGGTTCCGGAGAAGACCCCGAGGGCGGCTATCCCCATGTGGGAAAGCCCCCCGTAGGCCAGGAGGGTCTTGAAGTCGGGAGCGGAGAAGGCCAGGTAGGCCCCATAGAGGGCGCTCGCCGCGGCCAGGAAGAGAAGGAGGCCTTGGAGGGCCTGGAACCCTTCCGGGGCCAGGGGGATGGCGAAGCGGAAGAAGGCGAAGACCCCCACCTTGTAGAGGGTGCCCAGGGCGTCCGCAAGGCCCGAGGGGTGGTTTTCCCGGTGGAAGGGGGGAAGCCAGGCGTGCAAGGGGAAGAGGGGGGTTTTGACCGCAAAGGCTAGGGCCAAGCCCAGGAAAACCCAGAAGGAGGCAGGTCCTCCAAGGGGATGGGCGAGGAGGTCTTCCAGGAGGAAGGTGGGGCTTCCCGAAAGGACCTTGCGGGCGAGGATAGCCCCGAGCATGGGCAAGGAGCCCGCTAGGGTGAAAAGGAGGAAGGCGAAAAGGGCCTTTAGCCGCCCTTCCCCTCCGTAGAGGTAGAGCATGAGGAGGGCCGGGATCAGGGCCGCCTCGAAGAAGAGGTAAAAGACCAGGAGATCCTTGGCGGCAAAAAGCCCAAGGAGAAGCCCCTCCATGAGGAGGGCGAGGCCCAAGAAGCGCCCTTCCACCCGGGCCGCTAGGCTTCCCAGGAGGACGGTAAGGGTGGTGGTGAGGAAGAGGAGGCTGGAAAGCCCATCCAACCCCAAGGCCCAGTAAACCCCGGCTTCCGGCAAAAGGGGCCACCTTACCCCTTCCCAGGTCTCCGGAAGGAGGAAAAGCCCCACGGAAAGGAGAAAGGTCAGGAAGGCTCCCAGGATCCCCAGCCCCCGGGGTAGGCCGAGGAGGAGGAGAAGCCCGAAGGCTAGGGGTAGGAGGATAGTCCCGACTACCATCGCGTCACCCCCAAGACCACCAGGACCCCAAGGAGGAAGAGCAGGGCGTAAAGCCTGAGGTACCCCCCTTGGAGCCGGGCCAAGGCCCGGCCCGCTTCCCTAAAGGTTCCGCCCAGGGCCAGGTACCCCTGGAGAAGGCCATGGTCCCCTTGGAGGAGACCCTTGGAGAGGGCCTTGAGGGGATGGACGAGCAGGGCGTTATAGAGCTGGTCCACGTAAAACCCTTCCCTCGACCAGGCTTCGAAGCCCCCGTACCAGGGGGGTAGGGGCCTTTGGAAGAAGGCGTAGCCCAGCCAGAGGCCGAGGAGGGCGATGGCTCCCGAAAGGCCTATGAGGGCCCACTCCACCCCTAAGGGGAGGTGGTGGGCCTCCACCTCGGCCAGGGCGGGTTTGAGAAACCCCTCGAGGAGATTCGGTAAGGGGGCAGGTAGGGCCAGGTACCCCGAAAGGAGGGCCCCCAGGGCCAGGAGGTGGTTGGGCCAGCGCATCACCCCCGGGGCCTCGTGGGGGTGGTGGGCTCCCCGGGGCTTTCCCAGGAAGACCAGGACGAACCAACGCATGGCGTATAGGGCCGTAAGGCCTGCGGTGAGGAGGGCCAGGAGGTAAAACCCTATCCCCCCGAAGGGGTAGGTGAGGGTGGCCGCGAGGATGGCGTCCTTGGACCAAAACCCCGAAAGGAGGGGGAAGCCCCCAAGGGCTAAGGCCCCGATGAGGGCGTGCCAGCGGGTCTGGGGCAGGTGGGGCCAGAGCCCCCCCATCCGCCGCACGTCCTGTTCCCCCCCTAGGGCGTGGATCACGCTCCCCGAGGCCAGGAAGAGGAGGGCCTTAAAGAAGGCATGGGTGAGGACGTGGAAAAGGGCCACCCCGTAGGCCCCCACCCCTGCGGCCAGGAACATGTACCCGAGCTGGCTTACCGTGGAGTAGGCCACGATCCGCTTGATATCCGTCTGGCCCAAGGCGGAAAGGGCCCCGTAAAGCGCGGTGAGGAGCCCGATGAGGGCGATGGCGTAGGAGACCTCGGGCAGGGCGCTATAGAGGAAGGAACTCCGGGCAAGGAGGTAGACCCCCGCAGTGACCATGGTGGCCGCGTGGATGAGGGCCGAGACCGGGGTGGGGCCGGCCATGGCGTCGGGAAGCCAGACCATGAGGGGGACTTGCGCGCTTTTGCCCACCGCCCCGAGGAAGAGGAGGAGGCCGGCCAAGGCCAGGAGATCGGGGTTCCTCAGGGGGCCTTCCAGGGCCTCCTTGAGCTCGCTGATGGAAAGGGTGCCGTAAAGGGACCAGAGGATGGCCATGCCCAGCATGAAGCCCAGGTCCCCGATGCGGTTTACGATAAAGGCCTTGCGGGCGCTATCCGCATAGGTAGGGTTTTGGTACCAGAAGCCGATGAGGAGGAAGCTCGCAAGCCCCACCCCCTCCCAGCCAATGAACATCACGGGGTAGCTATCCGCAAGGACCAGGAGGAGCATCATGGCGATGAAGAGGTTGAAGTAGGCGAAGAAGCGGCTGTATCCCGGGTCGCCCGCCATGTAGCCGATGGCGTAGACGTGGATGAGGAAACCTACCCCGGTGACGATGAGGAGCATCAGGGCCGAAAGGGGATCGAGGAGGAGGCTAAAGGGGATGCCGGGAAGCCACTCCACCTCGAAGCGGGCTTCCCCAAAGAGGAAAAGCCCAAGCCCCAGGAGGAAGGAGCCGAGCACGGTCCCCGAGGCGAGGATCCCCGGCCAGGGTTCCCCCATGCGCCGGCCGAAAAACCCGAGGAGGACAAACCCCAACAAGGGCAAGAGGATAGGCCCAAGGAGCATCTTCACCCCCTAAGTTCGGCAAGCTCGTCCACTGCGGTGCTCATGCGGTGGCGGAAGATGGCCACGATGAGGCCGAGGCCCACCGCCACCTCCGCCGCGGCGATGCCGATGACGAAAAGGGCCGCCGCCTGGCCCACGGGCCCGTGGGCCTTGGCGAAGGTGACCAGGGCCAGGTTGGCCGCGTTCAGCATGAGCTCGATGGAAAGGAAAACCAGGATGGCCGAGCGGCGGGTCAAGACCCCATAGACCCCAAGGGCGAAGAGGATGGCCGAGGCGTAGAGGTAGCTCACCGCTTCACCTCCCCCGAAGGGGCCTCCCTTTCCACAAAGCTTAGGGCCACCACCGTGGCCAGGGTCAGGAGGAGCCCTATTCCCAAGAGGAGGAAGACCCACTCCCCATAGAGGAGGGGGGCCAGGGCCTGGGGTAGCCCCCCTTGGAGGTCCTGGTCCAGGACCAGCTCTAGCCCCCAAAACCCCGAGAGGAAAACCCCCCCAAGGCCCAGGGCCAGGAGGAGGGCTAGGGGCCTACTTCGCACCAAGGGGTCGAACCCGATATCCCCTTGGGCCGCGAAGAGGAGCATGATCACGAAAAGGAAGAGGACCACGATGGCCCCCGCGTAGACGATCACCTGGACGAAGGCCAGAAAGCGGGCCTCCAGGGCCACGTAGACCCCGGCCAGCACCAGGAAGTTGAGGATGAGGGCCAAGGCGGCGTGGATGGCGTTCCTTAAGGTCACCACCAGGACCCCGCTTAGGAGGAGGAGGAGGAGGGCCAGCCCTTCCAGGGGGTTCACCGCTTCCCTCCCTGGAGGGGGGCCCTAACCCCCTCGAGCTCGGGCCGAACGTAGGGCACGGTGTACCCGGGCTTTACGGGTTGGCCCGTGATCCGGGCCTCCCGGCGCTGGGGTTTGGTGCCCTCTACCTCCACGAGCAGGTCCTCCTTGCCGTAGATGAGGTCGCTATACTCGTAGTCCGCCATCTCGAACTCGTACCCGAGGACGATGGCCCCCGTGGGGCAGGCCTCCTCGCAAAGCCCGCAGAAGATGCACCGGAGCATGTTGATCTCGTAGACCTTGGCGTACCGTTCCCCCGCGGAGACGGGGTGCTCGGGGTCGTTTTCCGCGGGCTCCACGTAGATGGCGTAGGCCGGACAGGCCGCGGCGCAAAGGGAGCAGCCGATGCACTTCTCGAGGCCGTTGGGGTGGCGGGTGAGGACGTGGCGGCCGTGGAAGCGGGGCTTTAGGGGTACGGGGGCCTCGGGGTAAGGGATGGTCACGGGCCGGGAGAAAAAGTGCCTCAGGGTGATGCCTAGGGACTGGGCTAGGGCCTTTAGGGTCATGCCGCACCTCCTTTGGGGGCCTTCCTGGGGGTGTAGAGGAGGCCGGCGAGGAGCGCCAGGAAGGCCAAGAGGGAGAGGTAGGCCAGGTACACCCGGGGAAGGTCCAGGGCCACCACAAGGGCGGTGAGGAGGGACCAGACGAGGCCCACGGGGAAGAGGAACCCCCAGCCGAAGCGCAGGAGCTGGTCGTAGCGGAGGCGGAACCAGGTGGCCCGGATCCAGATGAAGAGGAAGAGGAAAAGCCCCATCTTCAGGAAAAGCCACAGGTAGGGGATTTCCGAAAAGGGCATGGTCCAGCCCCCAAGGAAGAGGGTGGGGATGAGGGCGCTTGCGGTGAGGAGGTGGATGTACTCGGCCATCTGGAAAAGGGCCCACTTGATGGAGCTGTACTCCGTGTGGTACCCGCCTACGAGCTCTTGCTCCGCCTCGGGGAGGTCAAAGGGGGTCCTGGCCGCCTCGGCCAAGGCGGCGATGGCGTAAAGGAGGAAGGCCGGGAAGGCGTAGAGGATGAGCCAACCGTTTTCCTTCTGCCAAAGGACGATCTCCTGGAGGTTGAGGCTGCCTACGAGGAGGACCGGGGCCAAGAGGGCGGCCCCCAGGCCGAGCTCGTAGCTTAGGAGGCTTGCGGAGGACCTCAAGGACCCGAGGAGGCTGTACTTGCTCCCCGAGGCCCAGCCCGCGAGGAAGATCCCGTAGACCGCAAGCTCCCCCACCGCGAAGAGGTAGAGGATCCCCAGGTCGAGGTTGATCACCCAAGGGTGGTAGCCGAAAAAGCTCCCCGGGGGGCCAAAGGGGATGGCCCCAAAGGCCAAAAGGGCGAAGACCATCGCGGCCACCGGGGCCAGGATGAAGAGGAAGCGGTCGGCCTTTGCCACGACCAGGTCCTCCTTGAAGATGCTCTTGATGGCGTCGGCCAGGGGTTGGAGGAGGCCCAGGGGGCCCACCCGGTTGGGGCCAAGGCGCACCTGGAAGCGGGCGAGAAGCCGCCTTTCCACCAGGGTCATGAAGGCGAAGGCCGTAAGCAGGCCCAGGACCACCAGGAGGGCCTTGAGGGCCACCATCCAGTAGGGGTCCAAGGGGGGGTTCACGCCTCACCTCCCGTGGGGACGAGGAGCCGGGCCTCCGTCCTTAGGCCCGCGTAAGGCCCGAGGGCCCAAAGGTAGAGGAAGCCCACGGGGAGCCTTTCGTCCAGGACCACCTCGGCCTCCACCTCCCCGAAGGGGGTCTCCACCCCTACCCGGGCCCCGGGGAGGAGGCCCTCGGCCTTGGCCGTTTCGGGGTGGGCCTCCAGGCGGGGGGTGAGGGCTGCCCGGCCCCGGAGCTGCTCCCGTTTCCACATGGAAGGCCGGAGGTAAAGCCGGCCCTCCCCACTCCTTGGCCTTAGGGCGCGGCTTTGGAAGGGGTATAGCCCCAAGGCCTCGGGGACCTTCCGGCTCCTTAGGGCCTTTTCCACCTCGAGCTGGAGCCTAAAGGGGGGGCGCACCCCAAGGGCCTCCGCGAGGAGGGCCAGGACCTGGACCCCGCCCTCCGCCTCCCCGTTTTGGATGGGGGCGGGCTTGAGGGGGAGGACCCGGCCCTCGAGGTTCAGGAGGTGCCCCCGCTTCTCATAGGGGGTGGGGGCAGGGAGGACCACGTGGGCGTAGCGTTCGGCCAGGGGGTGCCGGTGGCTTAGGTGCATGAGGATGAAGTCCTTCCCCATAAGGGCCCTTTCTGGGGGAAGGTAGCCGTAGTAGGCGGCCTGGGCCCCGGGTTCGTCCCAACCGGCCCCGCCCTCCCGGGGCCAGACCCCCATGGCCTCGAGGCCCCGGGCGTTGGCCGCAGGGGGCATGACAAGGACCTTGGCCCCTTTCCGCTCCGCAAGGAGCCGGGCCTTTTCTGCGGCCACCGCGTCCTGCAAGACCCCGGCCCCCAGGATGAGGATGGGCCTTTGGGCCCCGAAGAAGGCCTCCCTGGGCCTTTGGGCCGCCTCGTCCCCTTCCCTCTCCCCGAGGAGGCTCGCCAAGAGGGCCCGCTCGCCCCCTGGGGGATGGATCCCCGAGATCCCCGCCCAGCGCATGAGGGCGGTCGGATGGGGGGCGAAGACCGCAAGCTTCCGGCCATCCCTAGGCATCCGCTCCTTGATCCTGAGGTCCGCAAAAGGGGTGCCGTGGCGAAGCCTGGGGGCGGGCCCAAGCCCCCGAAGGAACTCGGAAAGCCGGAGGTGGAGGATGGGGGCCTCCTCCGTGGGGTCGCCTAGGACCAGGGCGAAGTCGGCCTCCAGGAGCTCCTCTAGGGTGGCCGCGGGGAAGAGGCTTGCGGGGGCCGCGGTTCGGCCTTGGAAGTCCAGGTGGGGGGTCTTGAGGATCTGGGCCAGCTCCTGGGCCATGAGGCCTTCCTCGAGGGTGGCGTGGTGGGGGAGGTAAAGCCCCACCCTCTCGGGGGGCACGCCCCTTAGGCCCTCCCGCATGGCGGCCAGGGCCTCCTCCCAGGTGGCCTCCACGAGCCTTCCCCCCCTTCGGACCAGGGGGGTCTTGAGGCGGTCCTCGTCCACCCACTCGTGCCCGAAGCGGCCCGCGTCGCAAAGCCAGATCTCGTTCACCTCAGGGAGTTCCCGGGCCCGGATCCGGAGGAGGGCACCGCTGCGGGTGTCCGCGGTGATGGCGCAGCCCACGGGGCAGAGGGCGCAGTGGGTGGCCGTCTCCTCCATCTCCCAGTTGCGGGCCCGGAAACGGGCGGTGAGATCTAGAAGGGCCCCCACGGGGCAGATGTCCGTGATGTTCCCGGAAAACCCCGAGGGGAGGCCAAAGTCCATGGTGCCGATGAAGGTGTGGACCCCCCGCTCGATGAAGTCCAAGACCTCGTCCCCCGGGACCTCCTCGAAGTAGCGCACGCAGCGCTTGCAGTGGATGCACCGCTCCCGGTCCAGGACGATGAAGGGGGAAAGGGGGTGGTGCTTGTCCACGTGGCGGCGGGTGAACTCAAAGCGGGTGTAGACCGGTAGGGCCAGGGGCTCCTTTTGGTAGAGCTTTTCGTAGAGGCCATACTCCACCGTGCGGTCTTGGAGCTCGCAGGCCCCGCCCTTGTCGCAGGTGGGGCAGTCTAGGGGGTGGTTTAGGAGGGTGAACTCCACCATCCCCGCCTGGGCCTGGCGCACGGTCTCCGAAAGGGTATCGATCACCATCCCCTCGGCCACCGGGGTGACGCAGCTTGCCGCAAGCTTAGGCTGCCAGAGGATCTCGGGCTCCCCCCTTTCGTCCAGGAGGGGCTTGCCGTCAGGGCCCTTTTTGGGGAGGCCGATCCGGACCAGGCACATCCGGCAGGCCCCGACCGGGGAGAGGTACCTTTCCGAGCAGAAAAGGGGCACGTCGTAGCCCGCGTGGAAGACCGCGTCCATGACGCTGGTCCCCGGGGGGACCTCGATGAGGCGGTCGTTGACCTTTACCCGAACCATCTCACCTCCAGAGGCTCACCTTGGGCACGGGCCTCTTCTCCCGCACCAAGGCGAGGTACTGGTCCTTGAAGTGCTTGAGGGAACCCCGTACCGGCCAGACCGCAGCGTCCGCCAAGGCGCAGAAGGAGCGGCCCTCGATGAGGTCCAGGAGGTTTTCCAGGGTTTCCACGTCCCCTTCTTCTCCCTCCCCCTTCCCGATCTTGGCGAAGAGCTCCACCATGAACCCCGCCACCCCCTCCCGGCAAGGGGTGCACTTGCCGCAGGACTCGTGGGCGTAGAAGCGGGTCACGTTCCACATGGCGTCCACCATGCTCACCCGCTCGGGGATGAGGATCACGCCTCCCGTCCCCAGCATGGACCCCTTGGCCTGGAGGTGCTCGTAGCTCATGGGGGTGTCCAGGGTCTCTTCCGTAAAGGGTAAGGGCGGGGTGGAGGACCCCCCGGGGATCAGGGCCTGGATGGGCTCCAAGGGTCCTCCTGCCCATTCGTAGATGAGTTCCCGGAAGGTGGTGCCCATGGGGAGCTCATAGACCCCGGGCCGCCTTACAGGCCCCGAGATCTGGTAGAGCTTCATCCCCTTGGAGCCCTCCGTGCCCATCTGGGCAAACCAGTCCGCGCCCCTTTCCAGGATGGGGACCACCGCGGCCAGGGTCTCCACGTTGTTGATGGTGGTGGGCCTGCCCCAAAGCCCCGACTGGGCGGGGAAGGGGGGCTTGAGGCGGGGGTTGGCCCTTAGGCCCTCTAGGGAATTCATGAGGGCCGTCTCCTCCCCGCAGATGTAGGCCCCGGCCCCCCGGTGGACGTGCACCTCAAAGGAGAAGCCGGTGCCGAAGAGGTTCTTCCCCAAATACCCCTTGGCCCGGGCCTCGGCGATGGCCCCCTCCAGGCGGTCTGCCGCCTTGCGGTACTCCCCCCGGACGTAGATGTAGCCCACCTCGGCCCCGATGGCGTACCCCGCGAGGATCATCCCCTCGAGGAGGAGGTGGGGCACGTCCTCTAGGATGTAGCGGTCCTTGAAGCTTCCGGGCTCGGACTCGTCCGCGTTGCAGATGAGGTAGTGGGGCTTGCCGTCTTTGGGCATGAAGCTCCACTTGACCCCGGTGGGGAAGCCGGCTCCGCCCCGGCCCCTAAGCCCGGAGCGCTTGACCTCCTCGATGACCTCCTCGGGGGTCTTTTCCTTGAGGACCCTCCTTGCGGTCTCGTACCCCCCGTGGCGGAGGTAGTACTCCAGGGTCCAGCTCCCTTCCTTCCCCACGTGGGCGTAAAGGGTCCTTTCGAAGCGGGGGTCTAGGCCTGAGAGGATAGGTCCCGTCATCCTTCCACCTCGTGCACGTGGTGGCCGCAGCGCCCGGGAAGCTCGATCTCCTCCAGGCGCTTGCCCTCCCTTAGGCCCTTGAGGAGGGCCTCTAGCCTCGCCCGGGTCACGCACTCCACGTAGGGCTCGTCGTTTACCTGGATCACAGGAGCGGTGTGGCAGCTTCCCAGGCACTCTACCTTTTGCACGCTGAAAAGCCCATCTGGGGTGACCTCCCCGGGGCCGATGCCCAAGGTTTCCGTGAGGTGGTCCCAAAGCTCGTCCGCCCCCGCAAGCTTGCAGCTCAAGGTGGCGCAGACCTGGAGGTGGTACCGCCCCGTGGGCACGAACTGGTAGTAGCTGTAAAAGCTCGCCACCCCCAGGACCTCCGTGGGGGTGATCCCGAGGATCCTGGCGATCTCCTCGATGCGCTCGGGCCGGATCCAGCCCTCCTCCTGCTGGACCCGCCTGAGGAGAGGCATGAGGGCCCCCCGGCGCCCTTCCGGCGGGTACTTGGCGAAGGTTTCCCTCAGGAAGTCCTGCTTGTCGTCGAAAAAGCCCATAGGTCCTCCCCTAACGGTCCACATCCCCCATCACGGGGTCCAGGCTGGCGATGATGGCCACCAGGTCCGCAACCTGAGCCCCTTTGGCCGCGTAGGGTAGGCTTTGGAGGTTGACGAAGCTTGGGGCCCGGACCTTGACCCTATAGGGCATGCTCCCCCCGTCGGAGACGATGTAGTAGCCGAGCTCCCCCCGGGCGGACTCCGTGGGCACGTAGACCTCCCCCTTGGGGGGATGGAAGCCCTCCGTGTAGTGCTTGAAGTGGTAGATCACGGCCTCCATGGAGGTCTCCAGGAGGGGCCTTGGGGGCGGGGTGATCTGGGGATTGGGGTCGCGGATGGGGCCGGGCTCTAGCCTCTCTACGGCCTGCTGGATGATCCTCACGGATTCCCGCATCTCCCAGATCCGGACCATCATCCGGTCAAAGACGTCCCCTTGGGTCCCTAGGGGTACCGCAAACTCGTAGGTGTCGTAGCCCCCATAGGGGTAGGCCTTGCGCACGTCGTAGTTCACCCCGCTGGCCCTTAAGGACCCCCCGGTGAGGCCGAGGTGGATGGCCACCTCTGGGGGGATCACCCCCACCCCCCGGGCCCTTTCCGCAAAGAGGGGGCTTTCCGCGAAGAGGCCCTCGTACTCGTCGATCCTATGGGGCATCTCCTGGAGGAACCTCTTGAGCTCGGGGAGGAACTCCTCCGGCAGGTCCTCCTTGACCCCCCCGATGCGGATGTAGTTGTGGTGGAAGCGCTGGCCCGTCACCCACTCGAAGAGGTCCAGGATGGTCTCCCGCTCCCGGAAGGCATAGAAGAAGGGGGTGAGGGCCCCCAGGTCCAAAAGCCCCGTCCCCAGGAAGACCAGGTGGCTTGCCAGGCGGGAAAGCTCGTTCAGGATGATCCGGATGGTTTCGGCCCTTGGGGGAACCACCGCCCCCACGAGCTTTTCCACGGCCAAGGCGTAGGCCAGGTCGTGGGCGAAGGAGTGGAGGTAGTCCATCCGGGGGGTGTAGGTAAGGTTTTGGAGGTAGGTGCGGTTTTCCATCGTCTTCTCGAAGCCCGTGTGCAGGTAGCCGATGTGGGGCACCACCTCCAGGACCTTTTCCCCGGAAAGGGTGACGAGGAGGCGCAAGACCCCGTGGGTGGAGGGATGCTGGGGGCCTACGTTGAGGGTCATGAGCTCGCTTTGGAGCTCCTTGGGGGTCTCCTCAAGGGAGGTTTCCTCTAGGTCCAGCTCCAAGGGGTCCTTCATCGCACCTCCTCCCAAGGGGACCTATACCCCTTGCGGCTGCCCCCCCGGTAGTGGGTGGGGCCGGGGCTTTTCCCCTTAAGGGCTGCCCGGAACTCCGCGGGGATGATGTGGCGGCCTTCCCGGAAGAGGGTGGGGGTTTCCCCTAGGGGGTAGTCCTTGCGCAAGGGGTGGCCCTCGAGGTCCTCGGGGGTGAGGATCTTGCGGAGGTCAGGATGCCCCTCGAAGACGATCCCGAAAAGGTCGTAGACCTCCCTTTCCAGGAAATTGGCGCTACCCCAAAGGTCCGTCACCGTGGGTAGCTTGGGGTCCTTTTCGGGGACGTACACCCGCACAAAAAAACGGCTCCCGTCCCCGTCCCCATAGCCCGGGAGGGAGACCAGCTCATAGACCACCGCAAAGCGCTCAGGGCGGGGGTCTGGGTATTCCAGGTAGTCCAGGCCCACGATGTCCGCCAGGTAGTTGAAGCCCATCCCCTTGTAGCGGGCCATCTCCTCCTTGAGGCCTTCCCTTGGCAGGACCACCCAGAGGTTGCCGAGGCCGTTATCCTCGATGGGGTAACCTTTCCCTCTCGCTTCCTCCAAAACCCTTTGGAGCCGCATCCCTCACCTCCGCCAGGCGGCCACAGGGGGTAGCCGCTGGCCCTTCTCGTTATAAGCCTGGCCCCGGACCTTCTTTTGGAGCTGCATCACCGCGTAGATGAGGGCCTCGGGGCGCGGGGGGCAACCGGGGACGAAGACGTCCACGGGCACCACGGAGTCCACGTTCTGGACGATGGCGTAGTTGTTGAACATCCCCCCGGAGCTCGCGCAGGCCCCCATGGAGATCACCCACTTGGGGTCGGGCATCTGTTCCCAGACCCGGCGCATCACCGGGGCCATCTTCTTGGAAAGCCTCCCGGCCACGATCATCACGTCCGCCTGGCGGGGGCTTGCCCGGAAGACCTCGCTCCCGAAGCGGGCGAGGTCGTTCCTCGAGTCCGTGGAGGCCATCATCTCGATGGCGCAACAGGCCAGGCCAAAGGTGGCGGGCCAAAGGGAGTTGCTCCGCCCCCAGGCCACGAGCTTTTCCAGGGTGGTGAAGAGGATCCCCTCCCTTTCCAGCTCCTGGACGTCCTTTTCGAAAAGATCCCTCAGCGCCACCGCACCACCCCCTTCCACCACTCGTAGAGGAAGCCCACGAAGAGGAGCAGGGTGAAGCCCAAGACCCCGAGGAAGCCCCAAAGGCCCAGGCTTCCCGCGCTCACCGCGTAGGGCCAAAGGAAGGCCACCTCCACGTCAAAGAGGATGAAGAGCATCCCCACCACGTAGAAGTGCACGGGGAAACGCCGCACCTCCCCTGCCGGGTCGTTTCCCGACTCGTAGGGCATGAGCTTGGCCCGGGTGGGCCTTTTGGGCCCCAAAAGGGCGCCTGCGAGGAGGGCGGCCCCCCCGACGAAAAGGGCTACCCCCAGGTAGATCAGGATGCCGAGGTACTCCGCTAGGGGTGCCAAGCTGCCCTCCTTTCGCATTGGTCCAAGGCCAAGGGGCCGAAAGCCGAAGGGGAACCCACCATGTTCGGCCTAATCTTACACCCAAAGGGGTTTCCCTACACCGTGAGGCCGGAGGCCCTTAAGGCCTCCTTAAGCTGGCGAAAGCTTTCCAGATCCAAGGCCTCAGCCCGGACCTCGGGGGGAAGGCCTAGGGCCCTAAGGGCCTCTTGGACCGGGCCTTGGGGGTAGCCCGCCTCGAGGAGGGCGTTTTTCAGGGTCTTCCGCCTCTTGGCGAAGGCCGCCTCGATGAGGCGGAAAAGGCCAGGGTCGTCGGGCTGGGGCAAGGGGGTGAGGCGGAGCAGGCTGCTCCTCACCTTGGGCGGGGGGAAGAAGGCCCTAGGGGGGAGGTCCAAGAGCCTCTCCGCCCGGGCGTGGTAGGCCACCCTCAAAGAGAGCACCCCATAGGCCTTGCTCCCGGGGCCTGCGGTCATCCGCTCGGCCACCTCCCTTTGCACCAGGAAGACGAGCCGGGCGAAACGCCCCCCCTTGAGGAGGCGGGTGACGAGGGGGGTAGCGATGCCGTAGGGGAGGTTGGCCACGAGGAGGCTTCCCTCGGGCACCTCCTCCCAAGGGAAGGCCAGGGCGTCTTGGAAGTGGAGGCGCACGGATAGGCCCCTTAGGGTCTCCTCGAGGACCGGCCTTAGCCCTGCGTCCTTCTCGATGGCCGTGACCTGGGCTCCCGCTTCCGCCAGGGCCCGGGTGAGGTGGCCGAGGCCCGGCCCCACCTCGTAGACGGGTCCGGTGAAGGGCCTTGCGGCCTCCACGATCCTCCGCAGGTAGCCCTCTTCCGCAAGGAAGTGTTGGCCTAGGCCCTTTTTGGCCCAAAGCCCATGCCTTTGGAGGAGGGCTCGGATTTCAGAGCCCATGGAGGCGCTTCACCTTAGGGCGTAGGGGTTCCTCCTCGGGGTCCAGCTCCAGGTACTCCCCGAGGTCCAGGGCGTCGATGAGGGCCAGGCGTTCCCTGAGCTGGACCCCTTGGGTGGGGGTGTGGCCGTAGACCCCGAAGCGGTAGCCCATCCTCTCCACGTAATCCGGGTTGACAAGCCACCAGGTCTTGGGCTCGCTTTGGGCGTAGAAGAACTCGTCGTATGCCTGAAGCCAGGGTACGGGCCCCACGTGGGCGAAGTGGACCCCGTGGAGGACGAACTCCTTGGGGAAGGATCGGAACCAATTTTGGAGGACCTCGGGGAGGGCTTCCCCCCCCTTTTCCGGGTGGAACTCCAGGTGGAGGAGGTGCCTGGTTCCCAGAATGGGGTGGCCCTCGAGGACCGCCTGGTCGTGATTGCCGAGGAGGATGACCACCTGGCCTCCCGCCTCCTCTTGGAAGGCCTTAAGCCGGAAGAGCTCCCGGATCTGGGCCCGGGCCGCCCGCTTGAGGTGCTCGGGGTTTTGGGGGTCGTAGGGGCTAAGGCCCGTGAGGCGCTCGTAGTCCTGGAGGGTTTTGGGGTGGACCAGGTCCCCAAGGAGGATGAGCCGGAGCCCCCCCTCCTTGAGGAGGGGGGTGGGCCGGAAGCCGGGCCCCGCAAGCCCCTCGGCCCTAAGGAGCCGCCAAAGGGCGGGGAAATTTGCGTGGAGATCCCCTAAGGCGATGACCCTCATCGCTCAAGAAGCCGCCGGAGCTCCCTGTAGAGCTCCCGGGTTCCCTCCGGGGTACGGCCGTACCCTCCCCCGTGGCGCGCGATGATCTGGGCTGCCTCTTTGCCCAGGCCCCGCCGCTTCAACTCCTCCAGCAGGCGGTCGATGAGCCGGTGGGCTTCGGGTTTTTCCTCATCTTCCTCCCTGGGCTTTTCCCCCTTTTCGGGGAGGGGGGGCCTTGGGGGGGTGAAGCGGCCCCTTTCGGGATCGTAGTCCACCCACTGCCCCTCCAGGCGGTAGAGGTAACGGCCCACCCCGAACTTCACCGCAGCCCGCTTGAGGGCATCGGAGAAGGCGGCCTTCAGGGAGTCCCCTTCCCCTACGTCCTCCTTGCTCACCCCAAGGACGGTGAGCCGGCACTTGACCTCCACCACCCGTTCCCTTTTGCCCTCGGCCTCCCGTACGTTGTCCGCCAGGACCTGGTACTCGTCGTGCCAGCCCTCGGGGCCCACCACCTGATCCAGCCGGTCCAAAACCGTGCGGGCGTCCACGTAAGGCACCACCAGGGCCCTCTTGCGGTCCTTGGAGAGGACCTCGAGGCGCCACTGCACCTCCTCCTGGGGGAAGGGCTCGGCCAAGCGCCGCCAGACTTCGTCCATGCCTCCAGTTTAAGCCCTCTTCCGCCTTATGGGTAGGATGGGGGCATAAGGGGCCTTTCTCGGTCTTGCCCTGGCCTGGCCCCAGGGCTAGAGGGGTCTTCCCCTTGCGTCCTCCCCTCCTTTAGGGGGACCGTGCCTATCTGGGGGTTATGAGGGGGATGACGGGAGGGGTGGCGCCAGTGTGGGTCGATGCTGGGCTACAAGGTCGCCAGGCCCGAGGAGGTCCTTATCCCCCAGGCCAGGGCTAGACAAGCCCGGGCCCCCGGGTTACCATAAGGGGCGCGTGGGGCCGTGGCGCAGCTGGGAGCGCGCCTGAATCGCACTCAGGAGGTCACGGGTTCGAGTCCCGTCGGCTCCACCAAAAGCCCTAGGGGCCAAGCCCCTGGGGCTTCCCTTATACCACCCCATGCGGGCTTGCGCCCGCATGGGGACCCCGGTAGAAAGTCCTCGTGGAGTTTTTTGGGAACCTGGAAGCGCAGGAACCAAAAAGGGTATTACCCCCCATAGAACCAGTCCGTGTCCCACATGACGAGGGGCTTGGCCTCGAAGCGCACCCCGGCCTCCACCACCTCGGCCACCACCAGGCTGTGGTCCCCAAGCTTTAGGATTTCCCGCACCTCGGCCTCAAGCCAGTAGGGTGGCTCCACGAGGAGGGGTAGGCCGAAGGTGGGGGAGGGCTCGAAGGGGTGGCCGTTGAGCCGGTCCCCCTCCCGGACCGTGGGTTTGAAGAGGTCCTGGGCCAGGGTCATGAGGGCAAGCCGCCTCGTCCTTTCCAGGAGGGCGTGCGGCTATCCCCCTTGACCCCTAGGGCGATGAGGGGGGGTGGAAGGAGGCCTGTTCACCGTTCCTGCGGCGTATTCCTCTCCGTCCCTGGCCGAAAGGATATAAAGCCCATAGGTGAAGCTCCTGAGGGCTTTTTTCTTCCATACCCCTATTCTAGGGTCTTCCCTCCGCCAGAAGCCAGTTGGCGAAGGCGTTGACCACGTCCTGGTCCCCGAGGAGTTCGGGGCTTTCCTCCACCTTTTGGTAAAAGGTCCGGGCGGTCTCGAGGTCCGCCCCAGCCAGGGCTTCCCGCACGCTCTTCCCGGGGAAGGGCCCCTTGGGGAGGGGGCGGTTGAGCTCGAGGCCCGTGGCCAGGGGGGCCGCCCGCCTGAAGGCCTCTGCGGTCCTCTCCAGGAGGAGGGCTTCCCCTTCGGGCCCCAGGGCCTCCTCCGGGGTGAGGAGGGGCCGGCCCGAGAGGTCCTTGGGCTGGAGCCCCAAGGCGTAGAGGCTTCGGGCCAGGCTCTTCTTCCCTATCTCCAGGGGGAGGACCGCCTCGGCCTCCCCGTAGCGGACCACCAGGGTGTGGGGGCCTTCCCCCTTAGGGGTCACCGGGGGAGCGACCTCCTCTAGCCCGGCGGCGAGGGGTGGGGGGCTCACCTCCTTGCTGGCCTCGGCCACCTTCTCCCCCTCCCGGTAGAGGAGGGTGGTGAGGACCCCCTTGCCCAGGTAAGGGGTCCCCTCCAGCCGCACCTCGGGGAAGATGGCCTCCCCCACCCTAAAGGGCCGGGCCTCCCGGTCCCCGGGGATGAGGACCAGGCGGTGGACCTTTAGGGTTACCCTTTTTTCCGCCAAGGACCGCAAGGCCTCCCGGGCCCGGCCCGCCAGGGGGTGGCGGGGGTGGGCCTCGAGGAAGGCCCGGTAGAGGGGGGCGGCCTCCAGGCCCACCCTTTGGGCCAGGTAGGCCCGGAAGAAGAGGGTTAAGGGTTCCCTGCGCTCCTCCAGGTCCTTAAGGGCCGCCTCGTACTCGTCCCCCTGGTCCAGGCGCAGGGCCCGGTCGTAGGCGGCCTTAGCCCCCAGGTAGTCCCCGTAGATGGCCCGGAAGAGGCCCAGGTTGTAGAGGGCGGTGGCGTTAGGCTGAAGGGCGAGGGCCTTTTCCGTGGCCCGGATGGCCCGGGGGAGGTCCCCCGTGAGGTAGAGGGCCCAGCCCAGGTTGGTCCAGTAAAGCCAGTAGTCGGGCCGGAGGCTTAGGGCCCTCTCCAGGGCCCTTTTGGCCTCCTCCCCTTGGCCTTTCTCAAAGGCGGCAAAGCTCGCCTCCTCAAAGAAGTAGGGGATCTCGGGGTAGCGCTGGGCCAGGAGGGGGGCTAGGGTCTGCCAACGGGGGTTTTCCGCAAGGCGGTAGAGGAGAAGGGCGGCGATCCCCCCCAAGGCCCCCTCCTCCTCCAAGGAGGCCGCGGCCTTTAGGGCCTCCTCCTTGCGTCCTAAGGCCAGAAGCCCCAGGGCCTGGAAGGCCCTAGGGGGCTTGCCCTGCCAAAGGAGGAGGAGCCTCGAGGGCAGAAGCCCCTCGAGGAGCCCCGCCCCCCGGCCCGCCTTGAGGTCTAGGGCCGACTGGTGGAGGGGGTCGGGGTCTTCCCCTTGGGCTAAGGCCCGGAGGCGGGCCTCCTCCCCCTTGGGGCTAGGGAGGGGGGTGTAGGGGGGAGCAAGCCCCAGGCCCTGGAGCCAAAGCCAGGCTAGACGGGGGCTGGAGAAGCTCCCCGTCCGCACCCCTTCCCCCGTGGCCAGATGGAGGCGCAAGCCCCCCCTTTCCTCCGCGCCCAGGAGGACCCAGTCCGCCCCGGTGATCTCCCGGACGAGCCGGGCCCCCCCGGGGCTATAGAGCCCCCCCGCGAGGTCATACCCCCCCCGCCAAGGGGGGTCGGGGAGGAGGAGGGCGAGGAGGGTGGGGGGCGGGGCCTTTAGCCCCTCCGCAAAGGCCTGGGCCAGGCGGAACCCCTCCTGGCCCCTAAAGGGGAGGACCAGCCCCTGGCCTAGGGCCAGGCCTAGGGCCAAAACGGAGGCCAAAAGGACGCGCATGCCCCCATTTTATACCCTTTAGTTCCTGCGCTTCCGGGTTCCAAAAAACTCCCAGACTTGACCGTTATACCGCATAGAGCCCCAGGAACCTGAGGGCGGAGAGGGGATGGAAGGAGAAGGTCTCCAGGGCCGCCTTCTTCTTCCGCACCCCCCTGCGGTACAGCAGGGACACCAGAA
>JBEPYU010000010.1:0-10300 GCA_041641215.1 Thermaceae bacterium
GCTTCAAGGCGTTGATGAGTGGGGTAAGCTGTTCCATGGGGACCACCTCCTATGGGTACCTGCCCATCCACGTGGGCGCAGGTCCATCCTAAAGGGGTGGTCCCACGTTTTGACGTGTACTGAGGAGTAGAGGTCAGCCCCTAGGGGTATTGACGGGGGGCCCTCCTTTCCCCTAGACTACGTGGTGCGTGCGGGGGCGATTAGCTCAGGTGGTCAGAGCGCACGCCTGATAAGCGTGAGGTCGGTGGTTCGAGTCCACCATCGCCCACCACGACAGGCACGAGCAATCCCCCGGGTAGCGGTGCCCGGGGGATGCCCTTTTGACACCTAACGTACACCTAATGACCCGTAGCCAGGTGGTAAATGAGGTAGCCTAGCGCGCCCCCTAAGACCGCGGCCAACGCCGCAGCTGCCCAGGGATGCTTTCTGGCCCAAACGGTAAAATGCCCAGAAATGGTAAGGCCAGTACGCCGTACCGACAGTAGCTCCACTATGGCTAGCCAGCCTGCCACCCCGGCCAGGAACAAGACCCACCACCATAGTCCTGCTAGGGCAAAGGCCAGAAATAAACCGGCTAGCATGATCGTCACACCCCAGGGAAAGTCCCTCATACCCTCAGCTCAGAGTATTCCGTGGCCCAACGTATTACGTCCGCCACGTAGGAGGGGTTTTTACTCCCCTTTCGGTAGGCAGTGAGCCCCACGTTGTAGGCGTGTAGGACATCGCACCAGGTAGGGAGGCGCTCCCGTAGCCAGGCCAAGTAACGGATTCCCGCCGCCGTGGCGTACTGCACCCGGGCGGGGAAGGGCATGTCTAGGAGCAGACGCGGATCCATGCCCACCTGTCGGAAGGCGCAAGGTTTGACCTGCAGGGGACCGATCTCCGACCCACCGGCACAGTTGGAGCCGTTGTCAGAGATCTGCAGGGCGTACCCTACCCGGTCAACGTGAGGGTTAAAGGAACTCTCTTTCCTGGCCAACGCCACCACCAGATCCACGGGGACGGACATCCCCTCCGCCTGAGCTAGCGCCCCGGCCACGATCTGGGCCACCGTGCGGCCCCCGCACTGGGCACAGGTCCTACCCAGAGCCGGATTGAACTCCACGATGCGGGCATAGATGCGGTCCAGTAAATCCCACCGTCCTTTGTCCAGTGGAGGAGGATCGGCTGGGGGATAGGGACATCTGCTCTTGGCAGGCGCAGGCTTAGCCCCGGCCCTGGACACCAGGATCACCCCAAGGACTCCTAGCCCCACCAGGGCCCATTTAGCGCCTCTCCCTGCGCCCGTCCTCCGCGCCACGGAACGTCCTCCCTATGCGCCGCCGCCCACGGTTCAGGGTCAAGAATCCACCACCTAGGTACCAGGCAAAGGCATTCAGGTCCCGGTACTCCACCCGTCCCCCCACGACCGCTCCAGCCACATGGCGATTAGATCGCCTGGCTGCCGGGCTAACCGAGGCCCCCGGTAGAGGAACAGGCACAGGCTGAGGGGAAACCATGGTCCTGGGCGTAAGCACCGGTATCATGGTCCCCACGTCAACGTCCAGTCACCTACCAGAAGCTTGTACAAATTGGTTTTGGTAAACTCTTGGCCGGTATCAAAGACTAGGTTAACGGTTGCAAAAGCATCAATACGGCCGAAATTACAAAAAGACAAAATAGCACTAACAATGGTAATGTTAGCAGCATCTGTTCCGAATAATCTCCTCCATCGTCTGGAGCGGCCAACAGGGGGATCATAAGTCACGCCGACGTTACTAACACCCGCTATATAGGAGCCTTGCGAGTATGTTAGTGGCGCTGCTTGACTAGTCAGGGCAAGCCACAACTCTGTGGAAGCCGTAGCGGCCGCCTGCGCAACTAACAGATCGCCGAATGGCGAGGTGCCACCGAAGTGGATTCCAGCGATGCTTACTGAGCTGGAACAGTTTGCGCCCCTTACAACCACAAACTTGGCCGTCCGGAGCCCTAGGCCGTTGATGTTGACCGTCACCGCCTGGGGCGTCGTGGGTCCCAACGTCACCCTATACTTGTAGATGAGCCTCAGCCTTTGATCCGAAGCCGGAGTAATCACCACCGGGTTGCCGTTCGCGTCCCGGAACAGCTCCCGGGTCATGAGACTGCCCCCAGAGGTTGAGGAGGGGGAAAAGCCCCACTCGGTCAAGTTCCTGTTGCCCACCTGGGCCTCCGTGAACTCTACCACGCGCTTGATGTCGTAAACCCCGGGGCTGATATAAATGGCCCCGTTCACCTCTCCACTCGGCAGCAAGTCGCTCCTGGCCACCTCGTTTTGCAGGATGGTCTGTGTGGGGTCAGGCGCCACGCTACCAGTGCCCACCGCAGCGTACCTGGACGGGCCCAATATCCCAGAGGATGGAATGAGGTTGTCGTAAAAATTGTCCAGGATCATGTTGTGCTGCTCCCCTTCCGCTTCTGGGACCCAAATCCGTCCCCGCCCGAGGCCCCCCGGGCCCGAGCGCAACAGCTCTTTGTAGCGCCCCACCTGCCAGTGCATGTGCTGCGGCTGGATCCGCACGGTCATGTGCGGATCCCGAACCAAGGGCCTCACCACTATTCTCGGCAACAAGATACGTCCCACAATCCCCTCCTATGCCGGGATCATCTCCCACGACGTAGGGGCGGAGAAGGTGGCCGTGGCGGCCACATCCGCCCCTCCGTCATAGACCACCACCACCAGCGCGTAATCCCAAGAAACCGGAGCCGAGAAGGCCATGTTGCCCGCGGTCTCGCTCCCCAGGTCCCGGACCAGAACCACGGGGATGTAGTCCCAGGCCAAAGGAGCCGAGAAGGTCATGCTGCCCGCGGTCTCGCTCCCCAGGTCCCGGACCAGAACCACGGGGATGTAGTCCCAGGCCAAAGGAGCCGAGAAGGTCATGCTGCCCGCGGTCTCGCTCCCCAGGTCCCGGACCAGAACCACGGGGATGTAGTCCCAGGCCAAAGGAGCCGAGAAGGTCATGCTGCCCGCGGTCTCGCTCACACGTACGGGGTAGAGACCGGAGCGCAGGTGCAGGCCCGTAGTATCCGGATCCGCTGCCATAGAGCCCAGCACCTGGAACTGGTAGGGCAGGGAGACCACCTGGTCCAGGTACGCGGGTCCAGGCAGGGGCACCTCTCTGGGCGTTCCGTACAGTTCCCGCTGCACCCGGTAGACCACGGTGGAGCGATCGGGGGAGAGGTGGATCAGGATCACGTCCGAGTCCGGGAGGAAGTAGCCCGCCTCCATGTCCCAAATCACGAGGGGGTCCACCCCCGGCCAGGGCCCGCGCATCACGTACTGCTGGGTGACGGGGTCCCATTGCCGCACGTAGATCTGACCATGGTATTCGTAGGCCACCACGTGGCGCGCGGCCTGATCAAAGGCAAAGCCCAGGTGGCGCACCTCCTGGTGGGGGTGGGGAAGGGGTGGGACGGGGATTTCCACCCATACCGCCGCGTCCGGACCCCTCGGGTCGTCCAAGGCCCAGGGGCCTTCCCCGGGCACTTGGGCCTGAAAAAGGCGCAGGCCTCGTACCCGGTCCAGGACTGCCATCCAGAGATAGCCCAAAAGGGTGCGGAAGGAGTTATCCCCGGTTTCCCCCATCACCCGGGGACCCCGGCTGTACCGCACCTCGGGGAAGAGGGCCTTGCCTCGTTTGGAGACCTGGGCGGGGATCATTGCATCAACAGCTGCACCACGGACGGTCCCTCTCCGGCCTCTGCCACCTCTACGGCCTCTAGGGCGAAGGACAACTCCACCGCGGCTGAGGGAAGGAGAATGTAGGGTCCCACACGCTGAGACCCGGAAAGGAACCACAACCTAACCCGGGCGTCCCCTATGTTCACCACGTGGCCCCTGGTGGCCATTTTCCCCAGAAGCCCTGCCAGGTCCACACGCCTTGGCTCTGTTCCAGCCTCCACCTGAGCGATAAGGGGCAGACGGTAGGGGTCATGACCTACCAGGTCCCGGGCTGGGCGCCCGTACTCATAGCCCAGGATGCGCTCTATGGCCTGCAGGGACTCCTTCACACAGGCCATCTCAGCCCGGAGCTCATTCAGCACCGCCTGCCCATGTCGCATCAGGTTTTGCACATCCTCTGCCCTTACACCCAAGAGGTTGAGCATGAAACGGTCCTCCTTTCGCTGGGCGCCTCCTGCCCCCCACCCGAGGACGACAGAGCCTGGGTAACAAAAACGCCCAGGAGGAGCAAGGCCAAGACGTAGACCGTAAGGATGCCTAGGCCCACCCCTACCCCCTGCTTGTAGGCCTGCCACAGGCTCACCCGGTGGACCTCAACCCTTTCGCTCACCGCCCACCACCGCTCCCAAAAGGGCCAGGATCAAGAGCACTCCAACCCAGATCAGGGCGCCGCCCACCACGAAACCGGCACCGAAGCGGAGACCGTCAGAAAAGGTTAGTTCGGACATGGCCACCTCCCTACCTTGCTGCCTTTTGCTCCATGCCCATGGCTCGTATCCGGGCCAAAGCGGCTTCAATCTGTTTTTGGGCGATGTCTCGGGGCAGCCCCGGAGCCATCTGCTGCAGGGCATCCATGGCTTCCTGCAGCTTGGCCTGGGCACGGGCCGCAGGGTCGTACTGCCCTCCCACCTGCCGCCACCTCTCCTCCGTGGCCAGGACTACCTGTTCGGCCAATTTGGGCACACGCTCGGCCAGCCACCGCTCGTAGTTAGAGAAGAGCATCCGCACCGCCGTGGCCAGAACTGGCCCCACCACGGGAACCACAGAAACCGCCCGGGCAATGACCCCAGCCAAGAGGGCGACCAGCCCTGCCGCCAATAGGGCCTGGACCAGCCAGACCACCCATGTCTGTCCAGAGGGCACAAAATCATGCCAGCTCATAGCATCACCCCCACTCGCTTTACACCTCCGCGGTTAGCGCAATCGCACGGCGTAGGAGCAATCGTTCCGTCATTGCAGGTTGCCACTACCTGAGGGCAGATGGGCTTATCAGGTGCCGGAGAGGGAGAGGAGGAACGGGCTTCCCACCTGGCCCAACCCATCCCCACGGCAACCCCCGCAAGCAACCCTGCCAAAATCCACACCATGTCCACCCCTACACCATTGGCACCACAGGAAGGGGCCTTGGGATGCTCCACGCGCACAAGCTAGGAGCCAGCCGGCAAAGGACGCTTTGGTCCATCCCCGAAAGACCAGGGAACAGGTTTCCTCCCGACCCATCCAGGCCGTTAGAGGGCAAAGGCTCAGGGGACCCGGTGCCCGGAGATTTTGGGACGTCTTGGGAAGCTGCGATTGAGCCCCCTCCTTTCCCCAGTTGGTAGGCCACGTAGGCCGCCACGCCAAAGCCCAAAAGGGCCAATACCACCGTTTTAGTCTCCATCCTGCCCCTCCTTCACTCCCCTCAGGCGGATTTGGCGGTACGCCTGGGCTTCCAACGCGTTGACCACCCGCAATAGGTAGTCGTTCTGCCTGCGGGATTGCTCCTCTAGCCGCTCGAGCCGTTGGGATATGTCGTAGACGTCCCGAAACACCAGCTTGAGGAACGCCACAAAGGCGATCCCGCCCAAACCCATGTCCAGGAGGTCCTTCCACTCCATCAGCAGAACACCCCCTGGGCCTCCATGTCGGCGATCCTGCGTTGCATCTCCATGGCCATCCGCTCTGCATCCTCGGCCTGGCGTTTGGCCTCCTCGTACTGCTTTCGCAAGGTCTGCAGCTGGTTAAACGCCGCGGCGATTTCCGCGTTGATGCGGTCTATGTCCGGCCAGGTATCGTCCCAAGCGCCTCCGGGTCGCTTTTCTATGGCCCGGGGAGGTAACGGAGCCCCATAGCGCGCAAAGGCCATGCACGAATCCAATGCCTCCTGATCCGTCTCCGTACCGCTCACGGTGTACCACTCGTTCAGAGAGCAAATGATGAAGCCGTTGCAGTGGTATTGGAACACAGGCTTTTTCGCGTAGGTTCTACAAACAGCCTGGGCCTGGGCTTCCAGATCCCGCATCCGCCGCTCGGCATCCAGTTTGAGGTCCTGGTACTGCTTGAGCTTTTGCCGGTAACCGGTGAGCACCTGGCACAGGCTGGTGCGGTCCTCCCCTTTCTTCTCCGTAACCCCGGGATGCGCGGGCACCTGGGGCGGCGTGCCCGGAACGGTTTCTTCCGCCTTCGGGCGGGAGCGGGCCCAGTAAAGAGCCCCGAGGCCCAAGAGGGCCACCCCACCTACCGCTGCCACGGCTACGGTATTCACTTTTTCACCCCCAGGTACAAGGCGAGGGCCAATAGACCCCCGCCCAGGCCGATGAGGACCAGGCCCTGGGCAGCCCGAAACGCCTGGGCGTTGTAGTAGATACGGGTCCGCTGGGTGTGCTCATGCCAAAAGGCGGCGTCCTGAGTGGCGGCCGCCTGGGCCTCTATGGCCCGCCGCCACTCAGCCCAGGTGGCCACCGCCCCGTCCACGAGGCTCCGGGTTTGGCGCTCCCGGCTTCTCGCCACCTCCTCCATGGCCGTGGCCCGACGGTCCACGCCCATCCAATTCAGGACGCCCCCTACCAGGCTGCCCAGGAAAGCCAGGAACTCCATCTCACTCCCTCAAAAGGAGCACCAGCAGCACCACCCCGAGGCCAACCAGCACCACCCATACCCACGCGGGCACCACGGGCTGGACGTCAATAGAAGCCCGCCTGGCCTCCGCCTCGGCACGGGCCCTTTCTGCCTCGGCCAACCGGCGCCGCACCTCGAGTTCCATTCGCTCCTGTTCGGTCATGATGTAGGGATCAATGAGGCTGCCCAGGCTGCCCAAGGCCTGCAAGAACCGCTGCACGTCCCCCCAGAAGGAGGCCTCCCCTCCACCCAAAGGCTTGGGGCCCGGGAGAGGATCAAGCGGTGCGTAGTCCGGAAGAGCCGGGAGGGTATAGGAGTGAGAAAGGCCGAAATCCGAAAGCCCCCCGGTCCCAGAGTAGGAGTTGGAAAGGCCAAAGCCCATGCCTACCTCCTCACAGCCCGCTGCGGTTTTCCAGCTCGGCGAGCCTTAGGAGCTGGCCCTTGTCCAACACGTCCACCCGCCGGGCCAGGGCGGCAATATGGATGTAGTGCCCTGCGCGGTCGTTCCAGACCATGGGCACGCTATTCGTGAAGACTTCAAGGATTAAGCGCGTACCTGGGACCAGCTCCACTTGCTGCGGCCAGGCGATCATGGTCTCCAGATTGTTTTGGTCAATGGAGTGGAGGGTGCTGAAGGACTGGTTGAAGACGGTAGCCACGCTGTCGTCAATTCCCCCGCTATCCCGGGCCACGCGGAAGCGCATCTGCCCATCCCCATGGGTGTAGTAGATCTCAATGTCCCCGTTAATGCCGACAGGCTCGGTGAAGGTAACGTTTTGGCCCGCGTAGTCCACCGCAGTGATGGTGAGGCGCCGCCAAATCCCGCGCACCTGAGCCCACACCGCCACCTCGGGGTGGTAGGTGGTGGGAAGGGCAGGATGGGCCTGGGGAGTCGGCACGAAGAAGGGCAAGTTTACCGTGCGGGCCGCAGGAGAGGCCAGGTTCTGCCCGGCCACCACCTTCTGACCCATGAAGTAGAGCCTCAGGCGCCGTTCCCCGGCCAGGATTCGGAAATGGGCCGTCTCGGGGGTTTTCATCTGGGCCAGAGCAAACCACTCCCCGGGACGGTAGGCCAAGCCCGTAGGGTCAATGTCTTCGTTGTCAATCCACTGGGCGCTCCACCCTGAAGTCTGGATGGCCGCGGGCGCAGGACGGGGAGGTGGGGCGGGCATTGGGGCCTTCTCCACGGGCACCGTAGGGGCGTCCCGGAACACGTCCAGCCCCCTCTGCCAGGTCTTGCGCACGTTGTCCCAAAAGCCCATGGCACCTCCTAGGCGGGGTTGGAGTTATCCACCCCGATGGGCAGCTCCAAGCGGGTCCTGGGGTCGTCCAGGTTGACGGTTATGCCGGAGTCGGCCTCCACGTACACCTCCAGGGTGTCCCCCTCCCGGAAAAGGAACCCCTGGGGCGGATCGCCCGGGCGCAAGGGGGAGAGGGTGGCCAGGATGTTCTGGTAGTACTTGGCGTCCCGTTGCTGGGACTCGGAGAGGTCGTAGTAGCTCGCGTACTGGAGCTTGCCCAGGAACTCGGGGAAGTCGTACCCCTTGGTCCTCCGGGCCAGGAACACGTCCGTGCTGGGTGGCAGCTGGTTGCCCGCGCTATCGTAGAGCTTCAAGACCACGGGCACAGGGTTAGGGATCACCCAGCTGGCCCCTGCCGGTACCACGAACCGCGCCACGAGCTGCCGCTGCCTGCCGGTGTACTTCTGGTATTCGGGCCCCCCCTTGATGAGGGTAACGGGACGGGCCCCGATCCGAAGAGCCTTGATCCGATTGAACGCCTCCTGCATGCTTCCCCCCTACTCAATGTCCAGAATGGTCATCACCAAATTGGCGAAACTCCCTGCGGCCACCCCTAGACCCACGTAGTCCAACATGGGGTCATCGGTGAGCCTGTTGTTGATGAGCAGGCTCCCCACGATGACCCCGCCAAGGTTGAGCAAGATCCGGTTGGTCCGAGCGTTCGGCACCTCCTTAGAGGTATCCGGCTTGCCATCGGGCCCCACGCGGTAGTAGTGGATACGCCCATCTGGCCCCTTGGCCGCCCAGCCAAAAAGGTCCCGCCTGGAGGAATAAAGCGCCTTTCTGGCCAAGTATCCGCCCAAAACCCCCGCGCTCACGCTCACCACGATGGGGTTCTGGACCACCTCCAGGGGGTTGCTGGTGCTGGCCAACTTGCGCATGTCCTGCGCTGCGATTGCCGCCGCGTCAGCCATCTACCCTCCCCTCATGCCCCCAAGGTGAGGGGTCCTGAAGCCTTTGGAAAGGGCAAAGCGCCCGGTCAAAGTGACCGGGCACGGCGGACACATGCCCTACTGGAGCCTCACCCACACCCTTTTTCGGGGATCCCGGGGGTCACGGAGGACCAGGCCTGCCCGGTCCCGGTCCAGGTCCTTCACCCCGTACTCTGGGGGCAAACCGCCGTCAGGCCGGGCCAGCTGCTTCACCCTTTCTCCTAGCTCGGGGAACATCTCAGCCAGGGCCTGCACCTCCCCAGGCTCGGAGAGGCGGAAGGCCACCAGGTGCGAGGCCTGCCTGCGCACCCCGGGGTCTATGCCCCCCACCGCCCCCCGCATCATCTGGGTCACAAAGAGGGCCGAATGTCCAAACTCCCGCCCTCCAGTCAGCACCTCAAAGAGGCCCTTCGGGACCTGGCCCCGGCTGAAGAAGTGGTGGGCCTCGTCCACCACCAGGAGGACGTCCCTAAGGCGCATCACGGCCTGGCCCAGGGCGTCCAGGAAGGGCCTGGGGTCGTAGCCGGTTACGTGGAAGTGGATCCGGCGGTACTTGCGTAGGGCGGGCCAGGGGTCTCCCTCCTCCCCAACGGTGAAGCCCTTCTCCACCAACTCGGCGAACTCCCGCTTGCGGTTGACCACGATGAGGTAGCGGTAGCGGCCCTCCATGGCCCGCACGATTTGCCGGGCCAGGGTGCTCTTCCCCGACCCGGACTTCCCCACGATGAGGACGCGGAAGGTCTGCCTACCGCCCATCTACCCCCGGTAGGCCTGCCACAGCTCCCAGCCTGCCCAGGCAGCCAGGGCAAAGGCCACTAGGGCCTGGACCGTCTCGCACCTTTGGCACCCCTGGCCCTCCCGCAGGTTCTTCATCCGCCCCAGGCCGAGGTACAGCCCCCCGGCCAGGACCGCAATGGGGAAAGCATGCTCCTTGACAAACTCCATACCCTTTACCTCTGGTTCCTGCCCTCCTAGGTTCCAGAAAACTCCACGGGGACTTTCTACCGGGGCCCCCATGCGGGCTTGGGCCCGCATGGGGTGGTATCACTCCTCCTTCATCTCCCTAAGGCGGAGGGCCAGCCTGGCTGCCCTCCCAATTCCGTCCTTCCTCCGGGCCAACTCCCTCAGCACTTCCACCCGGATTGTGCCGCTTCGGGTGAAGCCGTCCTTCCCATACACCCTCTGGACGTAGGCCCGGAGGCGCCCGGGACGACGGATGGCTCCCTGGATCCACCGCTTTTCCATCTCAAACCCCCCACCGTGGAGGCTCGTAGAGCCTCTTTGCCTCGGCCTGCTTGGCCAAAAAGGCCTCGGGGTCGGTGCAGTAGGTAAGGACCTTTTGCCGGGCCTCCTCCCCTCCTCGAGGTCCACCGCTTTTCCATCTCAAACCCCCCACCGTGGAGGCTCGTAGAGCCTCTTTGCCTCGGCCTGCTTGGCCAAAAAGGCCTCGGGGTCGGTGCAGTAGGTAAGGACCTTTTGCCGGGCCTCCTCCC
>JBEPYU010000010.1:10400-42699 GCA_041641215.1 Thermaceae bacterium
CTCCTCGAGGGAAGAAGCCCCACAGGCCCTCGTTGGCCGGGGGTTGGCGCACGAATACGTCAAAGTGCAGGTGGCAGTAGCCGCCCGTGGTCATCTTGCCGATGGTGCCGATCTGGGCCCCCGCCGGGACCACCTCCCCTCGGCGCACCAGGATGTCCCGCAGGTGGCCATACCGGGTCCACACCCCGGCATAGGGATGCCGCAGGACCACCACGCCCCCCCACACAGGCAGCCGGCCCGCGAAGACCACATAGCCGTCAGTCATGGCGTGGACGGGCTGGCCACAGTCCGAGTCCCCTCCCCCAGGGCCGTTTAAGTCCACCCCCGTGTGCCAGTACCCTGGCGGGACGAGCCAACGCCCATCCGCCCCCCGGATACCCATGTAGTAATCGGGATCCAAAAAGCGCACGTCAGGCCTGGCCTTACGGGGATTGATGGGCCAAAAATACTTCCCGCTATGCGGAACATTAGGCTCGCTAGGCTTGCCCATCCGACTCACCCCCCACATGAGGGCTAGGCCTAGCAGCACGTAGATCCAGTAGGGCACGCACACCTCCGTACGCGCTCAGGCCCACCACCACCCCACCCAGAAGGATGCGAAACCAGGGGGGGAGGGCCTCCACGCTGCCCATGGTGGGCAACCGGTTTTTGCCAATGCCATAGGCGGCCAGGGCCTCCCCTACCTTCAGGTGGTTGAGGACCGCCGCCGGGGGCAGCATGGGCAGGATGCCTCGCTGGAAGGCCTCGGTGAAGGTTCTGGCCTCCTCCTCGGTTTGCGGGCGCACCCCGAGAAGGAGGAGCCAGGTGGCCCCCTGGACCAGGTCCTCCCCGGTGAAGGGGATGATCTCGGGAGAGGGACCCTCTCCTGCCTCGCCTAAGGGCGTGAACTCTGGCTCAGTAAAGGTCGGGTTCGGGTCTTGGGGCGGAGGGACCTTGGGCTCCTCCACCTCCGCTGCTGGGTACATGTGCATGCGCTCCTCCTCTTGCCCCCAGGGCCAGGCCCAGAATCGCGATCGCCCCGGCCCCGAGAAGGGCCAAAAACCCTAGGCTCCCCTTACCCCTGCGGGCCGGGGCCTCTTCTCCATGAACTTGCTCCTCTGGCTCCCGGGGCTCCTCCTCCGGCTGCTCCACCCGGGGCTGAGAGGCCACAGCCTCCTCCAGCACAGGGTCCAGCTGCCCGTCCCCCAAAGGTACGGCGTGGACCTCTTGACCCCCTTGGCCTTCCCCTTCAGGAGCTCCAAGGACCACCTTCTGGCCCAGGATTTCCTCCGGCAAGGTAAGCCGCATTTATCTCCTCCTCCTTCCCCCGATCAACGAGAGGGCCACCACTCCCAGGGCGGCGAGACCCAGCGCTCCCACGCCTATCCCCGCCCCGGCCACGGCAACCCCCCTAACCGGGGCGGGCACTAGCTCTACCGCTTCTTTCAGCTCAGATACGATGCGCCATACAAGGTAGAGAATGGCCACCACCGCTGACGCGGTGAGGATGGCGGGAAGGGCTTGGAAAAAAGCGGGGTAGACGTGGTTCCCCCCGGCGTAGTCCATGGGCTGAGGGCACCGGATAGACCCACACCCTGCCCCGCCGTACGCAGGGGGAACCGCCCAAGGATCTGAAGTGCTGGAGGGGGACGAGGCCTCCACTTTAAGGCGCACCACCCACTCCCCGCCTCGCCTTCCCCAATCCAGGACCCTGGCGCCGGGGTAACGCGCCCGCAGGGCCCGCTCCAAATCGGTCCGGGTAACCCGGCTCAGGTCCCCCGCCCTAGGGGAGAGGACCAGTTCATAGGTTTTCCCGGGTCGCAACGGGGCATCAGGGGCTATGGGGACCCGCTGAAACTCGGTGGCCACGCCCTCAAGGTGAGGGCGTGGCCTTGGAAAAGGCTAGGGCAAGGTGGCCGTCCACCCTGGACGGCCACTGCGGCCTATCCCTGGACTCCACGCACTATCCGGCTAATGACCTCAAACAGGGCGGCGATGCGCGCCGCGGTGCCGTCCCCAACACCCGGAAGGACCATCAGGTCCGCAAGCTCCACCCCCACCAGGCGCCGCAGGTCTCCTCCCGTCTCCTCCACGATGCTCCTTGCAGCCCGTCGGGAACCGAGAAGAACGTAGAGCAGGTCTTCCATAGGAACGGCGGAAGGGGGAACAGGATCCCGCTTGCGGGTCATGAGTCTGACCACACGCCTACCAGGTCGCCTAGCTATCTCGCTCATAGGGAGATCTTATCGCGCTGCGCCCTAGTCCAGGTGTCAAGGCAATTCCAGGGGTGCGCACCCGTCTATTCCCACTTGGACTCCAGAAAGGGCGGGGCGGGGCAAGGTAAAGCGGCACTCGCCGCCGTAGCACGCATCCTCCACACGGGCCTCCACCCCTCCGCCCGGCCACCTTACCCATGCCTTCTCCGCAGTCCCTTCGTAAACAAACCGGACCTCTCCAGCGGCTAGTCCTGCCTCGGTAACGCGTCCGTTGCACCCGGTCACTGGGGCCGTAGCTACCTCGGTAGCTCCGGAAGGGACCACCCGCTCTTCTGAGGGACTTTGTCCGCCTTGAACGGGCAAGGTTTCTGGGCGCTTAGGCCAGATAAGGACAAAGTACATGACAATGGCGGCCAAAATCCCTAGGGATAGGATATTGTTGCGGCTCATGGTTCCTCTCCCGTTTGTTCTCCATTCTAAGTTAAGTCTCGGTCCAGCTCACACCAGGCCACGAGGTAGGTTCTGGGCCCTATAAGGGGCCGGTTAATTTTTCCGTGCATAAGGACCGGACCTGACACGATCCTAAGCCCCATGTGGCGGGCCAACGCTTCCAGCTCCCGGGGGTCCTCTTTCCCCCCGGGGCGGCGGATGGCCAGAACAACTTGGCCGCCCGATCCTGAACGGATGAAAACCTGAACCCCGTCACTCGGGGAGGTGTCCAACACAAACCGCACCAGTCGCCCAGGCGATGCCATTGCTTGCCGAAGGTTGTGCCTGAGATCTTCGGTTATCGGTGCCAGGTTGATCCGATCCAGCCTCATACAGGCACCCCCACGCGATAGGCCTGGAAGGGGGCCACGAGATCCCAGTAGCCCTCCCGCCGTAGCAGCGCTTGGGCATAGGCCCCGGGGCATCTAGCGAACCCGTCCTCTTTGGCCTCCTTGGCTACATACACCACCCGGGCCAGAAGCCGCATGGCCCCATCCCCCCCACCCCATACCGCCTGCCGAAGGGCAGCCCAGGCCACCTGCATCCAAAAACGCAGGCTTTTCTGGTCCCCTAGGGCAGCAGCGATAGCCGAGGCCACCTGCTGAACCCAGTTGCGGCGCCCGTTCCTGCCCCTCGGGATGCTCGCTTCTCGGAGCAATTCCCGGATGCCTCGAGTGGTGTCGGGATCCAAGAATAACGGGGGGGTTTTTCGAGGGGTGGCTAACGGCTCACCTACTACGCTACGGAGAGTTACTAGCTTACCCACTAGAAGACCCTCTTTATATCCCGACACTGAGTCGGAAAGGCTCAAGATCCTCGCCGTTCTCCCCTCCTCCCGGTCCTGGGCCAGATCCCTCCAGGGCAGGCGGAGGTATGGGGCCAGGACCCGTAATCCTCGCCTCCGGATAACCGGGCGCACCCGCACCCGCCACACCGTGCCTCCTCGCACCGCATGGTCCAGGCCTATGCCCTCCCCTGAGGTCCACCAGGTCTCCCAGGCGATCCAGAGGCGGGCCCTCTGCCGGTACTCCTCATACCGCGGATCATTGAGCCAGCGCTCCAGCGTGCGCTCGGATATCCCCAGGGCCTGGGCCACCTCCCACTGGGTGAGGAACAAATGGGCCTCCCGGGAGGGGTCCAGCCGGGCCCCCTCCCGGATGGCGAGGGCCACCAGGAGGCGGACCAGGGGGAAGAGGGGCCCTAGCACATCGCGGAAACCGTGGCGGGCTATCGTGGCCTCCGCCTTCTCCAGCAGGTCCCGCCACTCAAACTGCCGCACTTCCCGCCACTCCTGCCGCGCCCTCTGTGCTGGGAGGTCGGGCGTGGCAGCCTGGGGCGGGGCGTCCTCGGCCTCGGCCACCACCTCAGGGGTACGCGGGAGGGCCTTTTCGGCCATTTTAGGGGGGGTCCTTTTCCAAGTTTCTTCATCCTCCCCGGGCGCAGGGCAAGAGGAGGCCTCCTCCTGTGGGGGGGTCCTTTTCCAAGTTTCTTCATCCTCCCCGGGCGCGGGGCAAGAGGAGGCCTCCTCCTGTTTGGCCCGCTCCTGTTTGGCCCGCCACACCCGGAGGAGGACCTCAGCCAGCCGGGGGTTCTTCTGGGCCAGCCGCTCCATCTGCTCCCGCAGGTCTTGGGGCATGTCTGAGGGCAGCTCCATGCTCATAGGGCCACCCCCAGCTCCCCGGCCAGCCCCTCTAGGGCCTCCCACCGGCTATAGCCATAGGCCTGGGCCACCACCCGGCCCTCGTACAGGGCCTGGGCCAGGTACCCGTTTTTCCGCTCCACCCGGACCTCATACCCCAGCCCCTCGAGGCGGGCCAAGGCCGCAGGGGCCGTCCCCCCCGGTTGGCCGTGGCGGTCCAACACCCGCACCAACTGGATCCCGGAAAGGGCCTCGAGGTGGTCCAGCTCGTTCACCAGGCGGATAATGTCACGGAAATTCTCTTCATACTCCGGTTCCCCAAAGGCCTCCAAGAGCGCCCACTGCCTCCGGGACTCCTCAGGCTGCGTGGGATCCATCCCCATACGATGCAGGGCCAGTTGGATCCCCCTCTCCAGCTGTCTAATCCGCCGAGCGATGTCCATTTTCCACCTCCCGCATGCGCAACACCACCGCAGGCGCCTCCGTGGCCACCCGCTCAACCCACTCGTCCAGCCACTCAGCCCGGAAGTAGAGCCTCTTGCCCAGGCGCACGTGCCGCAGATGCTGCGGATGCCCCGGCTTAGCACGTGCCGCCTGGTAGATGTGGCCGGGAGGGATCCCCAGGTACTCCGCTGCCTCCTGAACCGTCATGAGCCGTGGCATAATCACCTCCCCAGCACGGGGGCATTGGCCAGGGCCCAGAGGAGAATGAGTCCCAAAAGAATGCCCCCTAGAGCGTCCAAACCCCACTGCCAAATCCAGCCCTTCATGCCTCTCATGCCTTATCGGATTTCGCTAGTGGTAAATTACTAAAGCGGGCCAAAAAAAGTACCAGATCCTCTTCCCTCACCCTCCACTCCTTACCCAGCTTGACTGCGGGCAGCTGCCCTTCACGTATCCATCGCCTCACAGAGTAGGCAGACATCTTCAGCCGTTGGGCGATCTCCCTTGTAGTGAGCAGTTCCCCGGGCATGGTGCCCACATGTTACGGCAATCTAAACGTTTAGTCAAGTACCACTAGCGAGCTTTGTGTTGTCATAAGGATACCTATGGACTACTTTAGCGGTGTGCCAGTAGCCACTAGGCCACGAAGGAACGGGCAATTACCCGTCTGGGCATCTGCTATCCGGCAACGTCGTCTCCAACTAGGGATGACCCAGGAGCAGGTAGAGGACGCCACGCGTGGACTCCTGGCCCAGCGAACAGTCAGTGATATTGAGCTTGGCAAAACCCACCCATTCAATTTGGGTCTTGAACGCTTCTTCGCCCTCCTCAAAGCACTCCATTGGAGCCCCGAAGACTTTGCGGAAGCCACGGGACTGGAGGTCCCCATCGTGTACCGCCCCTCGGGGGAACCCCGTGAGGACGTCGTCTGGATGCCCGTGGTGGCCGCAGGAACGGCAGGGCGCCCCTGGCCTCAGGAGGGCGTCCTGCCCATCCCCCGGGAGCTTGTGCGTCCGGGCTCCATCCTCATCCGGGTTGAGGGGGACAGCATGGACT
Organism: Thermaceae bacterium; assembly: GCA_041641215.1. Lineage (GTDB taxonomy): Bacteria > Deinococcota > Deinococci > Deinococcales > Thermaceae > Thermus. The sequence continues at coordinate 16,224 of JBEPYU010000010.1, forward strand.
CGGGCGAAGAGGACGCACTCAAGGACGGAGACCTAGTCCTGGTGGACCAAAACCTTCGGGATCTCCGGGAGGGAAAGGTCTACGCCTTGGAAATCGTGGGGGACGGCATCGCTATCAAACGGGCCCGTAAGACCCGCAAGGGCTGGATCTTTGTTTCCGACAATCCCACGGGTCCTATCCTGGATCCCGACGAGGTGCGGATCCTGGGTGAGGTCTACCGCAAGATCAGCATCCGGGAAGTGAAATGAGAGCGGATCCCCTACTGAAGCTTCTTGAAGACCCCGCTTACCTGGTGCGGGCAGACAGGGGAGAGTTACTTGAAGTCCTAGTAGAGGCGCTTTTTGCTCGCCTGCCCGGGTGGAAGGCCTCCCGGCCCAGCAGGACCAACACCCCGGATAACGGCCTGGATGTGGCGGTGAGAAGCCCGCAGGGCAGGTTCTACCTGATCCAGTGCAAAAACCTTTCCACTCCAGCAGATGCCAGCCTGGTTAGGCTGACTTACGCCGCAAAGGACCTTCACAGGGCCCATAAAGCCATCCTTATTTGCCCCGCCGGGTTCACCAAACCGGCCCTAGAGAACGCCCAATCCCTCGGAGTGATGACCTGGGGCCCCAACGAGCTAAAGCTCCTCTACCAGGCTGCATCTTCCGATGCCGCCCTTCGGAAGCTGGGCCTCTGGGAAGCCCCTAAGACCCCTTGGTGGAAGCGCCTGGGTGAGTGGGCAAGCCTGCGCACGACCCGTCAGCAAGCGGTGTTAGCCATTGCCGTCGCCTTAGTGGGCTTTTTCGCGGTCACGCAAAGCCTCTCCCCAAAGGCAAAGCGCCCCCAGACCCCCCCAGAAGCCGTAGTCAAGGGGTACGACCTTGCCTACCGGCAAGCCCTTAGCACGAACGAATGGGCCCCCCTATACGAATGGGCGTTCGCGGACTTCCTTGAACGGAAGGTGCTTCCCTTTATCCGCGAACGCCAAAACCGCGGATGCGTCTTGCAAACCGAAGAGCTGGAACCCATGCGCATAACGTCCGTGCAAAACCACAACGGCCTCGCCGAGGTCCACGTGAGCAAGAAGTGGCGCCAAACCCTGATATGCCAAGGCAAACCCCCCAGGGAAGTGCTCAACGAGGCTTTCCGCACCTACTACCTTCTCAAGCCGGATAGGGATAAGCGCCTCAAGGTTTGGTATTCCGACTGGAACTGACATGAAGCGAAAGCGGGGTAGGGGAGAGGGCTCCATCTTCCAGCGCAAGGACGGACGCTGGGCAGGCTTCGTTACCCTGGGCTACACACCGGACGGCAAGCAGAAAAAGCGATGGGTCTATGGGAAGACCCGGAGGGAGGTTGCGGAAAAACTCGCCCGCCTTCTCCCCAAGGCGGGTACGGGCTGGGTGGCCGATCCTGGGGCCCTGCGCCTAGGTGATTACCTTCTTGCCTGGGTGGAACAACGGGCGGCCACCCGAAACCTCCGGCCCACCACCCTGCGCAATTACCACGTCTACCTAAAGCACCTGGAGCCCATAGCCCACCTTCCCCTATCCCGCCTCACCCCGCTTGGGCTTCGTGGTCACTTCGCCAACCTCGCCCACTTCTCACCCTCGCACCGCCGGCACCTCTACCAGTTCCTCCGGGCCGCCCTACGGGACGCCGTGCGGGCCGAGCTCTTGGACAAGAACCCCATGGACGCCGTGGATCCCCCACGGGGCGGCCAGGTGCGCCCCGCCCGGGCCTGGACCCCCGAGGAGGTGGCCGCATTTTTGGAGGCCGCCAAGGGCCACCGCCTCTATCCCCTCTTCGCCCTCATGCTGGCCACCGGCCTGCGCCCAGGAGAAGCCCTAGCCCTCAGATGGGAAGACTGGAAAGGGGACGTCCTCCACGTGCGCCATACCCTCCTTCGGGACGGCACCTTGGGACCGGCTAAAACCCCCGGGAGCGTGGCCCCCATCTACCTGGACCCGGACACCCAAGCCCTCCTTACCCAGTGGCGAACGCGCTTAGAGGAGGAACGGGCCGCTAGCCCCGACTGGGAAGAGCACGGCCTTATGTTTCCTTCCCAAAGGGGAACCCCACTGGACTACGGTAACTTCAAACGGGCTTTTTATGCCCTCCAGGAGAAGGCTGGGGTCTCCCGTATCACTCCCCACGGCCTCCGGCACACCTATACCTCCCTGGCCCTCCGGGCAGGCCTCCCGCCGAAAGTGGTGGCGGCCCGGCTACGCCATGCTGACCCTACTTTTACCGTACGCGTCTACCAGCAGCTGATGGAGCAAGATCACAAAAACGCTGCAGTACCCCTTGACACCTTGCTACACCTAAACAACCGTCAAGAACGGGTAAAAATCGCCAGCAATACAAGTGAAAAAGGCCCTTCCAGACACAAATCCCGTTTTTGACCAAGTGCCCTGGTAGTGCTGATAAGCGTGAGGTCGGTGGTTCGAGTCCACCATCGCCCACCAAAAGGCCTCCCGGCCCTCGGGCCGGGAGGCCTTTTGGTGGTGGGCCGTGCAGGACTCGAACCTGCAACCTACCGGTTATGAGCCGGCTGCTCTAACCGATTGAGCTAACGGCCCAAGCCTTAGCTATTTTACTAAAGGTGTCCCCCGGCCACCAAGGCTTCCCAGAACCAGGAGGGGACCTCTCCAAAGCGCCTTTCCGCAAAGGCCAAGGCGAAGTCCCCGTAGCGCCTCTCCCGGATGGCCTCCCGGGCCCTTTCCAGGAGGCGGTGGATATACCGCAGGTTATGCAAGGAAAGGAGGATGGCCCCAAGCATCTCCCCTGCGCGCACCAGATGGGCCAGGTAGGCCCGGCTAAAGGTGCGGCAGGTGTAGCAGTCGCACCCCTCCTCCAAGGGGCCTTTTTCCTCTAGATGCCGGGCATTTTTGAGGTTAAGGCGGCCTTCGGGGACCAAAGCCGAGCCAAAGCGGGCAGTACGGGTGGGGTAGACGCAGTCGAAGAGGTCCACCCCTAGGCCCACCGCAGCCACCAGGTCCTCGGGGTAACCCACCCCCATGAGGTAACGGGGGCGGCTTTCGGGAAGAAGGGCAGTGGAGAGCTCCACCATCCGGAACATGGCCTCCTTGGGCTCCCCCACCGCAAGCCCCCCGATGGCGTAACCAGGGAGGTCAAAGCGGAGGGTCTCGAGGGTGGAACGCTTCCTGAGCTCAGGGTCCGTTCCCCCCTGGGCGATGCCGAAAAGGGCCTGGTCTTGGCGGGTCTTAGCTTTGAGACTCCTCTCCAACCAGCGAAGGGTCCTTTCTAGGGAAGATTCCAGGTATTCTCGGGAAGAGGGATAAGGGGGGCACTCGTCCAGAGGCATAGCGATGTCCGAGCCCAAGGCCTCCTGGGTCCTTAGGCTCTCCTCAGGGGTGAGGGAGAGGAGGCGGCCATCCAGGTGGCTTCGGAAGACTACCCCCTCCTCCTCGACCCTGCGGAGGTGGGCTAGGCTCATCACCTGGAAGCCGCCGGAGTCCGTAAGCCAGGGGCCCCGCCAGCCCGTAAAGCCGTGGAGGCCCCCCAAGGCCTGGACCCGCCCAGGGCCTGGCCGGAGGAGGAGGTGGTAGGTGTTGGCGAGGAGGATCTGGCTCCCGATCTCCCCTAGATCCCTAGGGGAAAGACCCTTGACCGCGGCCTGGGTGGCCACAGGCATGAAAAGGGGGGTTTCCACCACCCCGTGGGGGGTATGGAGGCGGCCCACCCGGGCCCGGCTCGCGCGGGCTAGGATCTCAAAGGCGAAGGGATGGTTCATCCGAAGCGTTTTTGGACGTAGGCCTCGAGGATTTCCAGGAACTCTTGGGCCAGGTTTTCCCCCTTGAGGATGGTGAGGAGCTTCCCATCCGCATAAACCGGAGCCTTGGGCTCCTCCCCGGCCCCCGGGAGGGAAATGCCGATGTGGGCGTGCTTGCTCTCCCCGGGGCCATTCACCACACAACCCATGACCGCAACCTCCAGGGCCTCCACCCCGGGGTAGCGGGCCTTCCACTCGGGGAGCCTGTCCCTGAGGTAACGGTTGACCTCCTCTGCGAGCTCCTGGAAGTAGGTGCTGGTGGTACGGCCACAGCCCGGGCAGCTCGTCACCCTAGGGGCAAAGCGGCGTAGGCCTAGGGCCTGGAGGATCTCCCAGGCCACCTCCACCTCCCGGGTGCGGGGCTCCTTGGGAGCTGGGGTGAGGGAGACCCGGATCGTGTCCCCGATTCCCTCAAGGAGGAGGGGGGCGAGGGCCGCGGCCGAGGCCACCATCCCCTTCACCCCCATCCCCGCCTCGGTGAGGCCGAGGTGGAGGGGGGCTTGGGTCCTCCGGGCAAGCTCCCGGTAGACCCAGACCAGGTCTTTGGGTTTGGACACCTTGGCCGAAAGGACGATCCGGTCCTCCCCAAGGCCCATCTCCAAAGCGGCCTCATAGGAGCGGACCGCGCTTTCCACCAGGGCCTCGAGGACCACCTCATGGGCCCCCTTGGGCTCGGGGCGCTTGGCGTTTTGGTCCATGAGCTCGGTGAGGAGGGCGGGGTCTAGGCTTCCCCAGTTGGCCCCGATCCTTACCGGCTTCCCCAGGTCTATGGCCATCCGCACCATCTCCGCGAAGTTTTCGTCCTTGTGCCGCCCCCGGCCCAGGGTTCCCGGGTTGATGCGGAACTTGTCCAGGGCCTCGGCCATACGGGGGTACTTCTGGAGGAGGAGGTGGCCGTTGAAGTGGAAGTCCCCCACCAGGGGGACCTCCACCCCTTGGTCTTCCAGACGAGCCTTGATCTCGGGGACCGCCTGGGCGGCCCTATCGTCGTTTACCGTGATCCGGACGATCTCGCTGCCTGCCCGGTGGAGCTCGAGGATCTGGGCCACCGTGGCCTCGATGTCCGCGGTGGGGGTGTTGGTCATGGCCTGCACGGCGACAGGGTGGTCGCCCCCCAGGGGCACCCGGCCCACCCAGACGGTAGGGGTCTTCCGCCTCATCCCCTCCATGCTACGGATGGGGCCCTGGGGTTTTCAGGGCCTAGGGCCCACTTCATCGAGCTCCATCCCCATGATGTGGTAGCCCGCGTCCACGTAGATCACCTCCCCCGTGATCCCGCTTGCCAAGGGGGAAAGCAGGAAAAGGCCGAGGTTCCCCACCTCCTCCTGGGTCACGTTGCGCTTTAGGGGGGCCACCTTCTCCACCCGCTCGTACATGTGGGTGAAGCCCGGGATGCTCCGTGCGGCCACGGTGCGCACCGGCCCCGCGGAGATGGCGTTCACCCGCACCCCCTTGGGGCCAAGCTCAAAGGCCAGGTAGCGCACGCTGGCCTCCAGGGCCGCCTTGGCGATGGCCATCACGTTGTACCGGGGCACCACCTTTTCGCTCGCATAGTAGGTGAGGGTGACGATCCCGCCTCCCTCCCGAAGCAGGGGCTCGGCCCTTTGGGCAACGGCCACCAGGGAGTAGGCGGAGACCTCGAGGGCCAAAAGCCAGTCCTCCCGCCGGGTGTCCAGGTAGCGGCCCTCCATGGCCGCCCTAGGGGCAAAGGCGATGGCGTGGACCAGATAGTCCAGCCCCCCAAAGGCCTCCTTGACCCCGGCGAAGAGGGCGTCCAGCTCCGCGTCCCGGGTCACGTCCGCCTGGAAGAGGAGAGCCCCTCCCAGGGCCTCAGCGAGCTTTTCGGCCTCAGGGCGGAGCCTTTCCGACTGGTAGCTTAGGGCCACCTCCGCCCCCGCTCCCTTGAGCCTCTCGGCAATGGCGAAGCCCAGGCTCCTTTGGTTGGTGACCCCCATGACCAGGGCCTTTTTGCCCGAAAGGTCCACGGTGAGCATGGGGGGATTATATCCTTAGGCCATGGTGGACCCAAAGGCCTTTGGGGACCTGGAGGAGGCCTTGGCCCATCCCGGAAGGACACGTGGAGCCCTCGTGGCCTTCCTTAGGGGCCAAGATCCGGCCTGGCCCAGCCGCCCCTTGCGGGAGGGAACCTGGACTCCCTTGATGGTGGCCGAGCACGTGGCCTTGGCGGAAAGCTCTACCGCCCAAGTCCCCCTTGGGATTAGGGAGGGTAAGCCTCAGGACCTGGGGCCCTTCCGTCCCAAGGGGAGGCTTGGCCCGGAGGAGGTCCTGGGCCTCCCCGCCCAAACCCGGGCCTTCCCCCTCGAGGAAGGGAGCCGGGTGGACCCCCGCCACCCTGCTACCCACCCCCATCCCTTCCTTACGGCCCCCAATTGGCTGAGAGCCACGCCCCATCGCGAGGCTCATCGTCCCAAGGCCTTAGAGGAGGCTTCGGATGGAGCTCCCCTTTAGCCTGGAGCCTGCCCCGGGCCTTAAGCCCCTTCCGGAGCTTCGCCTGGTGGTCCTGGTGGGGCTTACCGGCGTGGGGAAGAGCAGCCTCCTTAAGGCCTTGGGCCTTCCCCGCCTGCCCGACCGGCGGGACCTCGTGGACCGGTACGTCCTCCCCCGCTACGGGGTTACCCCCCCCATCCCCCGGGAGGCCCGTTTCCGTCTCACCCGTCGCTTCCGGGAGGAGTTCCCAGGGGGAATCGCCGAGGTCCTGGCCCGTGGATACGCCCCCCCTCAAGAACCCCTTCTTTTCGACGGCCTAAGGGGAGAAGCCGAGGTGGCCTACGCCCTGGAAAACCTCCCTAAGGCCCGTTTTCTCCTCCTCCACGCTTCGGAGACAACCCGCCTGAAGCGCCTCCTGGCCCGCCGGGAGGCCTTCGACCGGGTGGAGCTCACCCCTGAGGAGATGGGGGAGCTTAAGGCCCTGGCCGAGGGCCTTATCCCTGAGGAGGCCCTAAGGGAGGCCCTGGCCCTAGCTCCCCTCGAGGAGGTCTTGGCCAAGCTCAAGATCGTGGTGGAGGAGAAGAGGAACTACGACCCCCAAGGCCCCATGGCCCTCCTCAGGGGCCACCCCCGGGCCCTCCTTTTGGATACGGAGGCCCTGAGCCTCGAGGAGGAGGTAGCCTTGGCCCGGGCCTTCCTCCTAGAATCCTAGACATGGCGACCATCAAGGCCCTTCGCCTTTACCCCTTCCGCCTACCCCTTAGGGCCCCCTTGCGCTGGGGAAAAGCCTCGGAGCTTACCGCCTTGGAGCACGCCCTTTTGGAGGTGGAGCTTTCCGATGGCTCCCTAGGACGGGCCGAGGTGGCCATCCGGCCCACCATCTATGGGGAAACCTGGGGAAGCGTGGAAGGGGGGCTAGCCTACCTGAGGCCTAAGCTCTTGGGCCGGGACGCGGAGGACCAGGAGGGCATCCGGGCGGTCCTCGAGGCCTTCCCCTGCAACCTGGCCCTTAAGGGGGCCTTGGACATCGCCCTTTGGGAAGCCTGGGCCCGTAGCGAAGGGGAGGAACTGTACCAGGTCCTTAAGCCCGCCAAGCACCGGGTGAGGGTGGCCTACCTCCTGGGCATGGACACGGAGGAGGCCATGCTGGAGGACGCGACCATGGCCTACGCCCGAGGGGTGAGGGTCTTCAAGGTCAAGGTGGGCCGGGACCTCAAGGAGGACCTGCGCAAGGTAGTCCGCCTGAAGGAGCGCTTTCCCGAAGCCGAACTCTACGCAGACGCCAACGAGGCCCTGGACCCTAGAAGGGCCGAAGAGGACCTTCTGGCCTTCAGGGAGGCGGGGCTTCGCTACGTGGAGGAACCCCTTCCCATCGAGGCCGTGGAGGCAAGGCGGGCCCTTAGGGCCAAGGGGATCCTCCCCCTCATCGCGGACGACTCGGCCATGACCCTTAAGGACCTCAAGCGGGAGCTTAGCCTGGACACCTTCGATATCCTCAACCTCAAGCCCGCCCGCACGGGGGTGACCTGGACCCTGGAGATGCTGGCCCTAGCCCGGGAGAGGGGCAAGCGGGCCATGGTGGGTAGCCAGGCCCAGTCCAGCCTGGGGGCCTACCATTCCGCCCTCCTGGCCTTCCAGCAAGGGGTAACCGAGCCCAACGAGCTCGCCTTCCACCTCAAGGCCGAGGGGGGCTTTTTGGACTTCCCCCCTTTCCGGGAGGGGTGGCTTTACTGGGAGGATCTGGTCAAGGCCTCCTTCCAGGAGGAGGCCTTCAAAAGATACGCCCTTTGATACCACCCCATGCGGGCCCCAAGCCCGCATGGGGGCCCCGGTAGAAAGTCCCCGTGGAGTTTTTTGGAACCCGGAAAGCGCGGGAACCAAAAGTAAAAAGTAAAGGGTATGAGGGCCCGGAAGTCCGGGACCACCAGGAAGGCCCAAGCCCCCAGGAGGTCCTCCTCCGGGTGCCCGGTGGCGAGGCCCAGGGTGGGGTCCTCGCGCCGGTTTGCGCTTTGGACGCCGGAAGGGGAATCCTCGAAAGGCCAAGGCTTCCTCTGGGGCAATCCCCATGCCTTGCCACCCGATAGGGCTTAGGGCCAGGTTTTCCCCTTCCCATCTCCTCCGCCAGGACGAGGAGATGGGGGGTTAGCCCGAGGGCCTTAAGGACGTGTTTTGCGTTAGCCTTGGGGGCGTTCGTCACCAGTTTGGTCAATAATAGGGGTATGGAGACGGCCCTTAAGGAGGCCCTTAGGGGAAGGGGCTTTTTCGCCTTCCCGGGGGTCCTCCTCCTTAAAGGCCCCGATGCCTTAGCCTTCCTCCAGGGCCAGTGCACCCGGGACCTCCGGGGCCTCTTTGGGCCCCTGGGGGCCCTTTTCCTCAACCACCGGGGCCAGATCGAGGAAGGGGCTACCCTCTTCCCCCACCCCGAGGGGTTTCTCCTGGCCCCTTGGGGGGAGGTGGAAAGCCTCCGCCAGCGGCTTAGGCGCTACATCGTCTTTGACCGGGTGGTCCTGGAGAGGCTGGACCTTTACCGGATCCTCCACGCGGACGGCCGGGAGGAGGTGGCCGAGGAGGGCGAGGGAGGTTGGCCCTTGGCCCTCTTCCCCGCCTATGCCCTTTTGAAGGGCCTTCCCCTCTTGGAGGATATCCGGGGGGAGCTCCCTGGGGCCGTGGGCCTCGAGGGCCTGGTGGACCGGGGCAAGGGGTGCTACGTGGGCCAGGAGATCATGGCCCGCACCGAGGGCAAGCCCCTACCCTATGGTCCGGTGGCCCTCGAGGTACTGGAGGAACCCGAGGCCTGGCCTGCGGAGCTGGCCTGGCAGGGCCAGCCCATCGGCCGCCTGAAGCGGGTGACCTGGACCCCTTGGGGCCCTTGGGGCTTCGGGGTGGTGCGCAAAGGGGTTCCTTGGGGGTCGGTTGTGGAGGGGGCTCGGGGGAGGTTTCGCCTTCGCCCCTACCCGCCGGAGGGTGTATGGAACGAGCCGAGGTCATAGGGGTGGGCACGGAGCTCCTTTACGGGGACACCCTGGACACCAACACCGCGGAGATCGCCCGCAGCCTCAGGCCCTACGCCCTGGAGGTGGTGCGCACCCTGCGGGTGGCGGACCAGGTGGCGGCCTTGGCGGAGGAGGTGGAAAGGGCCTGGGCCCAGGCCCGGCTCCTCGTCCTTTCCGGGGGCTTGGGCCCCACCCCGGACGACGTCACCCGGGAGGCCGTAGCCTTGGCCTTGGGGGAGCCCTTGGAATTGGACGAGGGGATGCTCGAGGAGATCCAGACCTTTTTCCGGGGGAGGAACCGGCCCATGCCCGAGGCCAACCGCAGGCAGGCCTTCCGCATCCCTTCCGCCCGTTGGCTCAAAAACCCCCACGGGACTGCCCCCGGCTGGTGGGTGCGCAAGGAGGGTCGGGACCTTGTCCTCCTGCCTGGTCCGCCGGTGGAATGGCGGCCCATTTGGGCGGAACTTCTTCCCCAGCTTGGCCTTCCTAAGCGGGCCTATGCGGAGCGGGTCTTCAAGACCTGGGGGCTTGGGGAGTCGGAGATCGCGGAGAGGCTTGGCCCCCTTTTCCTGCGGGAAGGGGATGTGGAGGTGGGGACCTACCCCAAGCCCTATGGGGTGGAGGTGGCGATCCGGGGAGAGGAAGGTAGGGTGGACGGGCTAGCGGGGAAGATCAAGGAGCGCCTCCTTGGGGCCATCTGGGGCGAGGGACCCTTGACCATGGCCGAGGCGGTGAAAAGGCGCCTCGAGGCAGAAGGGGCTACTTTGGCCACCATGGAAAGCCTGACTGGGGGGCTCTTAGGGGCGGAGATCACCCGGGTGCCTGGGGCAAGCCGCTACTACCTCGGGGGCGTGGTATCCTATACCATGGGGGCTAAGGCCCGCTTCGGCATACCCGAGGGCCTGCTTTCCAAGACCGTTTCCGCCGAAACGGCCAAGGCCATGGCCGAAGTAGCCCGTAACCTCTTTGGGGCCACCTACGCCCTGGCCACCACCGGGGTGGCTGGCCCCGATCCCCTGGAGGGAGAGCCCGTGGGTACGGTGTACGTGGCCCTAGCCGGTCCCCAGGGCGAAACGGTGCGCCGTTACCGTTTCCTAGGAGATCGGGAAACCGTTCGCCTAAGGAGCGTGTACGCTGCCTTGGCCCTTCTCCTCGCATGAGGCTCTTTTACGCCCTTTTCCTGCCGGAAGGAATACGGGAGGCCTTGCGGGAAGTCCAGGCCCGGGTCTCCCCCTTCAAGGGATGGAAAACGGTGCCCCCTCACCAACTCCACCTGACGTTGCTTTTCCTTGGGGAAAGGCCGGAGTCAGACCTTCCCCATCTCCGGGCGGTGGGACACCATCTGGCCCGTCTGGTCCCCCCCTTTACCGCTAGGCTGAGGGGTACGGGCTATTTCCCCAACGAGGGCACCCCCCGGGTTTGGTTCATCCGGGCGGAGGGGGAGGGTTTTCAGGCCCTGGCCGAGGGCCTTAGGGCCGAGCTTTCTAGTCCCGACCCCAAGCCCTTCAAACCCCACGTCACCCTAGCCCGCAGAAAGGCCCCCGCCCCAAGGGTCCCCCCGGTGGTCCTGGACCTGGACTGGCCGGTGGAGGCCTTTGCCCTGGTCCGCTCCGAGCTTAAGCCTAGGGGGCCCATCTACACCGTAATGGAGGAATTCCCTCTAAGAGGTGACCATGGACGAGAACCGGCAAAAGACCCTGGAGGCAACCCTAAAGGCCATTGAGAAAAACTTCGGCAAGGGAGCCATCATGCGCCTGGGGGAGATGCCCAGGCAGCAGGTGGAGGTTATCCCCACGGGTTCCTTGGCCTTGGACCTGGCCCTGGGGGTAGGGGGGATCCCTCGGGGACGGATCACGGAGATCTATGGACCTGAGTCCGGGGGCAAGACCACCTTGGCCCTAACGGTAATCGCCCAGGCCCAGCGCCTAGGAGGGGTAGCGGCCTTTATCGATGCAGAGCACGCCCTAGACCCCCTTTACGCGGGGCGCCTAGGGGTCAAGGTGGATGACCTCTTGGTCTCCCAACCGGACAGTGGGGAGCAGGCCCTAGAGATCGTGGAGCTCCTTGCCCGCTCAGGGGCGGTGGACGTGGTGGTGGTGGACTCCGTGGCCGCTTTGGTCCCCAAGGCGGAGATCGAGGGGGAGATGGAGGACCAGCAGGTGGGGCTTCAGGCCCGGCTCATGAGCAAGGCCCTGCGCAAGCTCACCGCGGTCCTTTCCAAGAGCAACACCGCGGCCATCTTCATCAACCAGATCCGGGAGAAGGTAGGGGTCACCTACGGCAACGCCGAGACCACCCCAGGAGGGCGGGCCCTCAGGTTCTACGCCAGCCTACGCCTGGACGTGCGCAAAAGCGGCACCCCCATCAAGGTGGGCCAGGAGGCAGTGGGCATCCGGGTCCGGGTCAAGGTGGTGAAGAACAAACTGGCCCCCCCTTTTCGGGAGGCGGAGCTTGAGGTCTACTTCGGCCGGGGGCTGGACCCCGTGGCCGACCTCGTGGGGGTGGCGGTGGCCGCGGGGGTGGTCCAGAAGGCGGGCTCCTGGCTCTCCTATGGGGAGATCCGCCTGGGCCAGGGCAAGGAAAAGGCCGTGGAGTTCCTCAAAGAGCGGCTCGAGCTCGTGGAGGAGATCCGCCAGCGGGTCTTGGAACGGGCAAGCGAGGTGACCTTCTTCGGAGGGGAAGACTTCGAGGGGTGAGGGATGGAGTGGGCCATCGTCCTTTTCCTGGTCCTCCTCCTTTTCCTCCTCCTGAGGTGGCCTAGGGCCCCTCGCGGGGAACCCTCGGAGCTGGCCGAGGCCCGGCGCCTCCTCGAGGAGGCCCAGGCCCGGGTGAAGGCCTTGGAGGAAGCCCGTCTGCGCCTGGAGGCCCGGGAAAGGGCCCTGGAGGAGGAGGCCAAGGCGCGTTTTGCCGCCCTGGAGAGGCGGCTTTTGGAGGAGAAGGAAGAGCTGGAAGGGGAAAGGGCCCGCCTTAGGGCCCTCCAGGAGGAGCTTAGGGCGGAGCGGGAAAGGCTTAAGGAGGACAGGGAGGAGCTCCGCCGGGAGGCGGAGAGGCTTGCCAAACGGGGGGAGGCCCTAGACCAAAGGGCTTCCCGCTTGGAGGCCTGGGAAGCCGAACTCAAGGCCCGGGAGAAGGCCTTGGAGGAGGAGGCCAAGAAGGCCGAGGCCAAGCTCCAGGAGATCGCGGGCCTTACCCCTGAGGAGGCCCGCCGGCTGATCCTGGAGAAGCTGGACCAAGAGCTAGAGGAGGAAAAGGCCAAGCGGGTGCGGGCGGCCTTGGAGAAGGCCCGCCTCGAGGCCAAGCGGGAGGCCCAGAAGATCCTGGCCCAGGCCATGGAGCGCCAGGCCTCGGAAACCGCGGCCCAGCTTGCGGTTTCCGTGGTGCCCCTACCCTCGGACGCCATGAAGGGCCGGATCATCGGCCGGGAGGGCCGAAACATCCGCACCTTCGAGGCCCTTACGGGGGTGGACCTCATCATCGACGACACCCCGGAGGCCGTGCTCCTTTCCAGCTTCAACCCCATCCGCCGGGAGATCGCCCGGATGGCCCTGGAGGAGCTCATCAAGGATGGGCGCATCCACCCAAGCCGCATCGAGGAGGTGGTGGAAAAGGCTAAGGGGGAAATGCGAACCTTCATCTATGAGCGGGGAGAGGAGGCGGCCCTCGAGGCCGGGGTGGTGGGGCTCAAGCCCGGCCTCCTCCAGCTCCTTGGGCGGCTTCACTTCCGCTCGAGCTACGGCCAAAACGTCCTCAAGCACTCCATCCAGGTGGCCCACCTCGCGGGGATTATGGCCGCGGAGCTGGGGTTGGACGCGGCCTTGGCCCGGCGGGCAGGGCTTCTCCATGACCTGGGCAAGAGCGTGGACCGGGAGGTGGAGGGAAGCCACGTGGAGATCGGCGTGGCCCTGGCCCGGCGCTTCGGGGAGCCCAAGGAGGTGGAGGACGCCATTGCCCACCACCACGATCCGGAAAACGCAAAGACCCTTTACGCGGTCCTCGTGGCCACCGCGGATGCCCTTTCCGCAGCCCGCCCGGGGGCCCGCCGGGAGTCCTTGGAGGAGTACCTGAAGCGCCTCGAGGCCCTGGAGCGGATCGCCCTTTCCTTCCCCGGGGTGGAGACGGCCTTCGCCATCCAGGCGGGCCGGGAGGTGAGGGTCATCGTCAAGCCGGAGAAGGTAAGCGAGGCCCGGGCTACCCTCCTCGCCCGGGAGATCGCAAACCGGATCGAGCGGGAGATGCACTACCCAGGCCAGATCCAGGTCACGGTGGTGCGGGAGACCCGGGCGGTGGAGTACGCCCGCTAGGGCATAGAATGGGGCGATTATGTTTAGGGGCGAGGACATTGGGATTGACCTGGGTACCTCGAGCGTCCTCATCTACGTGCGGGGGAAAGGCATCGTCCTGAGGGAACCCTCGGTCATCGCGGTGAGCCAGACCAAAAAGGAGGTCAAGGCCGTGGGGGCTGAGGCCTACCGGATGCTGGGCCGCACCCCGGGGAACGTGGTGGCCGTGCGTCCCCTTAAGGACGGGGTCATTGCGGACTACGCCCTTACGGAGCGGATGCTCCTCCTTTTCCTCCAGAAGGTGCTTTCCCCCATGAGCCGCTTGTTTAAGCCCCGGGTCATGGTGGGGGTGCCCTCAGGGGTGACGGACGTAGAGCGGCGGGCGGTGGTCCAGGCCGTCTCTACCCTAGCCCACAAGGTCTACCTCATCGAGGAACCCTTGGCCGCGGCCATCGGGGTGGGGATCAACGTAGCCGAGCCTACGGGGAACATGGTGGTGGACATCGGCGGGGGGTCTACGGACATCGCGGTCATTTCCTTAGGGGGCATCGTCCGTTCGGAAAGCCTCCGGATTGCCGGCCATGAGATGGACCAGGCCATCATCCGCCACCTGCGCCAAAAGCACAACCTCCTCATCGGGGAGCGCACTGCGGAGGAGCTCAAGATCCGCCTGGGCCGGGCCAAGGTCCTCCCCGGGGAGCCCAAGGAGGTGGCCGAGGTCCGGGGCCGGGATCTGGTCTCGGGCCTGCCCCGGACGGTGGAGGTGACCGCGGAGGACCTGGTGGAGGCCCTGGTCGAGCCCCTGGACAAGATCTTCCAGGCGGTCAAGGGGGTTTTGGAGGTCACCCCCCCGGAGCTCGCCGCGGACATCTACGAGCGGGGGATCCTCCTCACCGGGGGGGGGAGCCTCCTTAAGAACCTGGACGTGGCCTTGCAGGAGGCCCTGGGCATCCCGGTGGTGGTGGCGGAAAAGCCCCTGGAGGCCGTGGCCTTGGGCACGGGGAAGGCCCTGGAAATGCTCCACGTCCTGGAGGAGGCGGTCCTTTCCTCGGACGACGTCCTCGGGAGGTGAGGGATGGAGCCGGAAGGGATCCTCGCCCTTTTGCCCCACCGCTATCCCTTTCTCCTCATCGACCGGATCCTCGAGGCCGACGAGCGCCGTTTCCGGGTCCTCAAAAACGTGACCTACAACGAGCCCCATTTCCAGGGGCACTTCCCGGAAAAGCCCCTCATGCCCGGGGTCCTCATCCTGGAGGCCATGGCCCAGGCTGCGGTGGCCGTGGTGGTCAAGCAACCGGGGTTCCAAGGGGGACTTCCCCTCCTTGCGGGGGTGGAGGAGGCCCGCTTCAAAAAGCCCGTAGTCCCTGGGGACACCCTGATCCTGGAAGGGGAACTCCTCTTTTTCCGGAGGGGCCTGGGCAAGGTGAGGGTGCGGGCCTTGGTGGAGGGGGAGGAGCGGGCCACGGCCACCCTGACCTTCGCCCTGAGGTGAGGATGGACCTCACCCCTTACCTCAAGCGGGCCCGGGGAGGGCGGGTGGTGCGCACCCCTTTCCTTTCCCCGGAGGACCAGGCCCGCCTCGAGGCCATGGCCAAGGAGGAGGGGCTTAAGGTGGCCTTCTTTGGGGGCCTCCCCTTGGCGGAGCGGAAGGTGGCCGTCCTCTACCCCGAGGAGATCCCCCGGGTGGAGGACCCGGTGGAGGTCTTCCTCCTGGAAAAGCCCCCTCCTCCGGGCCTGGAGGGCTTGGGGGACGTGGAGGAGGTGGAGGAGGGCCTGCTCGTGGCCCTGCTCCCCGAGGCGAAAAGGGCCCTCTTGGCCCAAGGCTATGCCCTTCTTCCCCCCCCGCCCGAGGCCCTCAGGCCCCCCAAGGAAAGGGTGCGGGTCCTGGTGGTGCCAAGCCTCCGGGTGGACGCGGTGGGGGCTAAGGGGTTTGGGGTTTCCCGGAGCTACTTCGTCCAAGGGGTCAAGGGGGGAAAGGTACGCCTTAGGGGCAAGGTGGCCTCGCCCAAGGAGGAGCTCCAGCCCGGGGATACCCTGTTCGCGGAGGGCCTTGGGGTCTTGCGGCTCCTCGAGATCCTTGGCCAAACGGTGCGGGGGAATTATAAAATAAAGGTGGAGGTGGAGCGCGAGGCCGGAAAGGGTAAGGGAAAAGGTCGGGAGACGGGTTGACAAGGGAAAATTTACCTTGTAGGATAAGGTTTGTGCTCTTTGGTCGGGCCAAGAGAGCACGGTAAGAACCAGCCACCGCAAAGGGTTAGCCCCTTTGCGGAAGGACCCTGTTAGCTTACCCGGGCGGCCCGTTCGAGGTGGCGCATGAAGATCCGGCGGTTTGGTCGCATTCGAGAAGTCATCCCCTTGCCTCCCCTTACGGAAATCCAGGTAGCCTCATACCGAAGGGCTTTACAGATGGACGTTCCTCCCCCTAAGCGGGAGAACGTGGGCATCCAAGCGGCTTTCAAGGAGATCTTTCCCATTGAGGAGGGGGAAAAGGGTAAAGGTGGCCTGGTCCTGGACTTCCTGGAGTACCGTCTGGGCGAGCCCCCTTTCTCCCAAGAGGAATGCCGGGAAAAGGACCTCACCTACCAGGCCCCTCTCCATGCCCGGCTTCAGCTCATCCATAAGGACACGGGGCTCATCAAGGAGGATGAGGTTTTCCTGGGCCACATCCCCTTGATGACCGAGGACGGTTCCTTCATCATCAACGGCACCGACCGGGTGATCGTTTCCCAGATCCACCGTTCCCCCGGGGTCTACTTCACCCCCGATCCCGCGCGCGCGGGGCGCTATGTGGCGAGCATCATCCCCTTGCCCAAGCGGGGCCCTTGGATCGATCTGGAGATGGAGAACAACGGGACCTTCTCCATGAAGGTCAACAAGCGCAAGTTCCCCCTGATCCTCCTCCTCCGGGTCTTCGGATACGGCAAGGAGGAGCTTGTCCGGGAGCTTGGGGCCTATGGGGACCTGGTCCAGGGGCTCTTGGACGAGGGGGTCTTGGCCATGCGCCCCGAGGAGGCCTTGCTCCGCCTTTTCGCCCTCTTGCGCCCCGGGGACCCCGCCAAGCGGGACAAGGCGGTGGCGTACCTCTATGGCCTCCTTGCGGACCCGAGGCGGTACGACCTTGGGGAGGCTGGCCGGTACAAGGCGGAGGAAAAGCTGGGAATCCGCCTTTCCGGAAGGACCCTGGCCCGCTTCGAGGACGGGGAGTTTAAGGATGAGCTTTTCCTCCCCGCCCTCCGCTACCTCTTCGCCCTCACGGCTGGGGTTCCCGGGCACGAGGTGGACGATATCGACCACCTGGGCAACCGCCGCATCCGCACGGTGGGGGAGCTCCTTGCGGACCAGTTCCGGGTGGGCCTTTCCCGCCTAGCCCGGGGGGTGCGGGAGCGGATGGCCACGGCCAGCGCAGAAACCCTGACCCCGGCCCGCCTCATCAACAACCGCCCCTTGGAGGCCGCCATCCGGGAGTTCTTCAGCCGTAGCCAGCTCTCCCAGTTCAAGGACGAGACCAACCCCCTCTCCTCCCTCCGCCACAAGCGGCGGATCTCCGCCTTGGGACCTGGAGGGCTTACCCGGGAGCGGGCGGGGTTTGAGGTGCGGGACGTCCACCGCACCCACTACGGGCGGATCTGCCCCGTGGAGACCCCGGAAGGGGCCAACATCGGCCTCATCACCTCCTTGGCCGCTTACGCCAAGGTGGACGAGTTGGGCTTCATCCGCACCCCTTACCGCCGGGTGAAGGACGGGGTGGTCACGGACGAGGTGGTCTACATGACGGCCACGGAGGAGGACCGCTACACCATCGCCCAGGCGAACACCCCCTTGGAAGGGAACCGGATCGTGGCCGATCGGGTGGTGGCCCGGCGCCGGGGGGAGCCCGTCATCGTCTCCCCGGAGGAGGTGGAGTTCATCGACGTCTCCCCCAAGCAGGTCTTCTCCCTCAACACCAACCTCATCCCCTTCCTGGAGCATGACGACGCCAACCGGGCCCTCATGGGTTCCAACATGCAAACCCAGGCCGTGCCCCTCGTCCGTCCCCAGGCCCCGGTGGTGATGACGGGCCTCGAGGAGCGGGTCATGCGGGATAGCCTCTGGGCGATCTACGCAGAGGACGACGGGGAGGTGGTGGCCGTGGATGGGCGGCGGGTGGGGGTGCGCTACCAGGATGGCCGCCTGGTGGAGTATCCCTTGCGCCGCTTTGTCCGCTCCAACCAGGGCACGGCCCTGGACCAGCGTCCCCGGGTAAGGAGGGGGGAAAAGGTCAAAAAAGGCCAGCTCCTCGTGGACGGGCCTGCGTCCGAGGAGGGCTTTTTGGCCTTGGGCCAAAACGTCCTCGTGGCCATCATGCCCTTTGACGGCTATAACTTTGAGGACGCCATCATCATCAGCGAGGAGCTCCTGAAGCGCGACTTCTACACCTCCATCCACATCGAGCGCTACGAGATCGAGGCCCGGGACACCAAGCTTGGGCCCGAGAGGATCACCCGGGACATCCCCCACACCTCGGAGGAAGCCCTTAAGGACCTGGACGAGGACGGGGTGGTGCGGATCGGGGCCGAGGTCAAGCCGGGGGATATCCTGGTGGGCCGCACCGGCTTCAAGGGGGAGTCCGAGCCCACCCCGGAGGAGCGCCTCCTCCGCTCCATCTTCGGGGACAAGGCCCGGGACGTGAAGGACATCTCCCTAAGGGTACCCCCAGGGGAAGGGGGGATCGTGGTCCACACCCTGCGCCTCAGGCGGGAAGACCCCGGGGTGGAGCTTAAGCCGGGGGTGCGGGAGGTGGTCCGGGTCTACGTGGCCCAAAAGCGCAAGCTCCAGGTGGGGGACAAGCTCGCAAACCGCCACGGGAACAAGGGGGTGGTGGCCAAGATCCTCCCCGTGGAGGACATGCCCTACCTCCCCGACGGCACCCCCGTGGACGTGATCCTGAACCCCTTGGGGGTGCCAAGCCGGATGAACCTGGGCCAGATCCTGGAGACCCACCTGGGCCTTGCGGGGTATTTCCTGGGGGAACGGTACATCTCCCCGGTGTTCGACGGGGCCACGGAGCCCGAGATCAAGGCCCTCCTGGCTGAGGCCTTTGAGGTGTACTTCGGCCGCCGTAAGGCGGAGGGTTTTGGGGTGGACAAGCGGGAGGAGGAGGTCTTGGCCCGGGCGGAAAAGCTCGGCCTCGTCACCCCGGGCAAGCCCCGGGAGGAGCAGCTTAAGGAGCTCTTCGTCCAGGGCAAGATGGTCCTCTACGACGGCCGCACGGGGGAGCCCATCGAGGGGCCCATCGTGGTGGGGCAGATGTTCATCATGAAGCTCTACCACATGGTGGAGGACAAGATGCACGCCCGCTCCACCGGGCCTTACTCCCTGGTCACCCAGCAGCCCTTGGGGGGCAAGGCCCAGTTCGGCGGACAACGCTTCGGGGAGATGGAGGTCTGGGCCCTCGAGGCCTACGGGGCGGCCCATACCCTCCAGGAGATGTTGACCATCAAGTCCGACGACATCGAAGGGCGGAACGCGGCCTACGAGGCCATCCTCAAGGGGGAGGACGTGCCTGAACCCAGCGTGCCCGAGTCCTTCCGCGTGCTGGTGAAGGAGCTTCAAGCCCTGGCCTTGGACGTGGAGACCCTGGACGAGCGGGACCAGCCCGTGGACATCTTCGAGGGCTTGGCCTCGAGGAGGTAACCGAGGGGCTTTTGGAGGAGGGATGAAGAGGGAAGTCCGTAAGGTTCGCATCGGTTTGGCCTCGCCAGAGAAGATCCGCTCCTGGAGCTACGGCGAGGTGGAAAAACCCGAGACCATCAACTACCGCACCCTTAAGCCGGAAAGGGACGGGCTTTTCGACGAGCGCATCTTCGGTCCCATCAAGGACTACGAGTGCGCCTGCGGCAAGTACAAGCGCCAGCGCTTTGAGGGCAAGGTCTGCGAGCGCTGCGGGGTGGAGGTCACCCGGAGCATCGTCCGCCGCTACCGGATGGGGCACATCGAGCTCGCTACCCCTGCGGCCCACATCTGGTTTGTGCGGGACGTGCCTTCCAAGATCGGCCTTCTCCTCGACCTATCGGCCACGGAGCTCGAGCAGGTCCTCTATTTCAGCAAGTACATCGTTTTGGACCCCAAGGGGGCGGTCTTGAATGGGGTCCCGGTGGAGAAGAAACAGCTCCTCACGGACGAGGAGTACCGGGAGCTCCGCTTTGGCAAGCAGGAGACCTACCCCTTGCCCCCGGGGGTGGATGCCCTGGTACGGGATGGGGAGGAGGTGAAGAAGGGCCAGGAGCTCGCCCCCGGGGTGGTGGCCCGGATGGACGGGGTGGCCCTTTACCGGTTTCCCCGCCGGGTGCGGGTGGAGTACCTGAGGCGGGAGGAGGCCACCCTTAGCCTGCCCCAGGAGGCCTGGGTAGAGAAGGAGGCCTACCGTCCCGGGGAGGTTTTGGCTGAGCTCGAGGCCCCCTACCTCTTCAGGGCCGAGGCCGATGGGGCGGTGGAGCTTAGGCCCCTAGGCGAGGAGGGCTACCTCCTCCTCCTCCGCCAAGGGGAGGAGGCCGTGGCCCGCTACTTCCTTCCCGTAGGGGCTACCCCCTTGGTGGGCGAAGGAGAACTGGTGGAGCAGGGCACCCCCTTGGCGGAGGCCAAGGGCCTCCTGCGTCTACCCCGCCAGGTGGCCGCCAAGGAGGTGGCCTCCCGAGGGGCCCTTGCGGGGGAGGTCCGCCTTAGCCTCCTCCTCGAGTGGACAGAGCCTAAGGACTACCAGGTCCAGCCCCACATGAACGTGGTGGTCCCCGAAGGGGCGAGGGTGAGCCCTGGGGAGCGGATCGTGGCGGCCATCGACCCAGAGGAGGAGGTGGTGGCCGAGGCAGAAGGGGTGGTCCACCTCCACGAGCCTGCGAGCATCGTGGTCATGAAGGCCCGCCTCTACCCCTTTGAGGACGACGTGGAGGTGACCACGGGGGACCGGGTGGCCCCGGGAGACGTCCTGGCCGACGGGGGGAAGGTGAAAAGCGAGATCCACGGCCGGGTGGAGGTGGACCTCGTGCGGAACGTGGTCAGGGTGGTGGAGTCCTACGATATCGACGCCCGCATGGGGGCCGAGGCCATCCGGATCCTCCTGGAGGAGCTGGACCTCAAGGCCCTGGAGGCCGAGCTCCTCGAGGAGATGAAGCATCCCTCCCGGGCCCGGCGGGCCAAGGCCCGGAAGCGCCTCGAGGTGGTGCGGGCCTTCCTGGACTCCGGCAACCGGCCCGAGTGGATGATCCTGGAGGCGGTTCCCGTCCTTCCCCCTGACCTTCGGCCCATGGTCCAGGTGGACGGGGGGCGCTTTGCCACCAGCGACCTCAACGACCTCTACCGTCGCCTCATCAACCGCAATAACCGCCTGAAGAAACTCCTGGCCCAGGGGGCCCCCGAGATCATCATCCGCAACGAAAAGCGCATGCTCCAGGAGGCGGTGGACGCCCTCTTGGACAATGGCCGCCGGGGTAGCCCCGTCACCAACCCGGGTTCGGACCGCCCCTTGAGGAGCCTCACGGACATCCTCACGGGCAAGCAAGGCCGCTTCCGCCAAAACCTCCTCGGCAAGCGGGTGGACTACTCGGGCCGGAGCGTGATCGTGGTGGGGCCCCAGCTCAAGCTCCACCAGTGCGGCCTGCCCAAGCGCATGGCCCTGGAGCTCTTTAAGCCCTTCCTCCTAAGGCGCCTGGAGGAAAAGGGCATCGTCACCACCGCCAAAAGGGGCCGGCGCATGCTGGAAAGGCAGCGGGAGATCAAGGACGAGGTGTGGGACGCCCTGGAGGAGGTGATCCACGGCAAGGTGGTCCTCCTAAACCGCGCCCCCACCCTGCACCGCTTGGGGATCCAGGCCTTCCAGCCGGTCCTTGTGGAGGGAAACTCCATCCAGCTTCACCCCTTGGTGTGCGAGGCCTTCAACGCGGACTTCGACGGGGACCAGATGGCCGTGCACCTGCCCCTCTCCTCCTTCGCCCAGGCGGAAGCCCGCATCCAGATGCTCTCTGCCCATAACCTCCTCTCCCCCGCCTCCGGGGAACCCTTGGCCAAGCCCAGCCGGGACATCATCCTGGGCCTTTACTACATCACCCAGGTGCGCCGGGAGAAAAAGGGGGCGGGGCGGGAGTTCGCCACCCCTGAGGAGGCCCTTGCGGCCTACGAGCGGGGGGAGGTGGCCCTGAACGCGCCCATCCGGGTGGCGGGCCGGGAGACCAGCGTGGGCCGGCTTAAGTGGGTCTTCGCTAACCCCGACGAGGCCCTCCTGGCCGTGGCCCACGGCTATTTGGACCTACAGGACCTGGTCACCATCCGTTTCCGGGGTAGGCGGCTTGAGACCAGCCCGGGAAGGATCCTCTTCGCCCGCATCGTGGCCGAGGCCGTGGGGGATGAGGGGGTGGCGGAGGAGCTCATCCAGCTGGATGTTCCCCAGGAGAAGAACTCCCTCAAGGACCTGGTCTACCGGGCCTTCCTGCGCCTTGGGGTGGAGAAGACCGCAAGGCTCCTTGACGCCCTCAAGTACTATGGCTTCCTCTACTCCACCAAAAGCGGGATCACCATCGGCATCGACGACGCCATCATCCCCGAGGAGAAAAAGGCCTACCTCGAGGAGGCGGACCGTAAGCTCCTCCAAATCGAGCAGGCCTACGAGATGGGCTTCCTCACGGAGAGGGAGCGGTACGACCAAATCATTCAGCTTTGGATCGAAACCACAGAAAAGGTCACCCAGGCGGTCTTCAAGAACTTCGAGGAGAACTACCCCTTCAACCCCCTCTACGTGATGGCCCAGTCCGGGGCCCGGGGTAACCCCCAGCAGGTCCGCCAGCTTTGTGGCCTTAGGGGCCTCATGCAGAAGCCCTCGGGGGAGACCTTCGAGGTGCCCGTGCGCTCCAGCTTCCGGGAGGGGCTTACGGTCCTCGAGTACTTCATCAGCAGCCACGGGGCGAGGAAGGGTGGGGCGGACACCGCCTTGCGCACTGCGGACTCCGGTTACCTCACCCGGAAGCTCGTGGACGTGGTCCACGAGATCGTGGTCCGGGAGGCGGACTGCGGCACCACCAACTACATCAGCATCCCCCTCTTCCAGCTCGACGAGGTCACCCGCGCTGAGGTCCTTAGGAAGCGCTCGGACATCGAGATGGGCCTTTACGGAAGGGTCCTGGCCCGGGAGATCCAGGTGCAGGGCCAGGTCCTGGAGGAGGGCCGTTACCTAACCCTAGAGGATGTGGCCCTTATCCTGAAGGCTGCGGAGAAGGGGGAGATCCGGGAGGTGCCGGTAAGGAGCCCCCTCACCTGCCAGACCCGCTATGGAGTCTGCCAGAAGTGCTACGGCTACGACCTCTCCATGGCCCGGCCCGTGTCCATCGGGGAGGCGGTGGGGATCGTGGCCGCCCAGTCCATCGGGGAGCCCGGGACCCAGCTCACCATGCGCACCTTCCACACAGGGGGGGTGGCAGGGGCTGCGGACATCACCCAGGGTCTTCCCCGGGTCATCGAGCTCTTCGAGGCCCGCCGCCCCAAGGCCAAGGCGGTGATCTCGGAGATCGACGGCCGGGTGCGCATCGAGGAGACGGAGGAGAAGCTCTCCCTCTTCGTGGAGTCCGAGGGCTTCGTCAAGGAGTACAGGCTCCCCAAGGAGGTGAGGCTCCTGGTGAAGGACGGGGACTACGTCCAGGCCGGAGAGCCCCTTACCCGGGGGGCCATCGACCCCCACCAGCTCCTCGAGGCCAAGGGCCCAGAGGCGGTGGAGCGTTACCTGGTGGAGGAGATCCAGAAGGTTTACCGGGCCCAAGGGGTGAAGCTCCACGACAAGCACATCGAAATCGTGGTTCGCCAAATGCTCAAGTACGTGGAGGTCACGGATCCCGGGGATAGCCGCCTCCTCGAGGGCCAGGTCCTGGAGCGGTGGGACGTGGAGGCCCTCAACGAGCGCCTCCTGGCCGAGGGCAAGACCCCCGTGGCCTGGAAGCCCCTCCTCATGGGGGTGACGAAGAGCGCCCTTTCCACCAAGAGCTGGCTTTCCGCAGCGAGCTTCCAGAACACCACCCACGTCCTCACGGAGGCGGCCATCGCAGGGAAGAAGGACGAGCTCATCGGCCTTAAGGAGAACGTCATCCTGGGCCGCCTGATTCCTGCGGGAACGGGTTCGGACCACGTCCGCTTCACCCAGGTGGTGGACCAGAAGGCCCTGAAGGCCTTGGAGGAGGCCCGGAAGGAGGCGGTGGAGACAGGCAAGGCTGTCCGTCCCCTGCGGCGCCTGAGGAAGGAGCAGCCCACCCAGGAGGCCTGATGCCACCCCATAGAGGCCCAAGCCCAGGGGGCCCCGGTAGCAAAGCCCTTGGGGGTTCGGATGCAGGCTAGGCTTTTCCAGGCTTTCCGCCAGGTGGGAGAGGATCTTTTCCGGCAGCGCCTCATCTCTGCCACCGCAGGGAACTTCTCCGTCCGGGGGGAGGAGGGGTTTTGGATCACGAGAAGCGGGGTGCAAAAGGCCCATTTGACCCCTGAGGACCTGGTGGAGGTCCCTTGGGAGGGGGATATCCCCAAGGGGGCCAGCGTGGAGGCCCTCCTCCACAGGGAGGTCTACCGGCAAACCCCGGCCCAGGCCCTGGTCCACGCCCACCCCCGGGTGGCCATCGCCCTTTCCCTCCACCTCTCGAAGCTCACCCCCTTGGACCTCGAGGGCCAGCTTTTCCTAGGGGAGATCCCCGTCTTATCCCCCAAGACCCTCTCCGCTACCCTTGAGGCAGCCTTGGCCTTGGCCGAGGGGCTTAAGGCCCATAAGGCGGTGATCCTCAAGGGGCACGGGGCCTTCGCTGTTGGGCACAAGCCCAAGCCGGAGGAGGCCCTCCTCGAGGCCTATAGCCTCATGACGGTCCTGGAGGAGTCTGCGGAGATCCTCCTCTATAGTGGGCTCTATGCGGGTGCTCTTCGTGGAGGGCCAGGATAGGGGGGCCCTCTTGGCCCTAGGCCAGGCCCTGGCCCATCCCTTTTGGCTCCTTGAGGGGGAGGGGGTATGGCTCCTCCAGGTCTTCGGGGTGGGAAAGGAGGCCGAGGACCGGGCCCGGGCTTTGGGAGAGGTGCGGGTTTGGGCCTTTACCCTGGAGCATGGGGTAAGCTACGGGGGATGCGGGAAGAGATAGGGTACCTGGCCCTAGGGGAGGTGGAGCTCTACGTGGAGGATGTGGGGGAGGGGGAACCCACCTTTTTCGTCCTCCACGGGGGGCCTGGGGGCAACGCCTATGTCCTGAGGGAGGGCCTTGAGCCCTACCTCGAGGGCTTCCGCGTGGTCTACTTCGACCAACGGGGTTCGGGACGCAGCCTGGAGCTCCCCAAAGACCCTCGGCTTTTCACCCTGGAGGCCCTCGTAGGGGATCTCTTTGCCCTGGCTGAGGCCTTGGGGGTGGAACGCTTTGGGCTCATCGCCCACGGGTTTGGGGCCCTGATCGCGCTCGAGGCCCTGCGCTTGGACTCGAGGGCCCTCGGGGCCATCCTCATCGGCCCTTGGGTGAGCTTCCCTTGGTTAGCCCAAAGGTTGGCGGAGGCCGCTGGGGTAGGGCCGGAGGAGGATCCCGAGGCTACCCTGCAACGGGCCCTTTCGGTAGCCGAGCCCAAGGCCCTTTTTGACCGGTTGATGTTCCCAAGCCTCCACGGCCGCCTCCAGTACGAGTGGCTTGCGGAGGGTTCCGGCATCCTGGGGGCGGACTCGGCCCCTTGGGGCTTTGTCCGAAACGGCCTTTGGCGCCTGGACTATACCCCTCTTCTCGCCCCTTATGGTCCGGTGGCCATCCTGGTGGGGGAGTTCGACCGGACCAGCTACCCTTACGCGGAAGAGGTGGCCAGCCGCCTCCAAGCTCCCCTAAGGGTTATCCCTGGGGCGGGTCACTACCCCTGGATCGACGAGCCAGAGGCCTTCGGCCTTTACCTCACGGAGGCCCTAGAACCTTTCACCCGCGTAGGGGTAGAATAGACCCGTCACCGGGGGTGCCCCACCTGGCGGGGCTGAGAGGATACCCTTGGAACCTGATCCGGGTCATACCGGCGTAGGGAAGGTGACGGCCCCTCCCGGTGACAGGAGGGGTTTTATGCGAGGGATTTTGGCCCTTTGGGTCTTGCTGGCTTGGGCCTTGGCCCAAGGCGAGGTTACCGTCCTCACCCACGACAGCTTTTCCCTGGACAAGGGCCTCATCGCCCAGTTCGAGCGGCAGACCGGCCTTAGGCTTCGCTTCCTAAAGGGAGGGGATGCGGGGGAAACCCTCAACAAGGCCATCCTTTCCAAGGGAGCGCCCATTGCGGACGTCCTTTACGGCTTGGACAACACCTTCCTCTCCCGGGCCTTGGAGGCGGATATCCTCCTCCCTTACCGAAGCCCCGAGATCCGAAACCTAAGGGCTACCTTGCTCCTAGACCCCACCTTCCGGGCTCTGCCTGTGGATTACGGTTTCGTGAGCCTCAACTACCACAAGGCCTTCTTCCAAACCCGCCCCCTGCCCAAAGCCCCGGAGGACCTAGCCAAGCCCGAATACGCTCGGCTTCTCGTGGTGCAAAACCCCGCCACGAGTTCCCCTGGCCTGGCCTTCCTCATGGCCACCGTGGCCCGGTTTGGGGAGGAGGGGTACCTGGACTTTTGGGCCCGTCTGCGCCAGGGAGGGGTGCGGGTGGCCAAGGGATGGAGCGAGGCCTACTACACCCACTTCAGCCTCTACAAGGGGGATAGGCCCTTGGTGGTCTCCTACACCACGAGCCCCGCCGCAGAGGTCTACTACTCCGAGGGCAAGTACAAGGAACCCCCCACGGGGAACCTCTTCCCCGAACTGAGCTTTTTCCAGGTGGAGTTCGTGGGCATCCTCAAAGGGACCAAGAACCCCGAAGGGGCCAAGAAGGTGGTGGATTTCCTCCTCTCTAAGCCCGTCCAGGAGAACATCCCGGTGGAGATGTGGGTTTACCCCGCAAGGCGGGACGCCCGGCTCCCTGAGGTCTTCCGCTTTGCGGAG
>JBEPYU010000011.1:0-33076 GCA_041641215.1 Thermaceae bacterium
GAGGGCCAACAAGCCCCACAAGGGATACCGCCGGTTGCGGGCCCTGGGGTCGGGGACTTGGGACAAGGCCTCGCGTAGGGTCATGCCCCCTCTTTACCCCAAGGCCACATATCGGTCAAGTCTGCCCTGGCCTAGGGCGCCTTGCGGCTAAGGTCCCTTCCGGGGTAGACTGGGGGTTGGCCCGTGGCCTTTGGGCCTTGGCGAAGGAGGTAGGGACGTGAAGAAAGGCATCCACCCCAAACTGGTCCCCGCCCGCATCATCTGCGGGTGTGGCAACGTGATCCACACCTACTCCACCCGTCCGGAGATCCACGTGGAGGTCTGCAGCAGCTGCCACCCCTTCTACACCGGGCAGCAGCGCTTTGTGGACACCGAAGGGCGAGTGGAAAGGTTCCAGCGCCGCTATGGGGATAGCTACCGCAAGGGGCGCTAACCCTGCCCTAAAGGGGTAAGCTCTTACCCGGGGCTTTCCGGAAGCGGATCTCCAAGACACCCTGCCGAAGGGTGGCCTGGGCCTTGCCTTCCTCTATGGGCCCGGGGAGCTCTAGGGTGCGGCGGAAGGTGCCCATGGGCCTTTCCTCGAGGAGGTAGGTCCCGGGGAGGGGGCGGCGTACCCCGGCCAAGGTGACCCGGCTTCCCTCCTCCAAAAGCTCCAGGTCCTCAGGCCGCACCCCCGGGAGGTCCACGAGGAGGATGTAGTGCTCCTCGTCCTCCAGGAGGTCCACCCTAGGGACCCAGGCCGCGGGTTCCTCCCCCGTGAGGCGGTAGGCGAGCTCCGCAACGCGTTCTTGAATCTCTTTTAGTTTTCTTAGGGTCTCCAGGCGGTCCAGGCGGTCCAGCATGCCCTTAGCATAAGGGATGTGGGGCCCCTAATCCCCGTCCTTACTGGGCCTACGGGAAGCGGGAAGAGCCTTTTGGCCTTGCGCCTTGCGGAGGAGTGCTCCTTGGAGGTGGTCTCCGCGGACGCCACCATGGTCTACCGGGGGCTGGACATCGGGACGGACAAGCCCACCCCGGAGGAGAGGGCCCGGGTTCCCCACCACCTGGTGGACCTCCTGGAGCCCAGCGAGGCCATGAGCGTGGCCCGCTTCGTGGCCTTGGCCGAGGAGGCCATCATGGGGGTGCTCGCCCGGGGGCGGCTTCCCCTGGTGGTGGGGGGGACGGGGTACTACATCCGGGCCCTTTCCGAGGGGCTTTTTGACCTGCCCTCTCCAGACCCTGGGGTACAGGCGGCCCTTTGGGAGGAGCTTGGGGCCCGCGGGCCAAAGGCCCTCCTCGAGGAGCTCGCCCGGGCTAGCCCCGAGGATGCCTTTCGGGTGGGCCAAAACCCCAGGCGCCTGGTGCGGGCCCTGGAGGTCCTCCGGAGGACGGGGCTACCCCCAAGCCGCTTCCCCAAGCGACCCCCCCGGTTCCGCTACGCCAAGCTGGTCCTATTTCCCGACCGGGCCTGGCTTTGGCCCCGCCTCGAGGCCCGGGCCCGGGCCCAGTTTGCCCGGGGCCTGGTGGAGGAGGTGCGGGGGCTCCTTGCCCGCTACCCAGAGATCCCCACGGCCTTCCAGGCCATCGGCTACAAGGAGGTGGTGGGCTACCTCCAGGGGCGCTACAGCCTCGAGGAAGCCCTGGCCCGGGACATCCAGGCGGTGAAGGCCTACGCCAAAAGGCAGTACACCTGGTTCCGCCATGAGCCTGGGGATGTGACCTACCTCCCCCGGGGGGGAGAGGCGGCCTACCCCGGTTTTCGGGACTGGATAGGCCTTCGCTTCGGGCTATAGTGGGGGCATGTGGGCCTACGAGATCCGGGCCCGGCTGGTCCGGGGCGAGCTTTCCCCCGTGGAGGTGGCCGAGGCCTATCTCCGGAGGGTAGAGGCCCTAAACGGGAAGCTTGGGGCCTTCCTCAGCCTTAACGAGAACCTCCTGGAGGAGGCCAAGCAGGTGGACCCCCGCCTGCCCCTAGCCGGCCTCCCCGTGGCCGTGAAGGACAACATCGCCACCCGGGGCCTTCCCACCACCGCGGCCAGCCGCATCCTCGAGGGCTTCCGGCCCCCCTATGAGGCCACGGCCGTGGCCCGGCTTAAGGCCCAAGGGGCCTTGGTCCTCGGCAAGACCAACCTGGACGAGTTCGGGATGGGCTCGAGCACGGAGGGTTCGGCCTTTTTCCCCACCCGGAACCCCTTTGACCCCGGCCGCACCCCGGGGGGCTCGAGCGGGGGAAGCGCGGCTGCGGTGGCCGCAGACCTTGCCCCTTTGGCCTTGGGCTCGGACACCGGGGGAAGCGTGCGCCAGCCCGCGGCCTTCTGCGGGGTGTACGGCCTGAGGCCCACCTACGGCCGGGTGAGCCGCTATGGCCTCATCCCCTACGCGAGCAGCATGGACCAGATCGGTCCCCTGGCCCGCTCCGTGCGGGACCTAGCTCTCCTCATGGAGGCCATCGCGGGCTTTGACCCTTTAGACGCCCAAAGCCAAGACCAGCCCCCCCGCTTCCAGGAGGCCCTGGAAGCCCCCTTGCCCCCTTTGCGCCTAGGGATCGTGCGGGAGGCCCTGGAGGGGAATAGCCCGGGGGTGACGAGGGCCTTGGAGGAGGCCCGGCGGGTTTTCGGGGACTTGGGCCTAAAGGTGGGGGAGGTTTCCTTCCCCGGGCTTATGGAGGCCCTCAAGGCCTACTACATCCTGGCCCCCGCGGAGGCCAGCGCCAACCTGGCCCGCTACGACGGGACCCTCTTCGGGCGCCGGGTGGCCCAGGAGACCCTGGAGGCCCTGGTGGAGGCCACCCGGGGCCTTTTGGGCCTCGAGGTCAAGCGGCGGATCCTGGTGGGCACCTTTGTCCTCTCTAGCGGTTACCAGGAGGCCTTTTACGCCCGGGCCCAGGCCTTCCGCCGGAGGCTAAAGGGGGAGGCCCAGGCCCTTTTCCGGGAGGTGGACCTCCTCCTCCTCCCCACCACCCCCCACCCCGCCTTCCCCTTGGGGAGCCGGCCCGACCCCTTGGCCATGTACCGGGAGGACCTCTACACCGTGGGGGCAAGCCTCCTTGGGCTTCCTGCCCTCTCCTTCCCTGCGGGGTTTGAGGAGGGGCTGCCCCTAGGCCTCCAGCTCCTTGGGCCCTGGGGGGAGGACGAGACCCTCCTGCGGGTGGCCTTGGCCTTTGAGGAGGCCACGGGGCGGGCCTTCCTTAGAGCCCCCCTAGGGGAGGCCTTCTAGGGTGGAGGCCGCTTTCCGCTATCGCCTGGCCACGCGGCTGGTCCGCTGGCTTAGGGCCCAGGGCCGGCCCCTGCCCCTAATACCACCCCATGCGGGCTTGCGCCCGCATGGGGGCCCCGGTAAAAAGTCCCTGTGGAGTTCTTTGGAACCTAGAAGCGCAGGGACCAGAAGTAAAGGGTATAAGGGCCCTAGGGGAGGCCTTGGGCCTTAGGGGGCCCATCCTTAGACCCCTCCTGGACGGGCGCTTTTTCCTCGAGGGGGAGGTAGGCCTTTGGGAGTGGCGCTACCCCTTTCCCTACCCTGGGGAGGCGGTGGTCATCCTGGACCTGGAGACCACCGGCCTCACCCCAGGCCCAGACGGGGTCATGGAGATCGGCCTGGTGCGCCTCGAGGGGGGGAGGCGGCTTACCTTCCAAAGCCTGGTCCGCCCCAAGAGGCCCCCAAGCCCCTATGTCGCCCGCCTGACGGGCCTCATACCACCCCATGCAGGCTTACGCCTGCATGGGGGCCCCGGTAGAAAAGTCCTCGTAGAGTTTTTGGGAACCTGGAAGCGCAGGAACCAAAAGCAAAGGGTATCACCCCTGAGGTCCTGGAAGGGGCTCCCCCTTGGGAGGCGGTTTTGGAAAGGGCCTACCCCTACCTCCAGGGGGCCACCTGGGTCATCCACCGCGCCCCCTTTGATACCACCCCATGCAGGCTTGCGCCAGAACATAGCTTCGCTGACGCATGGGGACCCCGGTAGAAAAGTCCCCGTGAGGTTTTTTGGGAATCTGAGGGCGCAGGAACCAAAAGTAAAGGGTATGACCTGGCCTTCCTGGGCCCGGCCTGGGAAGCCTTGGGCTGCCCCTTGCCCCCAGCCGTGGACTCCTTGGCCCTAGCCCGGAGGGCCTTTCGGGGGCTTCGGCGCCTGGGGCTGGACGCCTTGGGGGAGGTCTTGGGGCTACCCCCTAGGGGAGCGCACCGGGCCCTAGAGGACGCGAAGCGGACGGAAGCCCTCTTGTGGGAGGTGTACTATATGCTTACTGCAGGGGCTCCGCGCCCTTTGGCCCAGCTTGGGAGCTTGCGGTGACCGTACGCTACGTGCTGACCAGTGCCTGTATCGCCCAAGGGACCATGACCCTCACCCATTCCCTACGCCAGCACCTCATGGGCCGGGAACGGGTGGTCCTGGTGGACGAGGACGGGGAAGCCCATGAGCTCGAGGTGGACTGGAAAGGGGGGGTAGTCCGGGGGCTTGGGCCTTACTACGAGAAACGCCGCCTTCAGGCCAATGAGGTTCTCCTCCTCCATTTCCGTGGGGAGGAAGTGGAGGTGCAAGTGGTCACCCGGGATCGGCGTTCCCCTTTGCCCAAGCCCACCCCGCCCAAGGGGGATCCGCCCCCTAGGCCTTCCCAAGAGGGCAGGGAGGGCACCCGCCGGGTGCGGGTAACCCCGTATCCCAAGGACCCCCTTCCCTACCCCTCCAAGGGACCCCCGGAGGCCACCGAGGACCTCAGGCGGCTGGGGTTTCGCCTCGAGGACGGGCCTCCTTGGCTTTACCGTTCGGAATTCGGCCGTAGGCAGGTCCTCCTGGCCCTCCTGCGCCCAGGGGAAGGGGAGGTGGATCTCCTCAAGCCCTACCAGGCCCGGGGGGCCTACGTGGCCCTTCTAGCCCCCGAGGCTAAGAGGGAAGAGGTGCAAGGGGTGGGCTTTGTCTCCCCAGAGGCCCTGGCCCGCTTGGCCCAGCTTAGGGGCCGTTTCCCCATCACCCCTTTGGATGTGGAGAGGCTCCTTAAGGAGGGGCGGGTGGACATGGAAAGGGTGGAGGCCCTAGAGGGCGAGCTTCTGGCTGAGCTTTCGGAACGGGGGGAGCTTGCGGCCTTCCTCCTTTTCCTGGCCCAAAGGCCTGTAGGGGGGGTGTTTCTCCTTGCGGACCTCGAGGCCGAGGCCTTGGAGGAAGGCTTGGCCCCTAGCGTGGTCCGCCAAGGGGTAGAGATCCTCTCCCGGCCCCCTTTCCTCCTCCTCAAGCGCCTGGCCCCGGGGGAGTTCGTCCTAAGGAGGGGGGTAGGGGAGGCCCTAAGGGACCTCGAGGCCTTCGCCCAGGGGCTTCTGGCCCGGCTTAGCCGCGTCCATGCGGACGTCTGACCGGGCTTCCCTGGCCTAGGGCCAGGTCAAAGCTGGCCTGGGCCCGGGCCTTGAGCTGGGCCACCTTCTCCCAGCTCGGGCCCCTCCCCTCGAGGGCGGCCTTGGCGAGGAGGGCCCCCTCCCCGGGGAGGTCCTGGCTATACCCCCCCACCTCCTCCATGAAGGCCCTCACCTTGGGATCGTAGGCTAGGCCCGCAAAAGGGGTGCCTGCGGCCGCGGCCAGGATAAGCCCGTGGAGGCGCATGGAGAGCACGTACCCCGCTTGGGCCGCAAGGTAGAGGACCCTCCTTGGGTCCGAGGTCCTTTCCACCCGCTGCCCCCGGAAGGCCTCCAGGACCTCCTCGTCGCGGCCAGGCTGGAGGAGGAGAACCAGGACCTGTCTTCCCTCATGGACCAGGCGCTCGGCCGCCCGGCTTAGGGTCCAAACCCCCTGGCGGTAGGCCCTTCCCCCCCGGGGAATGACCAGGACCAAACCCTCCTCCCGGGCCACAGGGGGCGGGGAGAGGAGGAGGGCGGGGTCGGCCCCCAGGTGGGCAGGAAGGCCCAGGGCCTCGGCGTAGGCCAAGGAGGCCTGGTCCCGCACGATGAGGGGCACCCCCCTAAGGGCCCTCCGCACGGCCCTTTCCCCCCAAGGGGAAAGGGGCCCTAGGGACTGGTTGAAGACCACCACCCTCCTTCCAAGGAGGCGGGCCAGGCGCAGGATCCCCAGGTAGTAGGTGAGGCTAAGCCGGCTCGTGAAGTCCTGGAGAAGCCCTCCTCCCCCCAAAAGCCAAAGCTCCGCCCTAAGGAGGGCCAAGGGGTTTAGGCGGTGGAAGGCGGGGATCCCGTGCTCCCTTGCGGTGAGGGCGGGCTTACCGGAAAGGGCCAGGGGCTTATGCCCCCGAGCCTTAAGCTCCCGCACGATGGCCTCGAGGATGGCCTCGTCGCCCGCGTTTTTGAACCCGTAGTAGCCCGCTACCCCCACCACCATCGCCAAAGCCTCCTCCCCAGGATAACCCCTAGGAGGCCTAGGAGGAGGCCCAAGAGGGCCCCGTTGGCCGTGCGGACCAGGGAGATGAGGAAGGGGGTGTGGAAGTGGCTGAAGGTGTTGAGGATGGAGGCCATCCCCAAGGTGGCCAGGAGGAGGAGGCCGTTTTGGATCCACCTAGGCCAGGGGAGGAGGAGGGCCAAGGGGAAAAGGGCGTGGCCGAAGACCTCCTTGAAACGGGGCCGCACGGTGAGGTCCTGGAGGAGGCCCCTGAGCCTAAGCTCGAGGTCGAGGACTAGGGGGGCTTCGTTTCCCCGCCTCAGGAGGGCTAAGGCCAGAAGGCCCAGGGCGAGGAGCCCAAGCCCCACCTCCCCTAGGCGCAAGGGGTGGTGGAAAAGCCGGATTAGGGCGCCCTTGGGGTCTTGGCCCAGGAAGGAGAGGGCCACGAGGAGGGGTGGAAGGAGGAGGGTAAGGCCTACCCCCCGGAAGGGCTCGAGGCCGAGGAGGCTTTCCGGCCGGGTGCCCAAGGCGCTTAGGAGGAGGGCCCCCATGAGGGCGTATCCCAGGGCCCTAAGCCACATCCAAAGCCCATTCCTGGGGCCGAGGAAACCCAGGACGGGGAAGACCAAGGCGGCAAGGAGGGCCCCCGCCCCTTCCCCCGCGTAGCCTAGGCTCAGGAGGAAAAGCCCCAAGGCCACCCCAGGTCCCAGGGGGCCTAGGCCCAAGGCGAGAAGCCCAAGCCCCGCAAGCACCCCTACCCAGGCCCAAAGCCCCCAGGGGCTTGGCCTGAAGTCCAAAGGCCTTGGGGTGCCGATGGGGATCCCATCGGCCTCCAGGCCCCCCTTGAGGGCCCGGAGGAAGGCCTCCGTCTCCTGGGGGTAGGGGTAGGGCCTGAGGTAGAGGAGGCGGTGCCCCCGTTCCCGGGCGGCCAAGCGGTACTTGGCTGCGGCCCCCTCCGGCTTCAGGTCAAGCTGCCAGGTGTAGTTCAGAGAGAAGAGGCGGAGGAACCCCCCCGGGAAGGCCCGCACCCCGGCCTGGTCCGTCCCCTCGATGAGGGCCACGGGTTTTTGCACGATGGCCCTAGCCTCCCCTAAGCGGTAGGGGTAGCCCAGGGCCTCGAGGCCGGGGAAGACCACGGCCTCCGCCTCCTCGGGCACCAGGGGGAGGCCCGGGTCCAGCCGCCTTAGGGGGTGGTTTTGGGGGCGGACGGCCACGTAAAACCCCAAGGCCTTGGCCATGCGGATGGCCTCCAGGTCGTAAAAGGCCGGGTAGCCCCTTACGTCTACGGGAAAGCCCAGCCAAGGGCCTACCCGCTCTGTAGGGAGCTCGTAGGCTCGCTCCAGGAGGTCAAGCAGCCAGGCCGGCCCTTTGAGGTAGAACCAGTCGGGCCGGGCCTCTAGCCCTCCCTCCCTTAGCTCGGCCCCCGTTCGGGCGAGGAGCACCCCTTCCCTCAGCCAGTCCCCTACCGTCCGCTCGGGGAAGGCCACCCCGTTTACCCCGAGGTCCCGAAGGGCCTTTAGGGCCTGGAGCAGGGTCTCCCCCCGGGCCTTGGCCTGGGGGAGGAGGCTTTCCGCGTCCATGAGGAGGGCCACGGGGCCCGGCCTTTCCGCCTGGAGGCGGGGAAGGAGGGCGAGGAGGGCAGGGAGGAGGCTTAGGAAGAGGAGGGCCTTGAGGAGGGAGGGGAGGGCCCCCATGGGTCCTGCCCTAGCGGAGGACCGCGGCCCTTTCCTGGGCGTGGCCGATGGCCCTTTCCGTTTCGGGGTCGAAGGCGTGGAGGCGCCCTAGGTCCAAGAGGAGCTCCACCCGGTCCCCAGGCCGCACCGGGGCGTGCCCATCCACCTTGGCCACCAGTAGGGTCCCCTCCAGGCTCACGTGGATCTCCGTCTCCGCCCCCAAGGGCTCCACCACCTCCACCTCGGCCCGGATGAGGTTCTCCCCCTCGGGGATGGGGGTGTGCCCCCTAAGGCCCATGTGCTCGGGCCGCACCCCAAGCCACACCTCCTTCCCCGCATAGGGGCGGAGGGCTTGGGCCAGGACGGGGTTTGCCCGGATCCTAAACCCCTGGAAGCGCAGGTAAAGGGCCTCCCCTTGGGCCTCTACCCCGGCCTTCAGGAAGTTCATGGAGGGGCTCCCGATGAAGCCGGCCACGAAGCGGTTGGCCGGGAAGTCGTAGAGGTTTAGGGGGGTGTCCACCTGTTGGATCTCCCCGTCCCGCATGACCACGATGCGGTGGCCCAAGGTCATGGCCTCCACCTGGTCGTGGGTCACGTAGATGGTGGTCACCCCAAGCCGCCTCTGCAGCTTGGCGATCTCCGCCCGCATCTCCACCCGGAGCTTGGCGTCCAGGTTGGAAAGGGGCTCGTCCATGAGGAAGACCTTGGGCTCCCGCACGATGGCCCGGCCCATGGCCACCCGTTGCCTTTGCCCCCCTGAAAGCTCCCGGGGTTTCCGCTGGAGGAGGTGTTCGATCTTGAGGATGCGGGCGGCCTCCTTCACCCGGCGGTCGATCTCCTCCTTGGGGTAGCGGCGAAGGCGGAGGCCGAAGGCCATGTTCTCGTAGACGTTCATGTGGGGGTAGAGGGCGTAGTTTTGGAAGACCATGGCGATGTCCCGGTCCTTAGGGGGCACATCGTTCACCAGCCGGTCCCCGATGTAGATCCGCCCCTCCGAGACCTCCTCCAGCCCCGCAATCATCCGCAAGGTGGTGGTCTTGCCGCAGCCGCTTGGCCCCACGAAGACCACGAACTCCCCGTCCTCCGTCTCCAGGTTGAAGTCCTTGACGGCCACGGTTTTCCCAAACCGCTTCCAGACGTGTTCCAGCTTGACCTTGGCCATGGGAACCTCCCTAAACCCCGCGCTTTGGGCCCTTCGCCCATCGGGGGTCATGGGCATTATACGGGTACAATCTCCCCATGGAGTGGCTCCTCACCCCAGGTCCGGTGAGGCTCCACCCCAAGGCCTTGGAGGCCCTGGGGAGGCCCCAGCTTCACCACCGCACCGGGCCAGCCCGGGAGGTCTTCCTCAAGGCGAGGCGGCTCTTAAAGGAGGCCTTCCGCACCCAAGGGGAGGTCCTCATCCTCACGGGTAGCGGCACCCTGGCCATGGAGGCCCTGGTGGCCAACCTTTTTGCCCCCGGGGAGAGGGTCCTCGTGCCCGTCTACGGGAAGTTCTCCGAGCGCTTCCATGAGATCGCCTTGGCCTTGGGCCTGGCCGCGGACCGCCTGGACTACCCCTATGGGCGGGTTCCTTCCCCAGAGGACCTCGCCCGGCCCGGCTACCGGGGCCTCCTCCTCGTCCACTCCGAGACCTCCACGGGGGCCCTTCTGGATCTTCCCCCCTTGGTCCGGGCCTTCAAGGAGGCCAACCCCGAGGCCCTGGTGGGGGTGGACATGGTGACGAGCCTCCTCCTCGTGGAGGTGGCCCTCGAGGCCTGGGGGGTGGACGCTGCGGCCTCGGGGAGCCAAAAGGGCCTCATGTGCCCCCCAGGCCTGGGCTTTTTGGCCCTGGCCCCTAGGGCCCTGGAGGCCTTGAGGCCCCGGGGCTACTACCTGGACCTTTCCCGGGAGCTTAGGGCCCAAAGGGAGGGGGAAAGCGCCTGGACCCCGGCCATCAACCTGGTGGGGGCGGTGGCTGCGGTCTTGGAGGAGGTCCTGCCCCGCCTTCCCGAGCACCTGGCCCTCAAGGCCTGGCAAAACGCCCTCCTTTACCAGGTGGGGGAGGAATTGGGCTTAAGGCCTGTTCCCGTGGTGCCAAGCCCCGCGGTGGCCGCCTTCTACCTCCCGGAAGGGGTGGCCTACGGCCAGGTCAAGGAGGCCTTTGCCAGGAGGGGGGCGGTGATCGCCGGGGGGCAAGGGCCCCTGAGGGGGAGGATCTTCCGCCTTTCCCTCATGGGGGCCTACGACCGGTACGAGGCCCTGGGGGTGGCGGCCCTTTTCAAAGAGGCCTTCCGCGATATTCTTCCACCTGCTTGAGCATCTCCTCCCGGGTGTAGACCGCCCGGGCCCCACCCCAAAGCTTGGGCCGGCTCTTGGCCGCAAGGAGGGGGGCTTCTCCCACCTTCCGCACGGAAAGCCGGAGGGGCACGGCCACGGGCCTTAGGTGCATCCCGATCAGGACCCCCCCGAGGTCCATCCCCCCCAGGGCCTGGGCCTTGAGGGATTCCACCATCACCGGATCCCCAAAGCGGAGGAAGGCCGCAGTGGCCAGGCTACCTCCGGCCTTGGGGGTGGGGTAGACGGTGACCTCCTCGAGGCCGAAGGCCCTTTGGGCCGCCCGCTCCACCACCAGGGCCCGGTTCAGGTGTTCGCAGGCCTGGACCGCAAGGTAAACCCCCCTTTCCGCAAGCGGGGGAAGGATCCCCTCCAGGATGGCCTCGGCCACCTCTAGGCTGGGCCGCGTCCCCAGCCTTTCCCCTAAGACCTCGCTCGTGGACCCTCCGAGGACGAAAAGGCTCCCTGGGGGCATGGGGAAAAGCTCCAAAAACTCCCCCATGGCCTTCTCCACCGTGCGCCGGATGCCTTCCATATCCCACAGTCTAGGGGGGAGGGACCTCTAGGGTGTCCGCCAGGTAGTGGAGGGCAAGCTTGTAGGAAAGGGGGCCGAAGCCCGAGATGATCCCCCGGCAGGCCCCCGCGGTCACGGAGTGCTGGCGGAAGGCCTCCCGGGCGTGGAGGTTGGTGAGGTGGACCTCCACCACGGGAAGGGGCTGGGCCCGGATGGCGTCCAGGAGGGCGTAGGAGTAGTGGGTGAGGGCCCCGGGGTTGAGGACGATGCCCAGGAAGCCTTCCTTGTGGGCCTGATGGACCCACTCGATGAGCTGCCCCTCGTAGTTCGTCTGCCGGAAGGCCACCCCAAGGCCCAGCTCCGCCCCCCAGGCCTCGCAGAGGGCCTCGAGCTCCTCCAGGGTGGTCCTTCCGTAAAGCTCAGGTTCCCGCTCCCCAAGGAGGTTGAGGTTGGGTCCATTGAGGATGAGGACCATGCCTTGGCCCCTAGCGTAATACTACCCCATGCAGGCTTACGCCTGCACGGGGGCCCCGTGTGGTCTTTCCGGGAACCTGAGGGCGGCCCTTCCTAGCGGAGGAGGACCATCCGGGTGGGCATCCCCCCCGTGCGGAGGTAGCGGAGGAGCCGGCCCCCCTTCCAGTCCACCTCGGCCACCAGGCCCCGGTGGGGGAGGCTGACGTAGGCCCTTTCCTCAAGCCGTGCGATATCCGGCAGGATGGCCCCGCCCACGTCCTCGTCCATCTCCGGGAAACCCCGGTCCACCCGTACCTGGCGGAGGAGGCGGCCATCCTCCCCTGAGCGCACCTGGAGGATCCCCTCCTCGAGGAGGACGAGGAGGACCTCCCCATACCCCTTGGCCCGGACGAGATGCCCCCCTAGGGGGATAGGGGTGAGGCTAGGCCCCGCGGGGTCTAGGCGCTGGAGGTGGGTGACCCGGTCGCTATAGCCGAAGTAGGCCCCTTGCCCCTTGAGGAAGGCCCCGATCCGCTCCTTTAGTGGGTAGGCCAGGCGCTGGACCTCCTGGCCCCTATGGTCCATGACCAGGACGTCCCGGGCACAGGCCCAGAAGATCCGGTCCCCGTGGTGGGCCTCCCCGTGGAGGACAGGGCAGGCCGCCTCCCCCAGGACCTGGCCCTTCCGGTCCAGGACCCGGACCCGCCCCTGGCGCAGGTACCCCACGGCCACCCGTTCCCCATCCAGCTCCAGGAAGTGGTAGTGGTCGGGCTGCCCAAGGCTTAGGGTTTCGGCCTGGAAGGGGGCGTTGGGGGCCAGGGCCTCCTCGGGGAAGCGGAAGAGGACCCCCTCCCGTTTGGCCACCAGGAAGGGGAGGCCCCAAAGCTGGGCCAGGCTTTGCCCCTCAAACCCCCCCATGCCCCGGCCCAGGAGGAGGCTTTTGGCCACCACCGGGCGGCGCCAGCCCCCCTCCTCCTTGCCCGTGTAGATCACACTCACCCACTGCCGGTCCGTGTCCCGGCCCCGGGTGGCCACCAGGTACCGCCCCGAGGGCAGGGCCCCGAGGCTCATGACCCGGGGAGGGAGGCCCAGCCGGGCCACCACCTTCCCCTCGGGAAGGTCCAGGGCCAGGACCTGGGCGGCTTCGGGGGAGGCGTTGTCCACCACGAAAAGCCGGGCCAAGGGGGTGTAGACCTCGGGCCTTTCGGGCACAGGGGCATGGGCCAGGCCCAAGGCCAGGAACCAGAACCCCAAGACCAACCCTCTCGCCATACCCTCACCCCTCTATAGGCTCACCACGAGCTCCGCGCCCAGGGCCTGGGCCTTGGCGTAGAGGTCGGGGAAGCAACCCACCTCCACCCCCTCGAGGACGTTGGGAGCAGGCTGGATGGGGAAGGGTTCCTTCCGCCCCTCCCCCTTAGGGGTGCACCAGCGGGGCT
The DNA here is from genome assembly GCA_041641215.1 of Thermaceae bacterium. GTDB lineage: Bacteria > Deinococcota > Deinococci > Deinococcales > Thermaceae > Thermus. Next base: position 12,682 of record JBEPYU010000011.1, read on the forward strand.
CCCCCAGGGCCAGGCCCCTTTCTAGGGCGCAGCTATCGCACATCATCACAAAGAACCCTTCCCGCCGGGCCAAGGCCATGAGCCTTTCCCCGATGGGGTTGCCCTTTTGGAGGATCAGGGTGTTGTCGTCGAAAAAGAAAAACCCTACCGGCTTCGCCCCGTGGGTTCCCGCCTCGAGCTGGGGCAGGATCATCTCCCCGAGCTTGTAGCTTGCGGCCCTAGGGCTTATGAGGACATAGAGTACCTTCATCCGCACCTCCCGGGCCCGATGGCCCGCTATTGATAATGCAATATCAGTATCCTCCCGTCAACTCCCCCCAGGCCTGGTAGGCTGGGGGCATGGCGCGTCTTCTCCCCCTCCGCTTGGATCTCGAGGGCCGGACCCTTTGGCTTTTGGACCAGCGCCGGCTCCCCCACGAGGAGGTGTGGATCCCCTGCCGAAGCGCCCAGGAGACGGCCCAGGCCATCCGGGAGATGGTGGTCCGGGGGGCTCCGGCTATTGGGCTTACTGCGGCCTTTGGCCTGGTCCTGGCCCACCTCGCGGGGGAAGACCCCGAGGCCGCGGACCTGGCCCTGCGGCAAAGCCGGCCCACGGCCGTGAACCTCTTCCACGCCCTGGACCGGATGCGCCCCCACTGGGGGGACCTGGAGGGAAGCCTAGCCCAGGCCCAAGCCCTTTGGCAGGAGATTGAGGCTACGGAAAAGGCCATCGCGGAAAACGGGGCCTCCCTCCTTCGGGGCCAGGTCCTCACCCACTGCAACACGGGGCCCCTGGCCACCGGGGGGTACGGGACGGCCCTAGGGGCCATCCTCGAGGCCCACCGCCGGGGCCGGGTGGTCCACGTGTGGGTGGACGAGACCCGGCCCTACCTCCAAGGGGCCCGGCTTACGGCCTTTGAGCTCCAAAGGGCTGGGGTCCCTGCCACCCTCATCCCCGAGGCCGCTGCGGCCTTCCTCATGCAAAAGGGGCAGGTGGACGCGGTCATCGTGGGGGTGGACCGCATGGCCCTAAACGGGGACTTCGCCAACAAGGTGGGCACCTACGCCCTGGCCGTCCTCGCCTGGGCCCACGGGATCCCCTTTTATGCGGCCTTGCCCCTGGCCTCCATCGACCCTACCCTCCCCACGGGGGCGGGGATCCCTATCGAGGAAAGGCCAGGGGAGGAGGTCACCCACTTCCGGGGGGTGCCCGTGGCCCCTGAGGGTTTTCCCGCCTACAACCCGGCCTTTGACCTCACCCCCCACCGTTACCTCACGGGGATCATCACGGAAAAGGGGGTCTTCTACCCGCCTTTTGGGGAGGCCATCCGCCATGCTTTGGGGCTTTCTTGAGGGGCTTTTGGGCCATCGCTGCCCGGGGTGCGGGGGGGTTTTGGACGAGGCCCTCCTCTGCCGGGCCTGCCGGGGGGCCCTAAGGCCTTGGCGCCGGGGGGACCTGGTCTACCTGGGCCACTATGGGCGCCTCGGGGGAATCGTCCGGGCCCTCAAGTACGGGCGGCGCTTCGGCTTGGCCCCCCTTTTGGCCAAGCCCTTAGCCCAGGGGGTGAGGGAGGCGGGCTGGCCCCTTAAGGGGGTGACGGCCGTGCCCACCCTCCTCCACCGCCGCCTCCTTAGGGGGTATAACCCCCCGGAACTCCTGGCCCAGGCCCTGGCCCGGGAGCTCGGCCTCCCCTACCGCCCCCTTCTCCGGCGGGCCCGCTATGCCCCAAGCCAGCCCCTAAGGGGAAGGGCCCGCCTTCGTCTCCCTGAGGACCTCTTCCGCCCCTTGGAGCGGGTCCAGGGGGACTGGCTCCTCGTGGACGATGTCCTCACGAGCGGGACCACCTTCCTAAGGGCCCGCAAGGCCCTCCTCGAGGCGGGGGCGGGGAGGGTTTACGGGGCCTTCCTTGCCGTGCGGGACCCTGAGGCCTTGGGACCCTACTGGTCCTAGGCCCACGCAGGTCCCCCTCCTAGGCCGTAAACTGGGGAGCCAAGGAGGTGCCCCCGTGAGGAAGCTCCGCCGCTTGGAGGACCTCCTCCCCCTTGTGCGCGAGGGCCGCTACCGCCTGGGCCCCCATGTGGCCAAGCACATGCTCCAGGAGGGTTTTTCCGAGTGGGACCTGGTCCGGGCCCTGGAGTGGGGCCGGGAGCTCGCCATCTACCCCGAGGACGGCCGGATGCTCGTCCTCGGGTACATGGTCTTTCCCCCAAGGCTCCGCCTCCCCTTGCACATCGTCCTGGACTACACCCCCCCTAAGCGGGTGGACATCGTCACCGCCTTCATCCCCAAAGAGCCCCACCGGGTCTACTCCCGCACCCGCCTTGCGGCCCTCCTCCGCTTTGACGGGGCCTTGGAGGAGGTACGCTGGGTCCTCCCCAAGGCCTCGGGCTAGGCCCCGTATTTTTGGAGCCTCCCCGCATGGGCGAGGAGGAGGGGCATGAGCTCCACCCCCCGGAGGTGGCCGAGGCTTCCCCTTAGGGCTTCCCTTTCCGTAAAGCGCCTGGCCTCGTCGGCCCGGAGGTGGGGGGCTTTCAGGAGGAGGGGCACGGGGTGCCAGGAGTGGCCCCTTAAGGCCGCAGGGGTAGAGTGGTCCCCGGTGATGGCCAAAACCTCGGGCCCGAGGGCCAAAAGTCCCGGCAAGAGGGCGTCAAAGGCCTCGATCTCCCGCACCTTGCCGGGGAAGTCCCCGTCCTCCCCTTTAGCATCCGTTTTCTTGAAGTGGAGGTAGAAGAAATCGTAGGCCTCCCAGTGGGCCCTTAGGGCCTCGAGCTTCCCCAGGTGGGCGTCCCCTTCCCCTTCCACGGGGAGGACCTCCATCCCCACCAAGGCGGCAAGGCCCCTATACATGGGGTAGCTGGCGATGGCTGCGGCCTTGAGGCCGTAGATCTCCTCCATCTTGGGGAAGCTGGGCCTTTGGGAAGCCCCGCGGAAGAGGGCCCCATTGACCTTGGGCTCCCCCTTGAGGACCTGCCGGATCCTCTCCGAGAGCAGGTTGACGAGGTGGGCCGTCTTCTCCGAGGCCTGGTCTAGGGCCTGGGCCTTCAGGGGGGGGAGGCCGGTCTTTTGGGGGTCGGTGTCCGTCACCCTGTCGGCAAGCCCCTCGCCCCTTAGGATCACCAAAAAGCGGTGCTCGCTTTCCGTGTAGAAGTGGACCTCCACGTCCTCCAGCCGAGGGATGGCCTCCTTCAGCCGGGCAATGACCCGCCGGTTTTCCTCGGTGGTGGGTCTCCCGGCGCGGCGGTCTAGAACCCTTCCCTCGGCGTCAAAGGTGGCGAAATTCCCCCTAAGGGCCACATCCCCTTCCCGGAAGTCGGCCCCAAGGCCCAAGGCAGAAAGCGCCCCCCGGCCCACCACGTGGCGGAAGGGATCGTAGCCGAAAAGGGCCAGGTGCCCGGGGCCTGACCCCGGGGTGATCCCCGGGTGGACGGGGGTGAGGAGGCCTAGGGCGCCCTCCTCGGCCAACCGGTCCAGGTGGGGGGTCTTGGCGGCCTCGAGCTCCGTGGGCCCCCCAGGCTCCAAGGGGAGGCCCCCCACCCCGTCCAGCACCACCAGGAGGATCTTGCCTTGGCCCTTTTGGCCCAGGTCCTTGAGGATCGGGAAGAGGTCCATGGGCCTATTATGGCCGAGGGGTTGGCCCTTGGCGGGGGGTGCCTTTGGACGGGGAAGGGGCCTGCTTGGAGCACCATCCCTTCCGGTATGATTGGGGCCAGTATGGCAAGAGAGGGGCTTACCCCCCAAAGCCAGGACTTTAGCGCCTGGTACCTCGAGGTCATCCAGAAGGCCGAGCTTGCGGACTATGGGCCCGTGCGGGGCACGGTCGTGGTCCGGCCCTATGGGTATGCCCTTTGGGAGAACATCCAGAGGGAGCTTGACCGGATGTTCAAGGAGACGGGCCACCAAAACGCCTACTTCCCCCTTTTCATCCCCATGAGCTTCCTCAAGAAGGAAGCGGAGCACGTGGAGGGGTTTTCCCCAGAGCTTGCGGTGGTGACCCACGCGGGGGGCGAGGAGCTGGAGGAGCCCCTGGCCGTGCGCCCCACCTCGGAGACGGTGATCGGCTACATGTGGTCCCGCTGGATCCGAAGCTACCGGGACCTTCCCCAGCTCCTCAACCAGTGGGGGAACGTGGTGCGCTGGGAGATGCGCACGAGGCCTTTCCTCCGGACGAGCGAGTTCCTCTGGCAGGAGGGGCACACGGCCCACGCCTCGAGGGAGGAGGCCGAGGCCGAGGTCCTGCGGATGCTCGGGATCTACGCCCACCTGGCCCGGGCCTACGCGGCCTTGCCCGTGATCGAGGGGATGAAAACCGAGAGGGAAAAGTTCGCAGGGGCCGTCTACACCACCACCATCGAGGCCATGATGCGGGATGGCAAGGCCCTCCAGGCGGGCACGAGCCACTACCTGGGGGAAAACTTCGCCCGGGCCTTTGGCATCCGGTTCCAGGATCGGGACCTTCAGGTGAAGTACGTCCACACCACGAGCTGGGGCCTCTCCTGGCGCTTCATCGGGGCCATCGTCATGGCCCATGGGGACGACCGGGGCCTCATCCTGCCCCCGAGGCTAGCCCCCATCCAGGTGGTCCTCGTGCCCATCTACAAGGAGGAAAGCCGGGGGAGGGTGCTAGAGGCAGCCCATGGCCTGGTCCAGGCCCTTAGGGCCCGGGGCCTCCGGGTCCACCTGGACGACCGGGACCAGTACACCCCGGGCTACAAGTTCCACGAGTGGGAGCTCAAGGGGGTGCCCTTGCGGCTTGAGCTTGGGCCTAGGGACCTCGAGGAGGGGAAGGCCGTCCTCGCAAACCGCCTAGGGGGCAAGGAAACCCTCCCCCTCGAGGCCTTGGCCGAGGCCCTTCCCGGGAGGCTTGAGGCCTTCCACGAGGCCCTTTACAGGCGGGCCTTGGACTTCCAGGAGGCCCACACCCAGAAGGTGGACACCTACGAGGCCTTCAAGGAGGCGGTGGAAGGGGGCTTTGCCCTGGCCTTCCACTGCGGGGACAAGGCCTGCGAAAGGCTCATCCAGGAGGAGACCACGGCCACCGCCCGCTGCATCCCCTTTGGGGGAGAGCCGGAGGAGGGCCCTTGCGTCCGCTGCGGCAGGCCTTCGGCCTACGGCAAGCGGGTGGTCTTCGCCAAGGCCTACTGATACCACCCCATGCGGGCCCAGGCCCGCATGGGGGCCCCGGTAATACCACCCCATGCGGGCTTGCGCCCGCATGGGGACCCCGGTAGAAAGTCCCCGTGGAGTTTTTTTTGGAACCTGGAAGCGCAGGAACCAAAAGTAAAGGGTATAAAGGGTTATGATGGGGAGGGACGAGGGGAGGGAGGGCCGGGCCCGGGGAATCCTCGAGGCCCTCAAGGGGGCCTACCCCGGGGCTCGGACGGAACTCCGCCATGAAAACCCCTACCAGCTCCTCGTGGCCACGGTCCTTTCCGCCCAGGCCACGGACAAGAGCGTAAACGAGGCCACCCCAGCCCTTTTCGCCCGTTTCCCCGACCTAAGGGCCCTGGCCCAGGCCACCCCGGAGGAGGTGGAGCCCTTTATCCGCCGCATCGGCCTTTACCGCACCAAGGCCAAAAACCTGGTGGCCCTGGCCCGCAAGGTCCTCGAGGTCCACGGGGGGGAGATCCCCAAGGACAAGGAGGCCCTCATGGCCCTTCCCGGGGTAGGGTGGAAGACGGCCACGGTCTTCCTGGGGGCGGCCTATGGGGTGCCGGGGATTGGGGTGGACACCCACGTGGCCCGGGTGAGCCGGCGCCTCGGCCTTTCCCAGGCCAAGACCCCTCAAGGGATCGCCCGGGACCTCGAGGCCCTCTTTCCCCGGGAGGAGTGGGTGTTCCTCCACCACGCCCTGGTCCTCCACGGCCGCTACACCTGTACCGCAAGGAGGCCCCGCTGCGGGGCCTGTGTCCTAGCCCCCTTTTGCCCAAGCCGGGGCCTAGGGGAAGAGGCGGGCAAAAACGGCCCAAAGGAGGGGGCCCAGGAAAAGCCCCGGCAGGAAGGAGGCCACCCGGATCCGGCCTAGCCCGAGGAGGTTGATCCCAATCCCCAGGATCATGAGCCCCCCTACCCCCGTGGTGAGGAGGACCCGGGGGTCCTTGGCGGGGTCGGGGAGGGCGGCTGCAAGCTCCCCCGCAAGGAGTGCGATTCCCCCCTGGTAGAGGAGGACCACCAGGGCGCTCATGCCTACCCCGATGCCCAGGCTTGCCGCAAGGGCAATAGAGGAGATCCCGTCCAGGGTGGCCTTGAGGATGAGGAGGCTCGGATCCCCCACCAGGCCGTTTTGGATGGAGCCGAGGAGGGTCATGGGCCCCACGCAAAAGAGGAGGCTTGCGGCCACGAACCCCTGGGTGAAGGTCCCTTCCCCGCCTAGGCCCTTTCGGAGGCGCTCCCCTAGGGCCTCGAGGCCCTCCTCGAGGCGCAAGGCCTCCCCCAAAAGCCCCCCGAGGACCAAGGCCAGAAGCCCAAGGACCACCCCATCCACCTGCCCCCCCTTGGCCTGGCCTAGGGCCCCGGCCATGCTGAGCCCAAGGGAAAGGGTGGTGAGCCCTACCCCTTGGACCATGATCCGGGCCATCCCCTCAGGGAGCCGCCCCCGGAGGAGGAGGCCCAGGAGGGTGCCGAGGACCACCGTGGCCGTGTTGACCAGGGTGCCGGAGAGTTTGGCTAGGAACCCGAACTCCATGGGGGCATTTTAGGCCCTGGAGGGTAACGCTCAAGGAGCTCTTCCCGGGTTAGGTAGGCCAGGCCCGGATCTGGGAGGTCCTTAGGGCATTCCCCCCGGTAAAGCCAGGAAAACCAAACCCCGGCCAGGATCCCAAGGAGCCTGGGCCCTAGGGGCAGGGGTGCGGCCTTAAACCCCAGGTACCTCCCCCCAGGGGCCAGGTGGCTCAGCCCATAGACCAGCCGGACCTCCGGGTCCTGGGCCACCTCCTCCGCCACCTTCCTCAGGCTTTCCCGGAGGTAGCGCACGGCCTCGAAGGTGGAGAGCTCCATGAGGCGCTGGCTTTCCAGGTGGAGCTCAAAGGCCGGGCTTCCCTGGGGGATCCCGGGCAAGGGGGGGCCGGGAAAGGGCCTTTTCCCCAGGCGGAAGAGGTGGAAGGGCCCAAGCCCCGCCCGCCTAAGGCCCTGGCGCAGGTTGAAACGCTCCTCGAGGCCCTGGAGGGCCCGGATGAGCCCAAGCCGAAGGGAAAGGGGTTTGGGGTCCAGCTCGTCTAGGGTCACGGGCTCGTAGCCCAAGGCCAGGAGGCGGGGTAGGAGGTGCTTAAGGAGGGGGAGGGTCCTTGGGGGCCCGTCGTGGAGGAGGAGGATGCTTCCAGGGCGCAGGTAAAAGAGGGCCCTTTCCGCCAGGACCTCCGGGGGGCGGTCCAGCCAGTCCTGGGCTTCCGTATCCCAAAGGGCCACCCGCTTTCCCAGGATCCAGGCGAAGGGGCGGGTAAAGGGGGTGTGGAGGCCATGGGGAGGGCGGTAGTACCGGCCCCTTCCCCAGGCCATGTGCCGCCACTCGAGCCAGGGGAGGAGGAGGCGCCAGGGGCTATGCCAAAGGCCATGGTCCTCCACCTGGTGCCCCTCGGCCCGGATCCGGGCCACGAGGTCGGGCCTTTTTCTCGCCCGTTCCCCGGTGAGGAAAAAGGTGGCCTTGACCCCGTGCCTATGGAGGAGGTCCAAGAGGGCCTCCGTCCTTTCCGAGGGGCCATCGTCAAAGGTGAGGGCCACCTTGGGGCTTCGCCGGCTCCCATGGGCGTAGGCCCCAAGGCCCAGGAGGCGGAAGAGGAGGTCCGCAAGGAGGTAGAGGAGGACTAGCCCTAGGACTTCCATAACCCCCTCAACCAGAGGACATAGAGGCTCAAGGCCAGGAAAACCAACCCCCCGAGGAGGAAGGGGGCCTCGCTGCCCCGGGCTTCCCAAAGGAACCCTCCGGCCAAGGGCCCCAGGGCGATCCCCAGCCCCTCGAGGGTCATGAGGCCCCCCCAAAGGGCGGCCCGGTTGGCCTGGGGGAGCCTCCGGGCCAGGAGGCCGTTCCACCCGGGCAGGAGGAGGCTAAACCCTAGGCCCCCAAGGAGGGCTAGGGCCAAGACTCCAAGGAGGGGGGGTTTTTGGCCTAAGCCCAACATCACGAGGCCGAGGAGGCCCGTTCCCAAGGCCAAGGGCAGGTAAGGCCTCCTTCGGTCCGCAAGCCGGCCCGTAAGGGGCAGGAGGAGGAAGGCCAGCCCCCCGGCCAGGGCCAGGATGGCCCCTACCCCCAAGGGCTCTAGGCCTAGGTTTTCCCGGGCGAAGCGCAGGACGAAAAGGGACACCAGCCCAGGGGCAAAGGTTAGGCCGAAGGCCAAGGGGACGAAAAGGAGGAGGCTCCGCCAGGGGGTGGGGGCCTTTTCCCCCCGGGGTAAGGGGATCCGCAGCCGGACCAGGCTTAGGACCAGGAGGAGGGCTAGGCCTTGCCCAAGGAGGAGGAGGCGGAGGGCCCCTTCGGGGTGCCGGCCAGCCACCTGCCCCACCCCCACCACCCCGAGGCCGATCCACGGGAAGAGGAGGCTTAGGGTAAAGGAGAGGGCCCGGGCCTCCCGCCCGGGGAGGGCCATCCGGCTGGCCAGGGTCATGAGGCCCGGGTAGTTGGTGGCCAGGAAAAGCCCCCAGAGGGCGCTAAGGGTCCAAAGGGCTGAGGGACGGTCCAGGCCCGGGGTGAGGAGGAGGACCCAAAGGCCCACGGAGGCCCCTAGGCTCACCATGAGGCCCAAGCCCACCCGCTCCGCGAGGAAGCCGCCCAGGCTTTTGGCCAGGTTTTCCGCCAGCTGGTGGAGGGTGAAGGCCAAGGTGTAGGCCGCAGGCCCAAGGAGGAGGTGTTCGGGGGCATAGAAGGGGAGAAAGCCTGCGAAATAGCCGCTCCTTACCCCCTCCATAAGCCCTATGGCCAGGACCAGGCGCAGGAAGGCGGAAAGCCCCTTCCTGCGCCAGGGTAAAAAACGAGACACGGTACAGTATACCCGTGCGGATCAGCGTGGTGATCCCCGCCCACAACGAGGAGGCCTACCTGGGGGGGGCCCTGGAGGCTGTACTGGACCAGAGCCTTCCTCCCTTTGAGGTGCTGGTGGTGGACAACGCCTCCACGGACGGGACCCGGCGGGTAGCGGAAGCTTATGGGGTACGGGTGGTTCCCTGCCCGAGGAAGGGGGTGGCCTATGCCCGCCAGGCGGGGCTCCTTGCGGCCCAGGGGGAGTGGGTGGCCATGACGGACGCGGACTCCAGGCCCTTGCCCCATTGGCTCGAGGCCTTGGCCCAAAGGGCGGAAGGGGCGGTGGCCCTCTATGGGCCCTTGCGCTTTTTCGGGGTGAGGCCTTGGGAGGCCGACCTTTCCGAGTGGGGCTATAGGGCCTTCTTGGGCCTTATGGCCCTCCTCGGCCGGCCCAACCTGGCCGGGGCCAACATGATGGTGCAGAAGGAGGCTGCCCTCAGGGTGGGGGGTTTCCCCGAGGTGGAGGCCCGGGAGGACGTCCTCCTCGGTTGGAAGCTCAAGGCCTTAGGCCCGGTGCGCTACGTCCCCGAAGCCCTGGTCCTCACCTCGGGGCGAAGGCTAAAGGGGGGCTGGGGGCCCTTTCTCCTGCGGCAGGCTAGAAACCTCCTGGGCGATCCTCGAGGTTACTTCGGGGAAGGCGAGGGAAGGGGAAGATGAGGCGTTGGGGTTCGGCCCGGAGGATCTCCCTCGCCTCGTCGTAGAGGGCCACGATCCTTTCTGCGATGCGCTCTGCCGAGCGCTCTAGGGCGAAGGCCCGGGCCTCCAGGCTAAAGCGCCGCCGCTTCTCCTCGTCCTTGAGGAGTTCCAAGGCCCTTTCCGCTAGGGCGAGGTGGCTCTTGGGGGGCACCAGGTACCCCGTCTTCCCCTCCAAGACCCCCTCCAACACCCCCTCCGCCCCCACGGCCACCACCGGCACCCCCATGGCCTGGGCCTCCCAAACCACGAGGCCCTGGGTCTCGGTCTCGCTGGCGAAGAGGAAAAGCTCGGCCATGCGGTAGTAGCCCCCGATCCGGCGGTAGGGCACGGGGCCCAGGAAGCGCACCCTTTCGGCAAGCCCCAGCTCCCGGGCCAAGGCCTCGAGGTGGGGGAGCTCGGGGCCTTCCCCGATGTGGACCAGGAAAACGTCTTCCTCCTCGGCGACCCGGGCCACCGCCTTGAGGACCACATCAAAGCTCTTCTCCTTCCCCAGGCGGCCTACGGTGATGAGGCGCCTTTTCCCCGGGGGCCAGGGGGAAGGGGAGGGGAGGGGGGCTTCCTCCAGGAGGCGGTTGTCAATCCCCGTGGGGATGACCCGGATGGGCCTTTCTATCCCGTAGCTTTCCGCTAGGCGCCGCACCGGTTCCGTGGGCGCAATGACCACCTCCACCCGGTTGTAGAAGGCCTTGGCGAGCCTCGGCACCAGCCCCGTGTACCGGTCCAGGAAGGCGAGGCCGGGGACGTAATGGGCGTACTTCTCGTAGTGGGTGTGGAAGGTGGAGACGTGAGGAACCCTTTGGCTTTTGGCTAGCCTCAGGGCAAAGATCCCCAGGGTAAGGGGGGTATGGGTGTGGATGATCTCGAAGGAAAGGGGGAGGCGCCGCCTCGAGGGCAGGGCGATCTGGTGCCCCTCGTAAAAGGGGTAGGGCAAGGAGGGGAGGCGGATTACCCCTTCCTCCTCGTTCGCCTCGGGGTGGGCGGGGGCGACCACCCAGGCCTCATGCCCCATCCGCCTTAACTCCCTTAGGAGGAGGTAGACGCTGGTGCTGACCCCGTTGGGGTTGGGGAGGTAGACGTCGGTGAAAAGGCCTATACGGTATAGGCGCACGATCCTATCCTACCTGGGCCCCACACCCCTTCCAGTCAGGATCGGAGGCGAGCCCGGCCTTGATGCCGCTTTTCACAACAGGCCACCCTTTGCGGTAGCCCACGCGCCACAGGTACTCCAAGGCGGTGCCGGCCAGGTGGAGGAGCAGTAGGGCTTTCTCTAAGGGGCTATAGGCAGGCCCCTTCACCGTCCATATCCTGTTCCGCACCTCGTAGAAGAACCTTTCGGGGTAGGCGGTGGTAGGGGTATATTTGGTTTGGGTTTTGTGGACGGCCACGCTGTTTAAGACCCAAAATCCCTTTTCGTAGCGGAGTATACGTCCTGTGTGTTCCAAGTCATCCGTGCGGATGAAGAACTCAGGGCAAGGGTAGCCATAGCGCCTTAGAGCCCAGCTAGCTACCAGTAAAGACGTGTAAGGAGCCCAACGGACGGGCAAGATGCCTTTTGATCGGAAACGCAGGTAATCGGAAAGGGCAAAAAGCTTTGGCCAGGGGATGTTCATGGGGTGGAGGGAGCCATCTTTCCAGACAACCCGGCTAGCCAGGACGGCCGGACGCTCCGATTCAAGGCGGTGGGCAGCCTGCAGGAGCCGTTCCAGCGCTTCGGGTTCGGGGATCAGGTCATCGTCCATCACCCACAGCCAGTTGTGCCCTGCCTCACAACCTCTCCTCATCCCTTCGTAGAATCCACCCGCTCCCCCTCGGTTCTCAGGTAGCCTCAGGACTTCCACCTGGGGAAATTCCGCCTGAAGCATATCCAGGGTGCCATCGGTAGAGGCGTTGTCTACCACTAGAACACGGTCCGGAGGGCGAGTCTGGGAAAGAACGGCTTCAATGCACTCCCTTAGAAGGGCTTTCCGGTTGTGGGTCACGATTACCGCGCAGACCATCTCACCCATGGGCGATCTCCTCGAAGAGTTTTAAGGCCCTGGCTACCGCCTGGTCCATGTTGTAGTAGCGGTAGTCCCCTAGCCTCCCTGCGAAGTAGATGCCCCTAAGCCTTTTGGCTTCCTCTAGGTACTTTCGGTAACGGGCCTCGTTCTCCTCTTTGGGCACCGGGTAGTAGGGCTCGTTCCTCCCGGGCTCGTAGGCCTCGGGGTACTCGTAAGCGAGGACCGTGTGCGGCAGGTAGTCCTGGCCGGTGAGGTGCTTGAACTCGGTGCTACGGGTGTAAGGGTGCTCCTTGGGGTAATTCACCGTACCTACCTCCTGGACCCAAGGCCTGGGGAAAAACGCCATCTGGAAGCGAAGGGAGCGGTAGGGCAAAGGCCCGTGGAGGTAGTCGAAGAACTCATCTATGGGCCCGGTGAAGACGAGCCGGTCGAACCGGACCTCACCCTCTACCTCCCTCCAATCCGCCTTCAGCAAAACCTTGATGTTGGGGTGGGCGAGCATCCGGCGAAAGAGGGCCGTGTACCCCTCCTTGGGCATGGCCTGGTAGGAGTCTTGGAAGTAGCGCTCGTCGTAGCTCACGAGAACCGGGACCCGGGCGGTCACCGAGGGGGAGAGTTCCTCGGGACGCATCCCCCACTGCTTCAGGGTGTAGCCCTCAAAGACGTTCTCGTAGACGTAGTCTGCGAGGAACTTCAGGTCCGGGTCCTCCTCCTCCCTGAGTCGGAGGATGGGTACCCGGGCCCCATAGCCGAAGCGGGAAACGAGCTTCTCCTCCAGGCGGTCGGCGACCCTTTGGGAAAAGAGGGCGCGTAAAGTAGCGAGGCTGAAGGGTAGGGGGACCTCCTTGCCCTCCACCACGGCCCGGACCCGGTGGTAGTAGGGGCGCCATTCCGTGAAGCGGGAGAGGTAGTCGAAGACCTTTTTGCTGTTGGTGTGGAAGATGTGGGGGCCGTAGCGGTGGATCAGAACCCCATGGGGGTCCATTTCGTCGTAGGCGTTGCCCCCGATATGGGGCCTCCGGTCCACCACCAGGACCGTCTTCCCTAGGCCCTCGGCGATCCTCTCCGCTAGGGTAGCCCCGGTAAAGCCAGCCCCTACGATGAGATAATCCACCCTCATGCTTCCTCCAGGATTTGACTTAAGGTTTTCCCCAGGTTTTGGGCGGTTCCCTCCAGGGTGTGGGCCTTGAGGACCCGGGCCCTAGCCCTTTGGCCCAGGCCCTGGGCTAGGCCGGGATCCTGGAGGACGCGGGCTAGGGCCTGGGCCAGGAGGGTAGGCCTAGGGGGAATGAGGAGTCCCTCCTCCCCCTGGCGGATGAGTTCGGCCTGGGCGGGGATGGGGGTGGTGACCACGGGAAGCCCAGAGGCCATAGCCTCGAGGGTAGCTAGGCTTTGGTTCTCCCCCAGGGTGGGCAGGAAAAAGGCATCCGCAGCCCGGTAAAGTTCGGGCATGTCCTCCCATCCTCCCAGGAAGCGCACGTTCTTGAGCCCCAGGGTCCGGGCCACCCTCCGCCAAAGGCCTAAAAGCTCCCCCCGCCCCACGAGGAGGAAGTCTACCCCAGGGAGGAGCCTGGCGGTGAGGAGAACCGCCAAGTGGTTCTTCTCGGGGCTCATCCGGGCCGGGGCGAGGACGCTGGGGCGGGTGAGGCCTAGGCGGGCCCTTAGGGCTTCCTTCTCCTCAGGGAAGGGAGGGCGGAAAACCCCGGGGTCTACCCCGTTGGGCACCGTGGCCACCCGCCTTATCCCGTGGACCTCCTGAAGCCAGCGAGCCGCCCAGTGGGAAACGGTGATCACCCAAGGGGCCCGCCTAAGGTTAGGGACCTGGAGGAGGCGGTAGCCCAAGCGGTAAAGGTACCGACCCCCCAAGGGATAGAAGACCTCCACTTGGTCGTGGACCAAAACAGCCACCTTGGGGAAGGTCTGGAGAAAGCGCCTCAGGTTTTGGGGGTACCAAGCGGAGGCCACCCAAAGGTTAGCCGGGGGTAGGTCTTCCAGGCGCCGGTAGGCGAAGACCGGCACTCCCTGGGCCTGGAGGGCCTCCCGGATGGGCCGGTTCCCCTCTGAAAGCGGTAAGGCCGCCCCCACCCTTATGCCTAAGGACTGGAGCCGGGGAAGTACGGCCTTCAGGTAGGTCTCGCTTCCCCCGATCTGGTGCGCGTCCGTGAGGAACAAGACCTGGATCATGGCGGACAGGGGCGGTCTAGCCTTCGGCCCCCTGGATTATACCTGGTGTAACATAGAAGCCCGTGGAGCTCGGCCTGGTGACGGACACGGCCGCGGACCTTTCCCCCCAGGTAGCCGAGGAAGCGGGGGTAATGCTGGTGCCTATCTACGTACGCCTGGGGGAGAAACGCTTCCGGGACTGGGTAGAGCTATCCCCGGATGGCCTCTACCAGGCCATGCGCCAAGGGGCCCAGCCCACGACCGAGCCTCCCGAGGTGGAGGACTTTGCGGAGGTCTACGAGCGGGCTCTTCACCTCTACGACCGCCTCCTTTCCATTCACGTCTCCGGGGAGCTTTCCAAGACGGTGGAGCGGGCCCGGGAGGCGGCCCAAAGGGTGGCCCCAAGGAGGATCCGGGTCTTGGACTCGAGGATGGTCTCCGCGGGGCTTGGGGCCATGGTCCTGCGAGGGGCAGAGATGCTGAGGCAGGGCCGGGAGGAGGAGGAGATCGTGGCGGAGATGGAGCGCATCCAGGCCTCTAGCCTCTACTTCAGCGTGGCCGACCTCAGCCACCTGGCCCGCAATGGGCGCCTACCCCGCTTCGGCCAGATCGTAGGGGACCTCCTCGGCCTAAGGCCCATCCTCAGGTTGGAAGGGGGGCATATCCGCTTCCTCAGGGTGGTCCGGGAGGAGGGGGTCCCTGAGGCCTTGGCCCGGCTCCTAAGGGAAGAGTTCGCTGGGTCGGGCCGGCCCTTGAGGGTCACCCTGGTTCACTCGGAGGCCAAACCCGAGTGGTTGGGTGAGCTTAAGGCTAGGCTTGAGGCCTCCTTGCGCCTTAAGCGGGGGCGGATCGTCCGCTCTGGGGCCACGGTTACCGCCAACGTGGGCCTAGGGGCCTTGGCCGTCCACGCCTATAGCCTGTAGCCTGTGGATCCGGTCCTCCCTATTCCCTACGGGCACCGCCTGGAGCTGCCCCAGGTCCTAAGGGCCCTCCTTTTCGCCAAGGAGAAGGGCCCGGCCCTCCTCCTGGCCCCCGATGACCGGGTGCGGGCCTACCGGGACCTTTCCGCCTTCGGCGCCCGGGTCTACCTGAACCCTGGCCTCGAGGCCTGGGAGGAGGAGGCCCTCTTCGTCTTCTCCTACGAGGAGGCCCTAAGCCCCTTCCCCGAGGACCCCGGGGCCTGGCGCCTCCTCCTCGAGGTGGGGCGGGCCTATCCCCGGGGGGAGCTTCTGGACCGCCTCCTCCGCTTAGGCTACGCCCGGGACGAGGACTACCGCGTCCTGGGGGAGGTGGTGGAGCTCGGCGAGGTGCGCCTGGAGTTCTTCGGGGACGAGCTGGAAAGGCTCCTCGTCGCTGGGGAGGAGCGGAAGCGGTACGTTCTCCTCCCCAAGCCCGGCAAGGCGGAGGGCTTCGCCTCCAAGAAGGTCCTCCACTTCCCGGGACCCGTCTACCTGGACACCCCGGCCCTGGCCCCCGGGGAGCTTTGGGCCCTCCTTGGGGACCGCCCCCTCCTGGCCTTCGGAGGGGGGGTAGATCTCCCCCCTTTGGACCTCGGGGTCCGGCCCCTTCCCCCTTACCGGGGAAGCCTCAAGGCCCTGGAGAGGGACCTCGCCCGCTGGCTGGAGGCGGGAAAGCGGGTCCACCTCTTCGTAGCCCACGCCCGTAGCCTGGAGTTTCTGAAGCGGCGCCTAGCCCCCTTTGAGCCCTTGGTCCTTGGGCGTTACCCTGGCCCCAAGGGCCGGCTTAGCCTCCTTCCCGGCCCCTTCGAGGGGGGGGCCGAGTGGGGGGAGGAGGTCTTCCTCACGGAGGCCCTGGTCTTCGCCACTGGCGGGGTGCGGGCCCGGCTTAGGGCAGGGGAGGGGCTTTCCGACCCTTCGGCCTTGGCCCCTGGGGACTACCTCATCCACCCCGAACACGGGATCGGCCAGTACCTGGGCCTGGAGACCCGGGAGGTCCTGGGGGCCAAGCGGGACTACCTGGTCCTCCGCTACGCGGGGGAGGGAAAGCTCTACCTCCCCGTGGAAAGCCTTCCCCTCCTCAAGCGCCACCCCGGGACCACGGACGACCCCCCGGAGCTTTCCTCCTTGGGCCGGCCCGACTGGAAGCGGGCCCGGGAAAGGGCCAGGAAGGACGTGGAGGCCTTGGCCCAAAGGCTCCTCCTCCTTTACGCCCAAAGGCGGGCCACCCCGGGCCGGGCCTTTCCCCCCTTGCCCGAGTGGGAGGAGAAGGTGGCCCAGGGCTTCCCCTACACCCTAACCCCCGACCAGGCCCGGGCCTTGGAGGAGGTCCTGCGCGACCTCGAGGCCCCCTACCCCATGGACCGGCTGGTCTCGGGGGACGTGGGCTTCGGCAAGACGGAGGTGGCCCTAAGGGCCGCCGCCCGGGTGGTGGGGCACGGGGCCCAGGTGGCCTTCCTCGTACCCACAACCCTCCTTGCGGAGCAGCATGGGAAGACCTTCCGCGAGCGCTTCCAGGGCCTGCCCGTGCGGGTGGCTGTCCTTTCCCGCTTTACCCCAGAGGCCGAGGAGCGGGCCATCCTCGAGGGCCTGGAGAGAGGAGAGGTGGACATCGTGGTAGGCACCCACCGCCTCCTCCAGCCCGATGTGCGCTTTAGGGACCTGGGCCTTCTCATCGTGGACGAGGAGCACCGCTTTGGCGTGGCCCAGAAGGAGAGGTTGAGGGAACTTAAGGTGGGGGTGGACACCCTTTACCTTTCCGCCACCCCCATCCCCCGCACCCTCTACTCGGCCCTGGTGGGGCTTAAGGACCTTTCCAGCATAAGGACCCCGCCCCCAGGCCGCAAGCCCATCAAGACCTTCCTCGCCCCCTTTGACCCTGCCCTCGTGCGGGAGGCCATTCTCTTTGAGCTGGAAAGGGGAGGCAAGGCCTTCTACGTCCACCCCCGGGTGGCCTCCCTCGAGGCCCGGCGCCGCTACCTCGAGGCCCTCATCCCCGAGGCCCGCATCGGGGTGGTCCACGGCCAGATGCCCGAGGCCCTCATCGAGGAGACCATGCTCCTCTTTGCCGAAGGGGCCTACGACCTCCTCCTCGCCACCACCATCATCGAGGCCGGGCTGGACATCCCCGAGGCGGGCACCATCCTGGTGGAGCGGGCGGACCAGCTGGGCCTTGCCACCCTTTACCAGCTCCGGGGCCGGGTGGGGCGGCGGGACCAGGAGGCTTACGCCTACCTCTTCCATCCCCCAAGGCTTACGGAGGCTGCGGAAAGGCGCCTTACGGCCATCGCTGACCTTTCGGACCTAGGAAGCGGCCACCTCCTTGCGGAAAAGGACATGGAGATCCGGGGGGTGGGGAACCTCTTAGGCCCCGAGCAGCACGGGCACATCCGGGCCCTCTCCCTCGAGGTCTACACCGAGCTTTTGGAGGAAGCTATCCAGAGGCTCAAGGGGGAGGTCCCCCCTGAGCTCCCAAGCCTCACCCTGGACCTGGCCCTTTCTGCCCGTCTCCCTGCGGAGTACATCCCGAGCCTTGAGGCCCGTAGCCGCTACTATAGCCGCCTGGCGGAGGCCAAGGGCCTAGCGGAGGTGGCCCGGATCGCCAAGGAGCTTTCCGCCCGCTATGGCCCCCTGCCCCAAGAAGCCAAGAACTTCCTCAACCTCACCCGCCTCCGCCTGGTGGCCCTGCGCAAGGGGGTCCGGTCGGTGACCGAAACCCTCACCCACCTGGAGGTGGTCTTCGGCCGCCCCCTGGAGTACGACGCCAAGGCCCTTGGGCGCCTCCCCTACCGGCTGGAGTTTACCCGCTACCCCTTGGGCTTCCGCCTGGAGAAAAAGGGCCTGAGGCCCGAGGACTACCCCGAGGTCCTCCTCGAGGTCCTTTACCTCTTCGCGGATCAGGCCTGAGGGCCTAGGGCCTTTAGGGCCCGCTCCAGGCGGGCCTTGGCCTCCTGGACGAGGGGAGCTAGCCGCCTTTGGGTTTCCTCCTCCACCACCCCGAACATGGCCTCGGGGTTTTGGATCTGCACCTCCACCCCCCCTTCCACCTCCCTCAGGACCACGTTGCAGGGGAGGAGGAGGCCCAAGGAGGGGTCAACGCCCAGGGCCTCCTTGGCCAACTGGGGGTTGCAGGCCCCGAGGATCCGGTAGGCCCCCATCTCCACCCCGGCCCGTTCCTTGAGGGTCTTCTGCACGTCGATCTCCGTGAGGATCCCAAACCCCTCGGCCCTTAGGGCCGCCTCCACCTGGCTTCGGGCCTCCTCGAGGGAGGCCTTAAGGAGGGTCCGCATCCCGTACCGGGCCATCTTGGCTCACCCCTTACCAGTATACCGGCGGGTGGTATGCGTTGGGCCTCGTCGCCCCTTTTTAAAGCCCTTCGTACCGGGTGGGCACCTGGCGGGCGGTTTTGGCGAGCTCTATGGTCGCGCCCAAGTGACCGGCTAGGGCAGCCAGGTTTCCCCTTTCATACCCTTTGCTTTTGGCTCCTGCGCTTCCAGGTTCCCAAAAAACTCTACGAGGACTTTTCTACCGGGGCCCCCATGCAGGCGTAAGCCTGCATGGGGTGGTATCAGCCGGATCTTCCCCCCCATGAAGGCGGAGACGGGGCCCAAGGTGCCCTCGGCCAGCCCCTTCCAGGTGCGGCACGTAATTGGTTCCCGCGCCCTCAGATTCCCAAAAAACTTCACGGGGACCTTTCTACCGGGGCCCCCATGCGGGCGCAAGCCCGCATGGGGTGGTATAAGGGGCCTTGGCGTAGTCCTCGAGGGTGGCCACCCTGGCCTCCCGGCACTGGCCGCGGTAGAGGTCCAGGTAGATCCCCCGCTTTTCCGTAAGCCCGAGGGCAGGGTCCGCCTGAGGGCCCCTTCCCAGAGGGTTCGTACATGGCAACCCCCTTCCATCCTACAGCCGGGCCGCTGGGGGTTTCACACCACCCCATGCAGGCTTGCCCCTTCATGGGCGCCCCGCTAGAAAGTCCCCAGTGCTTGGAACCTGGAACCGCAGGGGCCAGGGGCTCCCTCCAAATCGTCTATCCGGACCCTTTCTGCGCCATGGGGCAATAGGGTATCAGAAGAGGGACCCTTGGGCCAGGAAGCCCTCGAGGCGCCGGTTGGCTAGGGCCACGTAGTCTGGGTGGATCTCGTAGCCCACGAAGACCCGCCCCGCCTTCAGGGCGGCGATGGCCGTGGTCCCGCTCCCCATGAAGGGGTCCAGGACGACCTCCCCCTCAAAGGTGTAGAGCTGGATGAGGCGGTAGGGGAGTTCCACGGGGAAGGGGGCCGGGTGGTGGACCTTGGAGGAGCGCTCCGCAGGGAAGCGCCAAACGCTTTTGGTGAACTCCAAAAACTCCTCCCGGCTCATCGTCCCCTTGCGGCCAAAGGGGTTGGGGCGGCCAAGGGTTTGCTTGGAGAACACCAGGATGTACTCGTGGGTGTCCCGTAGGGTGGGGTTGGCCGGGGAGAGCCAGCTTCCCCAGGCGGTGGAGGGGCTTGCGCTTGAGGCCTTATCCCAGATGATCTCTCCCCTCATGAGGAAACCCATCTCCAACATGTCCTGGATGACGAAGGCGTGGAGGGGCAGGTAGGGACGCCGGCCCAGGTTGGCCAGGTTGATGCAGGCCCGCCCACCCGGAACCAGCACCCGGTAGACCTCGGCCATGACCCGCCTCAGGAAGGCCCGGTACTCGTCCAGGGTTAGGTCGTCATCGTACTCCTTGCCCACGTTGTAGGGGGGTGAGGTGACCATGAGGTGGACCGAGTTGTCAGGGAGTTCCTCCATCCGCTCGGAGCTTTTGGGGAAAATCCGGTTGACGTGTTCGGGCGGCAAGGGGGTTTCCTGGTAGGCCACGGGTTCTTCCTTGGGTAGCCCCTCATACAGCCGGCGGCTATAGAACGGCGAGGAGTCGTGGGATACCCTGGCCGGGCTACCGAAGGAGCTTGTGCGAGAGCTACGCCGGGGCATTTTCCAACCTCTATTCATACCCTTTACTTTTGGTTCCTGCGCTTCCAGGCTCCCGAAAACCCCACGGGGACTTTCTACCGGGGCCCCCATGCGGGCGCAAGCCCGCATGGGGTGGTATCACCCCTCCAAACCCGGAAGGGTGCTAAAGGGGGTGTGGGGCTAGGGACGAACTTCGAGGGGAGTGGGGGTTTCCTTGGGAAAGGAAACCTTGGCTTTTTGGGCCATCCCCCAAACCTTCCCCCTCCGGCCATCCTACCCAGGATGGCTCCCATTGTCCATGGATTCCTCTAGGCGGGCCCGGAGGCTTTAATCCCCTGCGGGGCTAGCAACCTTTGCAACCTCGGCGTGGACTCTTCCCTGTACGAGGAGGAGTGGAGGTTTCAATCCCCTACGGGGCTAACAACCTTTGCAACTCTACCCCCTGGGAATCGGCCTCAGGAGGGAGCTGAAAAGCCCATTTTTGCACGCGGCTCCCATTTGTCAAGGGGTTGTAGTCGGTCAACACACTTGGGACTCTGTGGGGACCGCCTCCCCCCGTATTCTAGCCAGGTACTCTAAAGGGGCCAGGCCCCCCAAGGCCCGGTGGGGTCGCCGGCGGTTGTAGTGGTCCAGGTAGGCGTCAAGCTCCCTTTGG
>JBEPYU010000012.1:0-32251 GCA_041641215.1 Thermaceae bacterium
TCGTTGAGGGGGTGGGGCTTGGGGTTACCCCTTTCGTCAAACCGCTCGTCGTAGAAGAGGTAGCGCTCCAGGCCCTCAAAGGTGATGGTCTTCATGAAGCGGGCGGGGATGATCCGGTCCGTGTCGACGTCCTTGCCCCTTAAGGGCAGGGCCCGACCCTGGATGAGGGTGATCTTCTCAAGCATCCTTACCTCCCAAGGCCAAAGATCTCCCGGGCGTCGGCAATTTCACCCGTTACCGCAGCTGCAGCCACCATGAGGGGGCTCATGAGGACGGTGCGGCCCCTTGGGCTTCCCATCCTTCCCTTGTAGTTGCGGTTAGAGGAGCTCGCTGCAAGCTCGTCCCCTTCCAGCCGGTCGGGGTTCATGGCCAGGCACATGGAGCAGCCCGGCATCCGCCACTCAAACCCCGCCTCGCGGAAGATCTCCGCAATGCCCTCCTCCTCCGCCTTCTTCGCTACCCACTCCGAGCCCGGCACCACCAGGGCCCGCACCCCCTTCTTCACCCGGTGGCCCCTGAGGTAACGGGCCACCTCCCTAAGGTCAGAGAGCCTAGCGTTGGTGCAGCTTCCGATGAAGGCCACCTGAATGGGTACCCCCTTGATGGGCTGCCCCTCCTTAAAGCCCATGTAGGCCAGGGCCTCCATGGCCGCTGGCCTTTCCTCCTCGGGGAGTTCCTCGAGGTAGGGGATCCGTCCGTCGATGGGGATGGCCTGCCCCGGGGTAATGCCCCAGGTCACCGTGGGGGCGATCTCCTCTGCCCGGAAGGTGACCACGTCGTCGTAGGTTGCGTCTGGGTCTGAGGCCCAGGCCCGCCAGCGCTTCTTGGCCTCCTCCCACTCCGCCCCCTTGGGCACGTAGGGCCGGCCCTCGAGGTACTGGAAGGTGGTCTCGTCGGGGTTTACGTAGCCGATCCGGGCCCCCCCCTCGATGGACATGTTGCAGAGGGTCATGCGGCTTTCCATGTCCATGGCCTCCACCGCGCTTCCCCCATACTCGTAGGCGTAGCCCAACCCCCCCTTTACCCCAAGGGTGCGGATGATGTGGAGGATGACGTCCTTGGCGTAGACCCCAGGGGCCAAGCGGCCTTCCACGTTGATCCGGCGCACCTTGAGCCTCTGCGCGGCCAGGGTCTGGGTGGCGAGGACGTCCCGCACCTGGCTTGTCCCAATGCCAAAGGCCACCGCCCCGAAAGCCCCGTGGGTGGAGGTATGGGAGTCCCCACAGGCGATGGTCATCCCGGGCTGGGTGAGGCCAAGCTGGGGGCCGATCACGTGGACGATCCCCTGGCGGCCGCTTCCCAGGTCAAAGAAGGTGATCCCATTTTCCCTGGTGTTCCGCCTTAGGGCCTCGAGCATGCCTTGGGCCAAAGGATCGGCAAAAGGCTCCCGGCGGTCGTGTGTGGGGACGATGTGGTCCACGGTGGCGAAGGTCCTATGGGGGAAGCGCACCTTAAGGCCTAGGTCCTTGAGCATGGCGAAGGCCTGGGGGCTTGTGACCTCGTGGAGGAGGTGAAGGTCGATGAAGAGCTGGCTTTGGCCGTTTTTGAGCTTCCTCACCTCGTGGGCTTCCCAAACCTTTTCGTAGAGGGTTTTTCCCATACCCTAACCCCCTTAGGAAAACCCCCCGGGGTTTAGGCCCGGGGGGAAGCGGCATGGCCTCCCTAAGCCGGGCCGGCCCGGCCTAGGTCTAGGAGGATCCCCCACCGCATTGCCCCCTAGCCTAAGGCCAGGGAGCGGTTTGGTCAAGGTAGGCCTTCCTTATGCTTGACGCTAGCCCCTTTGGGGACCTAAAATGGGCGTAGCGTCTGCCGGGGTGGCGGAATTGGTAGACGCGCACGATTCAGGGTCGTGTGTCCTTGCGGACGTGCGGGTTCAAGTCCCGCCCCCGGCACCATCCTCCCGGAAGGCCTTAGCCCTTCCGGGTTTTCCCTTTTGGCCATTGACGCCTTGGGGCAAGGCCCTTAGGCTTAGGGATCATGCGGAGGGTCCTTTCCGGCATCCAGCCCTCGGGGGAGATCCACATCGGCAACTATCTGGGGGCCATCAAGCAATGGGTGGAGATCGGGGAGAAACTGGGTCGGGATGCCCTCTTTTGCATCGTGGACTACCACGCCCTCACCAATCCCCTAGCCTACGATCCCCAGACCTTGGCCCAGCGCACCTTTGAGGCGGCCTTGGTGAACATCGCCGCCGGCCTAGACCCCGAGCGGGTTACCCTCTTTGTCCAGTCCCACGTGCCTGAGCATACGGAGCTGGCCTGGGTTTTCACCACTCTAACCCCCTTAGGGGACCTCACCCGCATGACCCAGTTCAAGGACAAGGCGGCCAAGCAGGAGGCCGTTTGGAGCGGTCTCCTGATGTACCCTGTTCTCCAGGCTGCGGACATCCTTATCTATAAGGCGGACACCGTACCCGTGGGCGAGGACCAGGTCCAGCACATCGAGCTCACCCGGGAGATCGCCCGGCGCTTTAACGGCCTCTTCGGGGAAACCTTCCCCGAGCCTAAGGCCCTCCTCAACCCCAAGGCCCCCCGGGTGCCGGGGATTGACGGCAAGTCCAAGATGAGCAAGTCCTTAGGGAACACCATTGGTCTTCTGGAGCCTGAGGAGAGCATCTGGCAGAAGATCCAGCACCTGCCCGATGATCCCCAGAGGATCCGCCTTGCAGACCCCGGGGATCCGGACCGGACCGTCCTTTTCACCTACCTCTCCTATTTCGCCCCCCAAGGCTTGGTGGAGGCCCTCAAGGAGGAGTACCGCCGGGCCGGGGTGGGGACCTATGCCGTCAAGCGTATCCTCTTTGACCACCTGATGCGCGCCCTAAGGCCCATCCGGGAGCGGGCCGAGGCCTTGCGCAGGGATCCCGACTACGTGATGGACGCCCTCCTCGAGGGGGCCAAGCGGGCCCGGGCCATCGCCCAGGCCACCATGGAGGAGGTGCGGGAGAAGGTGGGCCTCCTTCGGCCCGAAAGGCGCCCCGTCCCCCGGTGATCCGCCTGGCTTTTGGCGGCTTTGAGGGAAGCCCGGAGGCCTTGAGGGAGGCCTTAAGGCGGGGGCGGATCTCCCCTAGGGAGCTTCCCGTCCTCCTGGTCATCGACCAGGCCTTGGCCCAGGTTCCCGAGGACCTCAAGGCCAGGAGCGAGCTTCTGCCCCTCCTGGCCGAGCTCCTCCTCCTAAAGCTGGCCCCGGAGAGGGCCTTGGCCCCTGGGGAGGAAGGGGAGGCTCCCCTGGTCCAGGCCCTTTTGGACTTGTCCCAGGCCATGGCCTTCCTCGAGGCCCGCCTCCAGGCCCGGAGCCGCCTAAGGCCGGTCCTTCCCCCTCCCCCAAGGAAGGGCCTCCCCCGCCTTTCCCCGAGGGTTCTCCTCGAGGCCGCAAGGCCCTACCGAAGGGCCATTTTGGCCTTACCCAGGGATTTTTTTAGCCTGGAGGAGGCTTGGGACAGGGTCCGGCCTCTCCTCACGGGGCGGGTGGCCTTCCACGCCCTCCCCTTTAGGGACTGGCGGGAGAAGGCCGTGGGCTTTTTTGCCCTTCTGGAGGGCTTTCGCCTAGGAGAGGTTTGCCTTTACCAGGAGGGGAACTTTGCCCCCCTAGAGGTGGAACCCCGGGTTGCCCAGGGGAGGCTTGGGGCTTAGGATGGAAGGGATGGGCCGGGGTGGCGGAATGGTAGACGCAGCGGACTTAAAATCCGCTGGGGGGTAGCCCCCGTACGGGTTCGAGTCCCGTCCCCGGCACCAGGAGGGGTCCTAGGCCCTAGGACCCCTTGCCCTTCCTTGTGGTTCCTGCGCGCTCAGGTTCCCAAAAAACTCCGCAGGGACTTTTCTACCGGGGTCCCCATGCGGGCCCAAGCCCGCATGGGGTGGTATCAGGCCTTCCGGGTTTCCTTGAGGAGGTTGAGCAGGACGGTTTGGAGGATTCCCCCGTTTTTGTAGTAGTCCACCTCCACGGGGGTGTCCAAGCGGGCGATGGCCTGGAAGCGGATCTCTTGGCCATCCTCCCGGCGGGCTACCACCTCCACCTCCTTCCTCGGGCGGAGGTCCTCTAGGCCTAGGATGTCGTAGACCTCATACCCCGTGAGGCCTAGGGTTTCCCGGTTTTCCCCGGGGCGGAACTCCAAGGGCAAGACGCCCATCCCCACCAGGTTGGAGCGGTGGATCCGTTCGAAGCTTTCCGCCAAAACGGCCTTGATCCCGAGGAGGTAGGTGCCCTTGGCCGCCCAGTCCCGGCTGGAACCCGTACCGTACTCCTTGCCCGCCAGGACCAAAAGGGGCGTACCCTCCGCCTTGTAGCGCATGGCCACGTTGTAAACAAAGTCCACCTCTCCTTCGGGGAGCTTCTTGGCGTAGCCCCCCTCGATCCCATCCAGCATGAGGTTTTTGATGCGGATGTTGGCGAAGGTGCCCCGCAGCATGACCTCGTGGTTGCCCCGGCGGGATCCGTAGGAGTTGAATTCCTCGGGCTTCACCCCCTTAGAGAGCAGGTACTGGCCCGCAGGGCTTTTCACCGGGATGGCCCCAGCTGGGGAGATGTGGTCCGTGGTCACGGAGTCCCCGAGGACCAGAAGGACCCTGGCCCCCCGGATGTCCCCTGTCTGGTGCTCGCCTAGGTTTTCGAAGAAGGGAGGGTTTTGGATGTAGGTGCTTTCGGGATCCCACCGGTAAAGCTCCCCCCTAGGGGCAGGGAGGGCCTGCCAGCGCTCGTCCCCCTCGAAGACTTTGGCGTACTCCTTCCGGAAAAGCTCGGGGTCTAGGGCCCGCGCCACGGCCTCCTGGATCTCCCGCATGCTGGGCCAGAGGTCCTTGAGGTAGATGGGCCGGCCGTTGGGGTCATGGCCGAGGGGTTCGGTGGCGAAGTCGATGTCCATCCTCCCCGCAAGGGCGTAGGCCACCACCAGCATGGGGCTTGCCAGGTAGTTGGCCCGGACGTGGGGGTTGATGCGGCCCTCGAAGTTGCGGTTTCCGGAAAGGACCGCGGCCACCACCAGATCCCCTTCCTCCACCGCCTTGGCGATCTCCTCAGGGAGGGGTCCGGAGTTGCCGATGCAGGTGGTGCAGCCGTAGCCCACCACATGGAAGCGCAGGGCCTCGAGGAAGGGCAGGAGGCCGCTGGACTCGAGGTAGTCCGTGACCACCTTAGACCCCGGGGCCAGGGAGGTCTTGACCCAGGGCTTGGTGTCCAGACCGGCTTCCACTGCCTTCTTGGCCAGGAGGCCAGCCCCGAGCATCACCGTGGGGTTGGAGGTGTTCGTGCAGCTGGTGATGGCCGCGATCACCACCGAGCCATGGGTAAGCTCGAACTCCTCTTCCTGGCGCCTCACCTTGACCCGCCGTTCCAAGCGCTCAGGGGTTAGGCCAAACCCTCCCTCCTTGACCGGCTTTTGCAGGCTGAGGAGGAAGCTCCCCTTGGCCTCCTTGAGGGGTACCCGGTCTTGGGGCCGCTTGGGTCCGGCCAAGGAGGGCTCCACCGTGGAGAGGTCGAGCTCTAGGGTCTCCGAGTAGCGGACCTTGGCCTCGGCCTCGGGGGTGCGGAAAAGGCCCACGGCCTTGGTGTAGGCCTCCACGAGTTCCACAAGTTCCTCGGGCCTCCCCGTAAGGCGGAGGTAGTTTAAGGTTTCCTCATCCACAGGGAAGAAGCCCATGGTGGCCCCGTACTCGGGGGCCATGTTGGCTAGGGTGGCCCGGTCAGCTATGGAGAGCTTGTCCACCCCAGGGCCGATGAACTCCACGAACTTCCCCACCACCCCGTGCTTGCGCAGGATCTGGGTGATGGTGAGGACTAGGTCCGTGGCCGTAGCCCCTTCCGGAAGCTCCCCATAGAGCCTAAACCCCACCACCTTGGGGGCCAGCATGTAGTAGGGCTGGCCTAACATCACCGCCTCGGCCTCGATGCCCCCCACGCCCCAGCCCAAGACCCCGAGGGCGTTTACCATGGTGGTGTGGCTATCCGTGCCCACGAGGCTATCGGGG
Organism: Thermaceae bacterium; assembly: GCA_041641215.1. Classification (GTDB taxonomy): domain Bacteria; phylum Deinococcota; class Deinococci; order Deinococcales; family Thermaceae; genus Thermus. The sequence goes on from JBEPYU010000012.1 coordinate 5,964, forward strand.
AAGGCCAGGGTGAGGCCGTCCCGCCTTTCCGTCATCACCACCTGGGCCAGGTACTCGAGGTTCACCTGGTGGACGATGCCCGTCCCCGGGGGGACGACCCGGAAGTTCTCCAGGGCGTTTTGGGCCCACTTGAGGAGGAGGTAGCGTTCCCGGTTCCTTTCGTACTCCTTTTCCACGTTGTAGAAGAAGGCGTAAGCGGTCCCGAAAGCGTCCACCTGCACGGAGTGGTCGATGACCAAGTCCGCGGGCACCACGGGGTTAATCCGCCTGGGATCCCCCCCTCGGGCCTTCACGGCCTCCCGCATGGCCGCTAGATCCACCACCGCAGGCACCCCGGTGAAGTCCTGGAGGAGGACCCGGGCCAGCTTGAGGGGCACGTTGATCTCTCCGGGTTCCGGTCTCCAACTGGCCAGGGCCTCGATGTCCCTCTGGGTCACCTGGTAGCCGTCCTCGTTCCTGAGGAGGCTTTCCAGCATGATCCGGATGGAGAAGGGCAGCTCGCTCACCGCGAAAAGGCCGCGCCGTTCTAACTCCAGGGGGTCGTGGTAGGTGTAGCTTCCTCTTGAGGTAACCAGGGTCTTTCGGGTTTGGAAGCTGTCTCTCATGGGTACTCCTTTCCCTTCCCCCAAGGACAGGAGGGTGGGCTTGGGTGACCTTTAGGGGAAGCTTGGCCGCCGGGAGGGGGCGCCCGTCCCGGTTGCCCCATACTATACCAGGCCTTGGCCCTTCCCGTGAGGACGGCTGAGGACCTCAGGAGAGGGCTAGGGCGGAAGCGGCTTTGCAGAAGCCCGTTAGCCAGGCCCCTTATCTTGGTTCCTGCGCTTCCAGGTTCCACTCCACGGGGACTTTCTACCGGGGCCCCCATGCAGGCTTGGGCCTGCATGGGGTGGTGTTACCGGGGTCCCCATGCGGGCGCAAGCCCGCATGGGGTGGTACTATCCCTTGGCAGGTCGTAAGGCCCGCCAGGTTTTCCAGAAGACCACCAGGGCCGAAACCACGTAGATGGAGCTATATGTCCCCACGAGGATCCCCACCAGAATGGCCAGGGAGAAGTCCCTAAGGACGCTTCCCCCGAGGAAAAGGAGGGCCAGGATGGGGAGAAGGGTGGTGAGGCTGGTCATGACCGTCCGGGAAAGGGTCTGGTTGATGGAGCGGTTGACCACCTCCGCATAGGGAAGGCCCCTTAGGAGCTTTTGGTTTTCCCGGATGCGGTCTGAGACCACGATGGAGTCGTTGATGGAATACCCCACCACGGTGAGGAGGGCTGCGATGGTGGGAATGGAGAACTCGAGGCCCAAAAGGCTATACATCCCCGCCACGATGGCCACGTCGTGGGCCACGGCCAGGACGCTTGCCACCCCAAAGGTCCAGTCAAAGCGGAAAGCCACGTAGATGAGGATGAGGCCGAGGCCCACCAGCACGGCCATGAGGGCGTTGCGCCGGAGTTCTGAACCGATGGCCGGCCCCACCGTTTCGGAGACCAGGACCTCCGCCCCAAGCCCCTTGGCGAAAAGGCCCTCCAGCTCTAAGCGCTTGGGGTCCTCGAGGGGGGGGAGCTTGACCACGTATTCCCTGGCCTCCGCTAGGGGGGCCTGGACCTGGGTGATCACCGCCTCCTTGGCGGGGTAGCCGGCCTTTTCCAGGAAGGTCCGGATGTCTTCCACCTGAACCTTGGCCGGCACCCTAAGGGTAAAGGAGGTGCCCCCGGTGAAATCGATGCTGTAGTTGAACCCTTTGGTGAGGGCGAGGCTTCCCGCAAGGAGGGCGAGGAGGAGGGAGGCCAAGGTGATGAAGCGGGCCGGGCCCAGGAAATTGATCCGGGGCTCTACAAGCCACATGGGAGGCTTTACCTCCCGCCTTTCCGCGATGAGTTCCAGGAGGTAGCGGCTGAAGTAGAGGTTGGAAAAGACGCTGGCCACCACCCCAATGGCCAGGATCACCGCAAACCCCTTCACGGGGCCCGTGGCGTACTGGTAGAGGGCGGCCGCAGCCAGGAGGTGGGCGGCGTTGACGTCCAAGATGGTGAGGGTAGAGTGCCGGAAGCCCTCGGGGATGGCCTGTCGGAAGCGCTTTCCTGCCCGGAGTTCCTCCTTGATCCTCTCGAAGGACAACACGTTTCCATCTACCGCGGCCCCTAGGGTAAGGATGAGGCCGGCGATGCCCGGCAAGGTCAGGGTAGCCCCAAGGCCCGAAAGGAGCCCCAGGATCAGGACCCCGATGTAGATGAGGCCCAGGGAGGCCACGAGCCCTAGCCAGAACCCGTAATAGGCGAAAAGCAGGAGGAAGAGGACCAAGGTACCCACCAAGGCGGCCCGGAGGCCCGCCTGGATGGCGTCTTGGCCTAGGGTGGGCCCGATGGCCCGGATCTCCGCCACCTCGAGGGGAACAGGCAAGGACCCTGAGCGGAGGACCAGGGCGATCTCGCTCGCCTCCTCGAGGCTGGCGAGCCCCTCGATCACCGCCTGCCCCCCGGTGATGGCCTGGCGGATCACGGGAGCGGTGTACACCCGCCCGTCCAGGACGATGGCCAGCCGTTCCCCCACATGGGCCCGGGTGGCCTCCTCGAACTTCTTGGCCCCTTCGGGGGTGAAGGTGAGGCTTACCATGGGGCGCCCGAACTGGTCGAAGACCGCCCGGGCGTCCGCGAGGTCTGCCCCCGTGAGGAGGGGTGGGCCCAGGTCCTCAGGGCGGATGAGTTCCCTTTCCAGATCCTCCCGCTTAAGGTTAGGGTTGTCCCTCAGGAGCTGGTTGATCTCGGCCACGGTACGCCCCTTGGCCCCCTCCTTGAGGATCCGGAACTCCAGGACCGCCCTTTGGCCGATGAGTTTAAGGGCCCGGTCCTGGTCCGCTTGGGAGAGGCCGGGGAGCTCGACCACGATCCGCCGGTTTCCTTGGATCTGGATGAGGGGTTCGGCTACCCCCAGGCTATTGATGCGGTTTTCTAAAACGGTCCTGGCTTTTTCCAAATCGTCCAGGGTGGGCTTGGGTACGTCTGCCTCCAGGACGATCCTAAGCCCCCCTTTGAGGTCCAATCCCAATCGGATTTTGGGCTCGTCCTTGGCCCAGGGTTTCCATAGGGCCAAAAGGGCAAGGAGAAAGATGACCGCAAACAATAGGGCCTGGCCTATCTTCCGCTGCATGCCTTACCTCCGATGGGGTCCTGGTCCGAACCCTTGGGTGGCCCCTTTGGGCCTAGGGTTAGGCGGGTACCTCGACTACCTGGAAGGCCTCGATGAGGTCTCCCTTTTCGAAGGCGTCGAATCCCTCTAGCCCGATGCCGCACTCGTATCCCTTTTCCACCTCCCGGACGTCCTCCTTGAAGCGCTTGAGGCTTGCGATCCGGCCCTTCCAGATCTCCTGGCCCTTCCTCAGGACCCGCGCCTCCGCGTTTCTAGGGATCCGGCCCTGGACCACCATACACCCGGCCACCTGCTTGCCCGTGGGCAGGCGGAAGATGGCCCGCACCTCGGCCTGGCCCAGGACCTCCTCCTTGTACTGGGGGGCCTTCTGCCCCTTGATCATGGACCGGACCTCGTCCACGAGGTCGTAGATGATCCGGAAGGTTTTGAGGAGGACGCCCTTTTGCTCTGCGGCCCTTCGCACCGAGCCCGGGGGGTTCACCCCAAAGGCCAGGATGGCCGCGTGGGCAGTTTGGGCCAGGAGGACGTCGGACTCCGTGGGGGCCCCTACCTGGGCGAGGAGGACGTTGAGCCGGATATCCTCCGTGCTCTCCTTGGCCAAGACGTGCTGGAGGGCCTCGAGGGAACCTTGGGTGTCTGCCCGGAGGATGAGGGCTACCTCCTTTTTCTCCCCTTGGAGGCTTCGGAGGAGATCGGCCATGGTCTTGGGGCGCTGGGCCTCCTCCTCTTGGACCCTCCTCGCCTCCTTCCGTTCCTCCGCGATCTCCCGGGCAGCCTCGAGGTCCGGGACCCACTCCACCACCTCCCCCGCCGGGGGAAGCTCCTGGAAGCCCAGGACCTGGACCGCGCTTCCTGGTCCTGCCTCCTTGCGCTGGCGCCCGTCGCTATCCGTCATGGCCCGGATCCTTCCGTAGGCTTCCCCCGCGATGGCGTAGTCCCCTACTCGGAAGGTGCCCTCCTGGACCAGGAGGTTAACCAGGATCCCCGCTTGCTTGTCCAGCTTGGACTCGAGGATCACCCCCTTGGGCTCAGCCTCGGGGTCAGCCCGGAGGTCTTCCAGCTCCGCAAGGAGGAGGATCATCTCCAAAAGGTCCTGGACCCCTTGCCCCGTTTTGGCGCTGATGGGGACCAAGATGGCATCCCCCCCGTACTCCTCGGGAACAAAGCCCCGCTCCATGAGCTGGCGCTTGACCCTTTCGGGATCCGCCTGGGGGAGGTCCATTTTGTTCAGGGCAAAGACCAGCTTGGTCCCCGCGGCCTTGGCGTGGGCGATGGCCTCCTCCGTCTGGGGCATGACCCCGTCGTCCGCAGCGATGACGATTACCGCGATGTCCGCTACCCTAGCCCCCCGTTGCCTTATGGAGGTGAAGGCCTCGTGCCCCGGGGTGTCGATGAAGACCACCTTGCCCCCAGGGGTTTCCACCTCGAAGGCCCCCACGTGCTGGGTGATGCCCCCGGCCTCCTTCTCTGCGAGGCGGCTTTTCCGGAGGTAGTCGAGGAGGGTGGTCTTCCCGTGGTCCACGTGGCCCATGATGACCACCACCGGGGGGCGCTTGGGAAGGCTTTTGCGCCTTTCCTCCTCCAGGCGTTTTTCCTCTAGGCCCCTTTGTTCCCGGATGAGCTCTCTGACGGCTTCCGCGTCCTTTTCCTCGAGGGTAGAGGCGTGGGACTTATAGCTTACCCCCATCTGGTCCAAAAGCTCCAGGAGGGCCTGGGTTTCCATCCCCAGCTCCTTGGCGAGTTGGTAGATCCGTACCTTTGCCATGCGCACCTCCTAAGTGGGCGGCCAAGGCTTGGCTTAGGGCCTTGGCCTGAGCCCCTGCCCATTTCCGCAAGGCCTTTTCCTGCAGGCAGGCGGGGTTGTCGGGGCAGACGTAGGCCCCTCGGCCTGGCCTCCGCCCCGTGGGGTCGATCGCGAAGCCCTCTTCCGTGCGCACGATGCGAAGAAGCTCCCCCTTGGGCCTCCTCTTGCGGCAGGCCACGCACATGCGGATGGGGACGTGTTTCATTCGAGATCACGGAAGAGCTTTTCGAAGGCTTCCCTAGCCTTTTTCTTCTCCTCCTCTTGGGCTGCGCGGCGCAAGGCCTCGTCCAGGTCGGAGATCTCGGCTTCCTCGAACTTGATCTCGTACCCTGTGAGCTTGGAGGCAAGCCGCACGTTCTGGCCCCCAGTGCCAATGGCCACCGAGTGCTGGTCCTTGGAAACCTTGACCTTGGCCTTGCCGTCTTCGAGCTCAATGGAGCCCACCACCGCGGGGGAGAGGGCATTGCGGATGAACTCCTTGGGGTCTTTGGACCAGAGGATGATGTCCACCTTTTCCCGGGCCAGCTCTGCGGAGACCGCCTGGATGCGCTGCCCCTTGTGCCCGATGCAGGCCCCAATGGGGTCTACGTTGGGGTTGTGGCTCGTAACCGCAACCTTGCTCCGCTTGCCGGGCTCGCGGGCGATGGCCTTGATCTCCACGATTCCCTCGGCGATCTCGGGGACTTCCTGCCTTAGGAGGTACTCCACGAGCTTTTCGTGGGCCCGGCTTACGAGGATGGTGGGGCCTTTGGTGGCCAGATTTTCCTTTTTCTCTACCTTTTTGACGTAGACCTTGATCCGCTGCCCCGGATAGTACCTTTCCGTGGGGATCTGCTCGGCCCGCGGAAGGTAGGCCTCCCCCCGACCGAGCTCTACGAAGACGTTCCCCCGGTTATCCACCCGGGAGACGGTGCCCGTGAGGACCTGGCCCACCTTGTCCTTGTACTCGTTGTAGATCCGGTTGATCTCCGCTTCCTTGAGGATTTGGGTAAGCATGCCCCGGAGGTTTTGGATGGCCATCCGGGAAAGGTCTTCGGGGTTAATCGGGAACTCCAGCTCGTCCCCCACCTGGACCTCGGGGTCATACTGGAGGGCCTCCGCGAGGGCGATCTCCTTGTCGGGGTCCTCCACCTTTTCCACCACGGTGCGGACCTCGACCATCTCGATCTCCCCGGTGTTGGGGTTGATGTACACGTCCACTATGGGCCCGTCCTTTTTGTCCTCTTTGCTGCCTTTCTTCTGGCGAACGTAGGCCTTCCTCAGGGCCTCCTTGAAGGCCTCGAGGACCTCCTCCGCGCTGACCCCCCTTTCCAGGGCCAGCTGCCTAAGGGCTTCCATGAACTCCCGGTTCATCCTTTCACCTCGGCTTTTCAGGCCACTCCGCTAGGTGGGCGCGGAAGGTGCCCAGGGCTAGGGTTTTTTCCTCCCCTTCCACCTCGAAGACCACCTCATCCCCTTCCACCCTTAGGATCCGGCCCGTAAAGCGTATCCCTTCCCCTTGGACCCTGGCCTTAAGGCCTTGGAAGCGCTCGAAATGGCGGCGGGTGATGAGGGGTCTCCTGGGCCCCGGGGACTCCACGAGGAGCCGGTAGGGGCCGGGGATGGGGTCTTCCCGGTCCAGCACCGCCTCTAGCGCCCGGCTTGCCCGCTCGAGGTCGGCTATGGTGATGGGGCTTTCGTCGGCCCTTTCCAGGCGGACGAGGAGCTCCTTGGGCCCTTGTTGGACCTCGAGGATGACGTAGCCTAGAGGCCTCACCGCCTCTTCCAAAAGCCTCTGGAGTTCCACGGCCACCTCCGCACCCCCCTCAAAAGGGGGGTGGGCCTGGCCCACCCCCCTCTTGGGAGTACCGCCTCTAGTTTACACCCTTGTCTTCCTTGACCACAACCTTTTTAGCCTGGTATACTTAGGCCTAGGCCGGTCCAAGCCCGGCCCACATGGGGGTGAACGGCTTCGACGGGGGTAGCCAAGGGCGTGCCTGCGCGCCGAGGTGCGGGTGGCCTCGTAAAAACCCGCAAAACCACAAAGGCCAACCGGCCTCTTGCCCTCGCGGCCTAACGCCGCGACCTCGCCCGGTAGCCCAGCCGGGGGCTCACCGGAAGCGGGGACCCAAACCCGGCTAGCCTAGGGCCAGGCCCCGTAGCCCTAGGCGAAACCCCACGCGGGGCTTACCCTCAAGCCGCCCGTCCGCGGGCTAAGCTGAGGGGACATCCCAAACGCGGACTACGCGCGTAGAGGGCCGCTTGCGGCACCTTCGGACGGGGGTTCGACTCCCCCCACCTCCACCAAAAGGGCACGGGGCACCTAGCCCTGTGCCCCTTTCTGTGTCCTGGATGCAAGAGGTACGCCAGGCCTTTTGATAGGATAGGGGTGGTGCCTGAGGCACCTCCTTCGGGGCGGGGTGGAAGTCCCCACCGGCGGTGAAAGCCCGCGAAGCCCCTAAAGGGGCCCGACCCGGTGGAATTCCGGGGCCGACGGTGAAAGTCCGGATGGGAGAAGGAGGGCACTTGGACCTGGACGAGCGCTTCCTTAGGAGGGCTTTCCAACTTGCGGAAAGGGCCCGGGGCCACACGAGCCCCAACCCCCTGGTGGGGGCGGTGGTGGTGAAGGGGGGGCGGATTGTGGGGGAGGGGTTCCACCCCAAGGCCGGCCTGCCCCATGCCGAGGTTTATGCCCTCGAGGAGGCCGGGGAGGAGGCCCGGGGGGCCACGGTCTACGTCACCCTCGAGCCCTGCGACCACTATGGCCGCACCCCCCCCTGCTCCTTGGCCCTCATCCGGGCCGGGGTGGCCCGGGTGGTGGTGGCGGCCCGGGAAAGGAACCCCAAGGCCCAAGGAGGCCTGGCCCGGCTTAAGGCCGCCGGGATAGAGGTGGAGGCCGGCCTCCTCGAGGAGGAGGCCCTGGCCCAAAACGAGGCCTTCTTCACGGCCTTGGCCAAGGGGAGGCCCTTTGTCCTCCTCAAGGCTGCCCTGACCCTGGATGGGCGGGTGGCCACCTTGGGGGGGGATGCCCGCTGGGTCACCTCGGAAGGGAGCCGGCGGGTGGCCCACGCCTACCGGCAGTGGCTTCCTGCGGTGATGGTGGGGGTGGGAACGGTCCTCCAGGACAACCCCGAGCTCACCGTGCGGGACCCCGACTTCCGCCCCTTCCCCTGGATGCTGGAGCCTCCCCCCTTAAGGGACCCCCTCAAGGTGGTCCTGGACACGGAGGCCCGCACCCCCCCTGCCGCCCGGCTTTTCCAAAGGGGCCCAAGGGGGGAGGAGGCCCGGGTCCTCCTTCTCGCCGGGGTGGGGGCCCCTAAGGCCCGCCTCCAGGCCCTGGAAAGGGCGGGGGCCCAGGTGGCCGAGCTTCCCCGGGAGGGGGGAAGGGTTTCCCTGGAGGCTGCCCTCCTTTACCTCCAGGAGATGGGGGTGGATGGGGTCCTCCTGGAGGGGGGGCCGGTCCTGGCTGGGGCCTTCTTCGCCCGGGGCCTGGTGGATAAGCTGGCCCTTTTCCTGGCCCCCAAGCTCCTGGGGGAGGGAAGGGGGGTTTTGGAGGGTTGGCGCCTCGAGCGCATGGCCGAGGCCAAAAGGCTCCGCCTAGCTCGCCGGGAGTGGCTTGGGGAGGAGCTTTGGCTGGAGGCCTATCCGGAGGCTTAGATGTTCACGGGACTGGTGGAGGAAACTGGGGAGATTCTGGCCGTGGAGGAGGGCCCCTTCCTTCGGGTCAAGGTGGGGGCGAGGAAGGTCTTAGGGGGCCTCAAGGTGGGGGATTCCGTGGCCGTGGACGGGGTCTGCCTCACCGCGGTGGCCTTGGAGGGGGAGGGGTTTTGGGTGGAGCTCGCCCGGGAGACCCTAAGCCGCACCGCGCCTACCTGGAAGGTGGGGCACCGGCCCAACCTGGAACGGGCCCTTCGGCTTTCCGATCGCTTAGGGGGACACCTGGTCACGGGGCACGTGGATGGGGTGGCGGAGGTGGTGGCCATCCGGGAGGCCCCCGGGGCCAAGGACTACTTCTTCCGCCCTCCCCGGGCCCTCCTCCCCTACATCGCCGAAAAGGGAAGCGTGGCCCTAAACGGGGTTTCCCTCACCGTGGCCCGCCTGGAGGGGGAGGTCTTCGGGGTGACCCTCATCCCCCACACCTTGGCCGTGACCAACCTGGGGACCTTGAGGGTGGGGGACCCCGTGAACCTCGAGGTGGACCTTTTGGCCCGTTATTTGGAAAGGCTTTTGCACGCCCAAAGGGGGTAAGGATGGAGGGTCTAGCCACGATCGAAGAGCTCCTGGAGGAATTGAGGAAGGGTCGGCCCGTGATCCTGGTGGACGACGAGGACCGGGAAAACGAGGGGGACCTCATCATGGCCGCGGAGCACGTGACCCCGGAGTGGGTGAACTTCATGCTCAAGGAGGCCCGGGGCCTCCTCTGCGTGGCCATGACGGGGGAAAGGGCTGAGGCCTTGCGCCTTAAGCCCATGGTAGAGGAAGGGGAAAACGGGGATCCGCGGGGTACTCTGTTCACGGTAAGCGTGGACGCCAAGGGGGTTACCACGGGGATCAGCGCCCAGGAAAGGGCCACCACCATCCGCCTCCTTGGGGACCTCGAGGCCGGCCCCGAGGATTTCCGCCGCCCGGGGCACATCTTCCCCCTCATCGCCAGGCCCGGAGGGGTCTTGCGCCGGGCGGGCCACACGGAGGCCACGGTGGACCTCCTGCGCCTGGCGGGCCTTACCCCTGTGGGAAGCCTGATCGAGATCCTCAAGGAGGATGGGGGGATGGCCCGCCTGCCCGACCTCCTGGAGTTCGCCAAGCGGCACGGCCTAAAAGTAGGCACGGTGGCCGACCTCATCCGCTACCGCCTAGCCCGGGGGGACCTTTACGTCAAGCGGGAGGCCGAGGCCCTTCTGCCCACCAGGTTCGGGGAGTTTCGCATCCTGGCCTACCGGGACCACCTCACGGGGGAGGAGCACGCGGCCTTGGTCATGGGGACGTGGGATCCCGAGGAGCCCATCCTGGTCCGCATGCACTCGGAGTGCCTCACAGGGGATGTCCTCCATTCCTTGCGTTGCGACTGCGGCTTCCAGAGGGACCTGGCCCTCCAGAGGATCGCCGAGGCCGGAAAGGGGGTGCTGGTCTACCTGAGGCAGGAGGGGCGGGGGATCGGCCTGGTGAACAAGATCCGGGCCTATGCCCTGCAGGATAAGGGCCTAGACACCGTGGAGGCCAACCTGGCCCTGGGCTTCCCCCCGGACCTCAGGGACTACGGGGTAGGGGCCCAGATCCTCCATGACCTCGGGGTGCGGAAGATGCGCCTTCTCACCAATAACCCGAGGAAGGTCCGGGCCCTTTCCGGCTTTGGCATCGAGATCGTGGAACGGGTCCCCCTTAGGGCCGGGGATAACCCCCATAACGCCCGCTACCTCCAGGTCAAGAAGGAGAAGCTGGGCCACTGGATGGACTAGGCCCCTGGCCTACCATGAGGGCATGGGCCTCCTAAGGCTTGGGGTTTTCCTCCTCCTTCTCCTTGCCCTTCTGGACCCCAAGCTCCCCCGGCCTGGGCGGGTGGTCTACCTCCTGGACTTTTCCCCTTCCGCAAGGGAGGGGGTATTGGCCCTCGCCGAGAGGCTTCCCCCGGGAGGGGTTTACCTAGCCTTCGCCGAACGGGTGGCCAGGCTTCCCTCCCCCACCGCCAGGCGGCTTGACCTCGGGGAGGCCACCCACATAAGGGCTGCCTTCCGGGAGGCCTTGCGGTTTCGGCCCGACCGGGTGGTCCTCCTCTCCGATGGCCTTTTTCCCCCCGTTTCCCCTCCCTTTCCCCTGGACGCCCTCTACGTTCCTCCCCGGGCCTACGTGGACCTCCGCCTCGTCCCTCCGCCCTACCCCCTTTTGGGGGAGACCGTGGGGGTGGGGGTGGTCCTGGAGGCCCCCCGGCCTACGGAGGTGGACCTGGTCCTCGAGGGGCCTAAGGGCCGGGAGCGCCATTCCCTAAGGGTAGAGGGGAGGAAGGTCCTCACCTACGCCTTTCCCCTCACAGGGGAGGCCTGGGTGCGGGCCCGGGCCCAAGGCCCCTGGGGGGAAAGCCAGGCCGAGGCCCGGCTCCGCCCGCTGGACCAGGCCCGGGCCCTGGTCCTTGGGGACCCGGCCCTGGCCCGTTACCTCCGGGCCCAGGGCTTCGAGGTGGAGGAAGGCCCCTTCCGCCTCCCCTTGGAGGCCGACCTGGTGGCCGTGGGGGTAGGGGTCTTGGACCTCCCCGAGGGGGCCAAGGAGGCCTTGCGGGACTACCTCCACCGGGGGGGAGGCCTCCTTTTCACCGCCACCCCTAGGGGGCTTTTCCTCGGGGGGTGGGACCGGGCCCTATCGGAGGACCTGCCCCTGAAGCCTTTGGGGGGGGAAGGGGTGGCCCTCGTCCTGGTCCTGGACGTTTCGGGGAGCATGGCGGGGGAGAAGCTGGAGATGGCCCTGGCCGGGGCCCTGGCCCTTTTGGAGAGCGCGGCCCCCGAGGACCGGATCGGGGTGGTCCTCTTCGCTTCGGGGCACCGGGTACTCTTCCCCCCCCGGCCCATGACCGAGCAGGGCAAAAGGGAGGCTATGGCCCTCCTCCGGAGGGTCCAGGCCGGGGGAGGGACGGTCTTGGGGGGGGCTTTTCGGGAGGCGGTGGACCTCCTAAGGCCCCTGCCCCAGGGGCGCAAGGGGATTTTGGTCCTCACGGATGGCCTGATCGGGGACCCCAAAGCGCCCATCCTGGCCCTGGCCGAGGCCTCGGGCCTCGAGGTGAGCGCCTTGGCCTTGGGGCCGGATGCGGACCAGGCCTTTTTGGAGGAGCTTGCCCGCCGGGGCCGGGGCCGGTTTTACCTGGCCCCCACCCCTAAGGACCTCCCCCGGCTTTTCCTCAAGGAGGGCCAGGCCCTGAAGGGAAACGGGGTGGAAACCGGTCGTTTTCCCGTAAGGGCTAGGCCCCACCCCCTCACCGAGGGGGTGGCCTTTCCCCCCCTGGCCCTCCGCCTTAAGGCCCGGGCTGAGCCTTGGGCCGAGGTCCTCCTAGAAAGCGGGGAAGGGGTGGTCCTGGCCCTGGGGCCAAGGGGGGAGGGCCGGGTGGCCGCCTTGGCCACGGACCTCGGCCACTCCTGGCGGGACTGGGAGGGGGCAGCCCCTTTCCTTGGGGGCTTGGCCCGCTACCTCATGGGGGGCCGCCGGGCCCTAGCCCTTTACGCCTACCCCGAGGGGGAGGGGGTGCGGGCCGTGGCCCTAGGGGACCTGGAGGCCCCCAAGGCCCTCCTTGGGGGGGAGGAAAGGGCCATGGTCCCCACGGGCCCCAACCGCTTTGAGGTCTACCTCGAGGGGAAGGGGGTGCTCCTGGACGGGCCGCGCCGGTTTCCCCTTGACCTCCCCCTTCCTGGGGAGTGGACCCCGCGGGAGGGGGAGGCCGTCTTGAGGGCCATGGCCGAGGCCAGCGGGGGAAGGCTCCTCACCCCAGAGGCCCTGGACCATCCCCCCTTGAGGCCTCTATCCCTCCAGCCCTACCTTTTGGGGCTGGCCTTGGTCCTTTTCCTCCTGGAGCGCCTCCTCGAGTACCTGATACCACCCCATGCAGGCTTACGCCTGCATGGGGGCCCCGGTAGAAAAGTCCTCGTAGAGTTTTTGGGAACCTGGAAGCGCAGGGACCAAAAGCAAAGGGTATGAGGGGAAGGGGAAACCCCTTTGCCCCTACCCCTTCCGGCTGACCTTGGGGGCGAGGGGTTCCGCGCCTCGAGGGGGTAGGCCTTCCCGGGGACCTCGGCTGGAAATTCTCCCAGGTATCCGGAAGGTCGCCCCCTACGGAGGCCCCTTAGCCTCGCCTATAACGAGGCTGTCCCCGCCTTCTTTCCTAGGGGGAGTCCTGGCCCCGGAGCTGGACCAGCACCGCCTCGCCCCGCACGGTGACCTCCCCTTGGGCGTAGAGCTCGGAGACCACCACCACCTTGCGTGGGCCTACCTCCGTGGCCCGGCCTACCACCAAAAGTTCGGGGCCTAGGGGGGTGGGTTTGAGGAAGTCCACCTTGAGGCTTGCGGTGACGAAGCGCAAGGGGTGGGTTTCCAGGGAGACCCCCATGGCCTCCGCCTTGGCTGCGGCCGCGGTGGCCGTGGAGTGGCAGTCGATGAGGGAGGCGAGAAGCCCCCCATAGACGAGACCGGGGAGGGCGGTGTGGTGGGGCTTGGGGAGGAAGCGGGTTTCCCCCACCTTCCTTTCGGGGTCCCAGTAGGTCCTTATCCCAAGCCCTGCGGGGTTTTCGTACCCGCAACCGTAACAGTGGGCCCACTCCGGGGGGTAGTAGAGCTGGATGGCCTTCACCTTACACCCCTTGGGCCTGCCACCTCTCGGGCACGGCCCGCTTGAGGAAGTCCACGATCTCCTGGGTGAGGGTGCCAGGTCCAAAGACCTCGGCTACCCCCAGGGCCTTGAGCTTGGGCACGTCCTCGTCGGGGATGATCCCAAGAGGAGGATGTCCGAGGCCCCCCGTTCCTCTAAAAGCCGCCTCACCTCGCGGAAGTAGTACATGTGGGCCCAGAGGCCGATGGCGTCCACGTCCTCCTGGATGGCGGCGGAGACGATCATCTCCGGGGTCTGGCGGAGCCCCGTGTAGATCATCCCCGCATCCCCTAGGGCCCGGGCCACCACCTTGGCCCCCCGGTCGTGGCCGTCTAGGCCCGGTTTGGCGATGAGCGCCCGGATCTTCCGTTCCATACCCATACCCTTTACTTTTGGTTCCTGCGCTTCCAGGTTCCCAAAAAACTCCACGGGGACTTTCTACCGGGGTCCCCATGCGGGCGCAAGCCCGCATGGGGTGGTATTATACGCTTTTTGCCCATGGGGGAAAGGGCGTAAGGTTTAGGCCTGCCGCTCGCTTTCCGGCTCCACGTGGATGGTTACCTCAAGGCCTGGCAAGGCCCCCTTTAGGGCGGCCTCGAGCTCGTCGCAAAGCCGGTGGGCCTCCTCCACCCGCATCTTCCCCGGGACCACCAGGTGGAACTCCAAAAAGGCCCGCCGCCCCGCCCGCCGGGTCTTGAGCCCGTGGACCTCGAGGGCCCTAGCTGGGACATAGCGGGAAAGGACCGCCCGGATCTGCGCGAGTTCTTCTGGGGCCAGTCCCTCGTCCATAAGCCCCCCAAGGGAACGGCTCACGATCCTAAACCCCATGTGGAGGATGTAAAGGGCCACGAGGAGGGCGAGGAGGGGGTCTAGGCGCCAAAACCCCGTAAGCCCGGCAAGCCCCACCCCAAGGGCCACCCCTAGGGAGGTGAGGGCGTCGGAAAGGAGGTGCTGCCCGTCCGCGATGAGGGCAGGGGAGCGGAGGCTTTGCCCCTTGCGCAAGAGGTAGAGGGCAAGGAGCCCGTTGATCCCCGAAGCGAGCAGGCTCAAACCCAGCCCCGGGCCCAGCTCCCTTAAGGGTTCGGGTTCAAGGAGACGGGGCCAGGCCTCCCACACGATGCCCAAGGCTGCCCCCACCACCAGAAGTCCCTCCAGGACCGCGGAAAAGTACTCGGCCTTGGTGTGGCCAAAGGGGTGGTTGTGGTCCGGGGGCCGGGCTGCGATCCGGATCCCCACGAGGGCGATAAGGGCCGCGGCCACGTTGACCCCTGACTCTAGGGCGTCGGAGAGAAGGGCTATAGAGCCCGTGAGGCGGTAGGCCAGGGCCTTAAGCCCCAGGACGAGGAGGGCTACCCCAAGGCTTAGGAGGGCTGCCCCTTCCGCCTCATGCCCTTTGGTCCCTGCGCTTCCAGGTTCCAAAGCTCCGGACTTTCTACCGGGGCCCCCATGCAGGCCCAAGCCTGCATGGGGTAGGATTACCCATCCTCTTCCCGGGGTTTCATGAGGGGGAAGAGGAGGACATCCCTTAAGGAGGGCTGGTCGGTCATGAGCATGGTCAGGCGGTCGATCCCTAGGCCAAGCCCCGCCGCAGGGGGCATCCCGTACTCCAGGGCCAGGAGGAAGTCCCAGTCGGGCTCGGGGCTTTCCTCGTCCCCGGCTTCCCGCCTCCTCGCCTGCTCCAAAAACCGCTCCCTTTGGTCCAGGGGGTCGTTGAGCTCGGAGTAGCAAGGGGCCAGTTCTAGCCCCCCCGCATACAGGTCCCAGCGCTCCGTAAGGCCTGGGTGTTGCCGGTGCCTTTTGGCCAGGGGGCTTAGGACCAGGGGGTAGTCCATGACGAAGGTGGGATCCTGGAGGCTTTCCTCCACGTAAAGGCCAAAGAGCTTGTCCAGGAGCTTGTGCCTGGGTACCCCCCTGAGCTCCGGGTGGTGGGCCTGGGTCCAGGCCTCGAGGGCCTCGAGGTCCAGGGGGTCAAAGGGGAGGCCCGCCCTCTCCTTCAAGGCCTCCACGAAGCGGATCCTCCGGAAGGGGGGCTTGAAGTTTAGGGTCCGCCCTTGGTAGGGGACCTCGTAGCGCCCAAAGAGGTGGAGGGCGAGGCCCGAAAGGAGCTCCTCTACCAGCTGGGCCATGTCCTCGTAGTCCGCATAGGCCCAGTAGGCCTCGAGCATGGTGAACTCGGGGTTATGGTGGGCGTCCATCCCCTCGTTGCGGAAGTTCCGCCCGATCTCAAAGACCTTCTCAAACCCCCCTACCAGGAGGCGCTTGAGGGAGAGCTCCAGGGAGATCCTTAGGTAAAACTCCCGGTCCAGGGCCTGGTGGTAGGTCTTGAAGGGCCGGGCTTCCGCCCCTCCCGTGGTGGCCTGGAGGATGGGGGTTTCCACCTCCAAAAAACCCTTCTCCTCGAAAAAGCGGCGCACGTAGCGCACCACCTCCGCCCGGCGGCGGAAGACCTCCCGGGTTTCGGGGTTCACGATGAGGTCCAGGTAACGCCGGCGGTAGCGGGCTTCCTTCTCCTTGAGGCCGTGCCACTTGTCCGGAAGGGGGTGGAGGCTTTTCGCCAGGGGGGTCCATTCCAGGACCCGGACGGTGACCTCCCCTGTTTTGGTGGTGAAAAGGGTGCCCTTGACCCCCAGGATGTCCCCCACGTCCACCCGTTTGAGGAGCTCGTACCTGGGGGTGAGGTCCCTTTGGAAGTAGAGCTGGATCTTCCCCGTGGCGTCCTGCAGGTGGGCGAAGGTGATCTTCCCCATGCGCCGGAGGGCCAGGATCCGGCCCGCGAGGGCCACCTCCCCCGGCCATTCCGTTTCCGGGGGGGCTCCCCCTTTGGCCTCCAGGATGGCGGAGGCCTCGTGGGTTTTGGGGAAACGGTAAGGGTAGGCCTCAAACCCCCCTTCCACCAGGGCCCTGAGGTTTTGCAAGCGCTGCTCTGCCTGCTCGCTCATCCCTGGATCTCCACCACCCTGAACTCCCGCCGGCCCTTGGGGGTCTCCAGGGTGAGCACGTCCCCCACCCGGTGGCCGAGGAGGGCCTTGCCCATGGGGGAGGCGTCGGAGATCTTCATGGGTACCTGGAGGACGTCGGCCTCCGCAGGGGAGACCACCTGGACGAGGAGCCTCTCCTTGGTGATGGGCTCCTCCAGGGTGACCACCGAGCCTAGGCCGATCACCTCCCCGCCCGTCTCCTCCAGGATCACCGCCCGGGAGAGGATATCCTCCAGGGAGTCGATGCGGGCTTCGATGCGGGCCTTTTCCTGCTTGGCCGCCTCGAGGCCCGAGTCGTCGTAATCGTCCGAGGATTCCATGAGCTCCTGGAGGATCTTGGTGGCCTCCTGGAGGCGTTCCCTCTCGTGCTCTAGCTGTTTCATGAGCCGCTCGTAGCCGGCCTTGGTGAGTTTGACCTCGCGCGCCATCTTCACCACCTCGTAAGCCATGGAGGCCGGCCGCACGCCGACCTTGGCCCTAGGGCCTCTTTAGGGAAGTATACCCCGAAGGAGGATGGCCCTCAAACGCTCCGGGGGCGCGTGGCCCGCGCAGTCCGCGGTGTCCTGGCAGAGGACCAGGTACCGGAGATGGGCGGGGTTTCCCCCCACGAGGTGGCGGAAGAAGGCCGTGGCCCGCCCCGGGAGGTGCCGGTGGCAGGCCGCGCACACCTGGGGGGTGGTGGGGGTTTCGGGAAGGGGCTCCAGGACCAGGTGGAGCTCAGGGGGGCCCTTCTCCAGGATGTGCACCCGGCCTTCCTCGTCCCGGTAGTAGAGGATCTCCCCCAAGGGGAGGAGGTCTGGGGGGGTGCCGGGAAAGAGCTCCAGGATGAGGGCCCTTTCTTCGTGTTCCATCCTCCTATCCTAGCCCGAAGCGGGCGAGGAGGGGGGGCAGGAAAAGCCAAAGCCCGGTGAGGAGGGCGAGGAGGCTAGCGAGGAGGACGGCCGCGGCCGCGGTGTCCTTGGCCCGCTTGGCCAAGGGGTGGAAGGCGGGGCTTGCGAGGTCGGTGAGGGCCTCGAGGGCGGTGTTGAGGAGCTCCAGGGAGAGGACCAAGGCGCTGAAGAGGAGGACCGGCCAGGGGGTGACCCCTAGCCAGAGGGCTAGCCCCAAGGCCACCAGGCCAAGGCCCACCTCGAGGCGGAAGTTCCGCTGGACCCGCCAGGCGTAGAGGAGGCCTTCTAGGGCGTAGCCGAAGGAGCGCAAAAGCCCCTTTAGAGGGCGAGGATCCTCTCTTGGAGGCGGCGGAAGCCCTCCCATTCCTCCTCCCCGTCGTGGTCGTGCCCGAGGAGGTGCCATAGCCCGTGGGCCGCAAGGACCAGGACCTCTTCCTCCAGGCTAGCCCCCCGGGCCTCGGCCTGCCCTTGGGCCTGGTCCAGGCTGATCCAGATGTCCCCGAGGTGGGGGGGGAGGAAGGGGTCCTCCGGGGTGTAGGTGGGAAAGGCCAGGACGTCCGTGGGGGCGTCTTCCCCTAGGAAGCGGCGCTTGAGGGTCCTTAGGCGCCGGTTTCCGCTCAGGATCACCGTGACCCAGCGGTCCCCCACCCCTAGCTCCTCCATGAGCCCCTGGAGGGCCCGGCGGAGCCTGGGCCTAAGGCCTCTCGGGGGGCGCTTGTGGACCAGGATCTCCACCATAGCCCTCGTAGGCCTTGATGATCCGGGCCACCAAGGGGTGGCGGACCACGTCGGACTCCGTGAAGTAGACGAAGGCCAGGCCCTCGATGCCCTTAAGGATGCGCAAGGCCTCCACCAGCCCCGACTTTTGGTGTTTGGGGAGGTCGATCTGGGTCACGTCCCCCGTCACCACCACCTTGGAGGAAAAGCCCATCCGGGTGAGGAACATCTTCATCTGCTCGGGGGTGGTGTTTTGGGCCTCGTCCAGGATGATGAAGGCGTCGTTCAGGGTCCTCCCCCGCATGAAGGCCAGGGGGGCCACCTCGATGATCCCCGACTGGAGGTACTGCTCGAAGCGCTCGGGGTCGATCATGTCGAAAAGGGCATCGTAAAGGGGCCTGAGGTAGGGGTCCACCTTGGCCTGGATATCCCCGGGGAGGAAGCCGAGCTTTTCCCCTGCCTCCACCGCAGGCCGGGTGAGGACGATGCGCTTCACCTTGCGGGCCTTGAGGTGGGCCACCCCCATGGCCACCGCCAGGTAGGTTTTGCCCGTGCCCGCGGGGCCTACCCCGAAGGTGATGTCGTGGCGGGCGATGGCCTCCACGTACCGCCTTTGCCCCGGGGTCTTGGGGCGGAGGCGCCCCGGGAGGGCCAGGGTTCCTTCCCCCTCCTCGAGGGCCGTGGCCCGGTAAAGCCCTTCCCCCCCTAGGGCCAGTTCCACGGCCTGCCGGAGGAGGGCCTCGTCCAGTTCCGCCCCTTGCCGGAGGATGGCCAGGAGGTCCCGCACCGCCCGTTCGGCCACCCGGAGGGCCTCCTCCTCGCCCAAAAGCTCCACCGTCTCCCCCCGGGCCACCACCTTGACCCTTTCCCCAAGGTGCTCCCGGAGAAGCCGCCTCAGCTCCTTCAGGTGCCGGTCCGCCTGGCCCAGGAAGGCCAAGGCCTCCCCGGGTTTTAGGGGGATCACCACCCTTTGGGCCGTTTCAGGATCTCGTGCCATACCATCCCCTTAAGAATGCCTTCCCGGTCTAGGGGTAGGGTCCACCGGCGGGGAGGGGGAGGGGGTTCCTCCGGGGCTCGAGGGGGAGGCGGGGTTTTTGGTGGAGCGCGTTCTGAGGAGATCTCCGCTGGCGGGCCCGTCTCCTCAGGGGTTGCTTCGGCCTGGCGCACGGGCTTAAGGGGTAGGGGCTTGGGGGAAGGGGGAAGGTCGGCCTCCTCGGGCAAGGGCGGAAGGGGGCCTTTGCGCAGGAGGCCCTGGAGGGCGGGGAGGACCACGAAGAAGAGGAGGAAAAGGAGCCCGATGAGATCGTCCAGGCTCATTCTTGGTCCTCAGGCTTGGCCGCCCGGCTGATGGACTCCCGCATGTCCGTGTCGGCCTCGATGTTCTTCAGGCGGTAGTAGTCCATAACCCCTAGGCGGCCCTCCCGCAGGGCCTCGGCCAGGGCTAAGGGCACCTGGGCCTGGGCCTCCACCAGCTTGGCCCGCATGGCCTCCACCAGGGCCCGGTTCTCCTGCTCCGCAGCCACGGCCATGGCCCGCCTTTCCTCGGCCTTGGCCTGGGCGATCTTCTTGTCCGCCTCCGCCTGGTCGATTTGGAGCTGGGCCCCGATGTTCTTGCCCACGTCCACGTCCGCGATGTCCACGGAGAGGATCTCGAAGGCCGTCCCCGCGTCCAGCCCCTTTTCCAAGACCGTCTTGGAGATGCGGTCGGGGTTTTCCAGGACCTCCTTGTGGGAGTTGGCGCTGCCGATGGTGGTCACGATCCCTTCCCCTACCCGGGCGATGATGGTCTCTTCCCCTGCCCCCCCCACCAGGCGGTCGATGTTGGCCCGGACCGTGACCCGGGCCGTGGCCAAAAGCTGGATCCCGTCCTTGGCCACCGCAGCCACCATGGGGGTCTGGATCACCTTGGGGTTCACGGAGACCCGCACGGCCTCCAATACATCCCGGCCCGCAAGGTCGATGGCCGCGGCCCGGTCAAAGGTGAGGCGGATCCCCGCCTTGTCCGCGGCGATGAGGGCGTCCACCACCCGGTCCACGTTCCCCCCGGCCAGGTAGTGGGCCTCGAGGCGGTCCAGCTTCACGTCCAGCCCCGCCTTGGTGGCCTTGATGAGGGGGTGGATGACCTTGGCGGGGGGTACCCGCCTTAGGCGCATGGCCACCAGGGTGATGAGGGGAACCCGCACCCCGGCGGCCCAGGCCGAGATCCAGAGGCCCACGGGGATGAGGCTGAAGAAGGCGAAGATCAGGATGAGGACGATAAAGGCTATAAAGACCACGCCTATTTGCTCCATACTACTCCTCCAAGGGTTCAACCACCACCGTGGGCCCCCGGACCTCCACCACCCGGATGGGGGTGCCCTTGGGGATGAACCCACGGTTGGCCACTACATCCAGGCGACGCTGGCCAAAGCGGGCCACGCCCCCAGGCCTAAGGTCCGTGAGGGCGGTGCCCATGGCCCCTATCTCCACTTCCTCCCCGCTGGCATGGGCGGCAATTTGGCTTTCCAGGACCAGGGCCCTAGCCGGCCGGGTGCGGGGGAGGAAGCGGAAAAAGAGGATGAGGCCGAGGCCTAGGGCCAGGACGGCAATGGCCATGACGGAAAGG
Source organism: Thermaceae bacterium (assembly GCA_041641215.1). Lineage (GTDB taxonomy): Bacteria > Deinococcota > Deinococci > Deinococcales > Thermaceae > Thermus. Next base: position 26,418 of record JBEPYU010000012.1, read on the forward strand.
GCGTTTTCCCCAAAGGTGAAGTAGACGGAGGCCAGGATGCTCCCAGCCCCCAAGGCCCCCACAAGGCCCACCCCGGGGAAGAGGAAGGCCTCCGCAAGGAGGAGGGCCACCCCCAGGAAGAAGAGGAGGAGCTCAAAGGCCCCGGAAAGCCCCGCAAGCCACCCCCCCGCAAAGTAGAGCCCCAAGGCGGCTAGGCCCAAGGCCCCCGCGACCCCAAACCCCGGGGTGAAGAGCTCGAGGAGGAGGAGGAGAAGCCCCAAGGCCAGGAGGAGACCGGCCACGGTGGAACTTGAGAGAAAGCGGGCCAGGGCCACCCTTGGCCCGGGTTCCACCCGCTCCACCTCCTTGGCGAAGCCCGCCCCTTCTAGGGCCTCGGAGAGGCTTCCCGAGAGGGCGTCCGCCACCTTAAGCTCCACCGCCTTCTTTGCGGAAAGGGTAAGGGGCTCCCCCTTGGCCGTGAGGCCTGGGATCTCTAGGCTGGGGTCCACCATGGCCTCCGCAAGCTGGGTGGGCCGCCCCCGGGCCTCGGCCACCGCACGGAACTTGCCCTTGAGGGCCGAGATCACCTTTTGGTCCGCGGCCTGGGGCTCCCCCAGGGGGGGCACTGCGAGGGGGAGGGCAGCCCCGATCTCCGACCCCGGGAGCATGACCACCTGGCGGCAGGAGAGGGCGATGAGGGCCCCCGCGGAGAAGGCGTTTTGCACCACGGCCAAGGTGGGTAAGGGGCTTTGCAGGATGCGGTCGGAGATGCGGATGGCGGCGTCCACCCGCCCGCCCGGGGTGTCGATGAGGAAGACCACCCCGCTTGCCCCCTCCCTTTCCGCCCGGTCTAGGGCCTGCTCCACGAAGACCGCCAGGGCCGGGTCGATCTCCCCCTGGATGGGAATGAGGTAGGTTTTGGCCCAGGCTAGACCCAGTAGGAGGAAAAACCCTAGGATCCTCGGCACCAACCCCATTCTACATGGCTTGGGACAACCCATGGGGGAAGAGGGCCTTTCCTCACTTTCCCCCATCCCCATAAACTGAGGGGGGCTTTGCAAGGCCTTTAGGGGGTGTAGGCGTGGAGGCCATCCCTGGACACCTCAAGCCCCAGCCCTTCCGGCTTGGGGACCAGCCCGCGGAGCGGCTTTTGGACCTAGACCTCTACCAGGTTTACCTGGTCCGTTACCGGGCCACCCCGCCCTTTGAAAGGGTGAAGGCCCACCTGGAGAGGGCAGGGGTTTCGGCCCTGGTCCTCTTCACGGAGGACGGGGAGACCTTCCACCTGCTCCACGTGGAGAGGAACCGGCCCACGGGGGGGCAGGCCGATGGGGTCCAGGTCCGTCGTCTCCTCGATCGCCTTTGGGAGGCCTATGAGAAGGGGGAGGACCCCTTGGCCCTTCGCGAGTGGGTGCGGGAAACCCTTGAGGCCCTCACCCGGGGCCCAAGGCGCCCTTACCGCAACCAGGGGCTTTTCAGCGAGCATTACCTGGAGCACCGCCTCCGGGAGAGCCCAGAGTGGGGGGAAGACCCCGAACCCGTGCGGAAGGCCCTCCTGGAGCTTTACCGGTCCAAGGAAGCCCTCCTTCAGGGGGCCAACGAGGCCCAGACGGAGGAGGAGTTCATCCGTCCGGTTTTGGAAAGGCTCCGTTTTGCCTACTGGGTCCAGGACACCACCCGGGCCACGGGTGGGGCCCAGCGTCCGGACTACATCCTTTACCCCGACGAGGCTACCCGCCAGCGGGCTGCCCCCGATGAGGAGGAGGCCCGGCGCTATGCCCCGGCCCTGGCCATCCTCGAGGCCAAGCACTTCGGGCGGGACCTGGACGTGAAGACCAGAGACCCCCGGGATAGGGTCCATAGCCCCGTGAGCCCCGCCTTCCAGCTCAGCCAGTACCTCCTGGCCACGGGGGTGGAATGGGGCATCCTCACCAACGGCCGGGAATGGCGGCTTTACTGGGGGCGGGGCACCGAACGGCAGAAGCGCTATTTTGCGGTAGACCTGGTCCAGGCCCTGGAGGACCCCGAGGCCTTCCGCTTCTTTTGGCTTTTCTTCCGCAAGGAGGCTTTCCTCCCGGGGGCCCAGGGGAGCTTTCTCCGGCGGGTCCTCGAGGGGAGCGAGCGGTACGGCCTAAGGGTGAGCCAAAGGCTCAAGGAGGTGGTCTTTGAGCGGGTCTTTCCCCTTCTCGCCGAGGGCTTTATCCGCGCCTACGAGGAAAAGGAGGGAAGACCCCCGGATGGGGACGGCCTAAGGGAGATCTACCGGGCCACCCTGGTCCTCCTTTACCGGCTCCTCTTCCTCCTCTATGCGGAGGACCGGGACCTCCTGCCGGTATGGGACACCTTGGGCTATGGGTACCACAGCCTGGCCCGGCTTCGCCAAGAGGTGGCCCAGGGGATGGACCAGGGGCGGATCTATAGCGAAAGGACCTACGAGCTTTGGCAACGCCTCACGGATCTCTTCCGCCTCCTCGACCGGGGGGACCCGGCCCTAAGGGTACCCCCCTACAACGGGGGCCTTTTCAAGGAGGGCCGCCATCCCTTCCTCGAGGCCTACCGGGTGGCGGATGCCTTTTTGGCCCCGGCCCTAGACCAGTTGGCCCGTCAGGCGGACGAGGACGGCCGCTTGCGCTTCGTGGACTACAAATACCTCACCGTGCGGGAGCTTGGGGCGGTGTATGAGGGGCTTTTGGAATTCCGCCTCGAGGTGGCAAAGGAGGACTTGGCGGTGGTCCGGGAGAAGGACCGGGAGGTTTACAAACCCAAGGCCCTCCTTTCCCCCAAGGAAAAGGCCATAGCCGAGGTGCCCAAGGGCAAGCCCTACCTGGTCCGCGACGAAAAGGAGCGCCGCGCCTCCGGTAGCTACTACACCCCCGATTACGTGGTGGCCTACATCGTGCGAAAGACCCTAGAGCCCTTGGTCCAGGGGCGCAAGGAGGCCTTGAGGGGGGTCCTCGAGGAGTACCGCCACTGGAGCAAGGCCCAGGACCGGCACCCGACCCGGGAAGGGGCCGAGCGGCTTGCCGCCTTGCGCCGCAAGGCCTTGGATACCCTCTTGGACCTCAAGGTGGTGGACCCGGCCATGGGTTCGGGCCATTTCCTGGTAAGGGCGGTGGATTACCTCTCCGAGCGCTTCGCCGACCTCATCACCGAGCTCAGGGCCGAGCCGGTCATCGACGCCTTGGCTGAGCTCAGGGAGGAGATCAAGAAGCAGATGGCGGATTACCGCCTCGAGGTGAAGGACGAGCAGCTTTCGGACCTCAACCTCCTCAAGCGGATGGTCATGAAGCGGTGCATCTTCGGGGTGGACCTCAACGATATGGCCGTGGAGCTGGCCAAGCTTTCCCTATGGCTGGACGCCTTTACCGTGGGGGCCCCCCTTTCCTTCCTGGACCACCACCTGCGCCAAGGCAATAGCGTCCTGGGGGTGTCCAAGGGGGAGTTCCTGGACTGGGCGAAGCGCGAAAACTGGGTTTGGCTTAGCGAGATGGAGCGCCAGCTTGAGGAGGCCACCCTTAAGGCCCAGGCCCTCCTCGAGGTGCGGGACCTCACCCTGGAGGAGGTGGCCCTTTCCCAGCGTCTCTACGAGGAGGTCGAAAAGGCCCTCGGCCCCATACGCCGGGCCTTGGACGTTTACGCCGCGGGCCTTTTCCTCCCCAAGCCCAAACGGGGAGAGCCTCAGCCCCCTTTGCGCGAGGCCCTCGTCTATTTGCCGACCCTTAAGCTCTCGGATCTGGCCAATCCGGGCTCCCTGGCAAAAGAATCCCTGTCCCAGGCCCTGGAGTTTGCCCGGAAGCGGCACCTCTTCCACTGGGAGCTCGAGTTCCCCGAGGTCTTCTTCAGCCCCGAACGCCGGCACAACCCGGGATTTGATGCGGTGATCGGCAACCCCCCTTACGTACGCCAAGAGGGGCTTGGGGAGGAGAACAAGCTTTTCCTCCAGTCCGTCTACGGGGAGGTTTACGCAGGGAAGGCGGACCTCTACACCTACTTCTTTGCCCGGGGCCTTTCCGTCCTGCGGGAAGGGGGGCGGTTAGGGTTCATCTCTTCCCGCCAATTCACCCGGGCAGCCTACGGGGAAGGCTTAAGGCGGCTCCTTGCGGGGCAGGGCCTCCTTGAGGTGGTGGACTTCGGGGAGAACCCGGTGTTTGAGGAGGCGGCCACTTTTCCGGCCATTTTCATCCTGAGGAAGGGCCCTCCAAGCTACCCGGTGCGCTTTAAGGCCATCGGCAGGGAGGAATTCCATTCCCTTATGGAAGCCCCGGCTGAGACCCGGGATGAGGAACTGGCCCGCCTGGTGGAGGGAGGGGAAGACCTGGGGCCCGATGCCTTTAGGCCTGAGGGTTGGACCCTAGCGCGGGGTGATCTAAGCACCATTTTGCGCAAGATGGAGGCGAACGGTATGCCGCTTGGGGACTATGTAGGCGGTGAGATCTATTGGGGGATTAAAACTGGTCTTAACAAGGCCTTCTTCATAGACGAGCCCACCCGTAGCCGCCTGATCTATGAGGACCCCAAAAGCGCCGAGCTGATCAAGCCCCTTTTGGTAGGGGATGACGTGCGCCACTACTACGCCCGGTGGCCTAATGATCCCAAGACGCAGTACCTCATCTTTACCCGCCGTGGCGTGAACATAGATGAGTACCCGGCCATTAAGGGTCACCTGGAAGGGTTCAGGGAGCGACTCGAGCCCAAGCCAAGGGATTGGGACGAGGGCAAAAAGGGACCTTGGCCTGGCCGTAAGCCGGGGGAGTACGCTTGGTACGAGATTCAGGACGCAGTTGCCTACTATGACCTTTTCGAACGCCCCAAGATTGTATACCCCGATATCTCCAAGGAGCCCAGGTTCTTTCTAGATAGGCAGGGGTTCTACCTAGATGCAACGCTATTTTTTATCCCTAAGGAAGATTGGTTCCTTCTGGCTGTTTTAAATTCAAATTTTGTTTTCAAAGCCCTCCGGGCTTTTGTCGCCACCTTGGGGGATGCCGATGAGGGAGGTAGGTTAAGGTTAAAGACGGCCTATATCAAGCGATTCCCTATTCCTAAGGTTCGGAGTAGTACAGAAAAGCCTTCATCGAGCGGAGGCCATGCTCCTATTAATATTAAAGCCTTATATGAGGGCCAACCCAAAGAAGTCCTGGCCTGGGCTGAGGCCGAGCTGGCCATGGGCCGCAAGGATACCGTGGCCGACCTCCTGGCCTTTTTGGCCCAGGAAATGCAACGCTTGCAGGCCGAACGGCTTAGCCGGGAAAGGGAGTGGCAGGACTGGGTGGAGCACCACTTCAAGGGGGCAGGGAAGCTAGGCAAGGAATGGCTTAGGGAGGGTTGGGTCCAGGAAGGGCTAAGGGAGGGGTATGAGGCCATCCGGGAGCGCTTCAGGGCTAGGGGGGTGGGGGCTGAGCCAAGGGTCTTGGCCCAACTTGAGAGGTACACCCAGGAGACCCTCGAGGCCCTCCGGCCCCTCTACGGTCGCCTAAAGGTCACGGACGAGCTCATCGACAGGTTGGTGGCCCGCCTTTACGGGCTTACCGAGGAGGAGGCCGAACGGCTATGGGCCGCCCCATCGCCATAGGGGCCTACCGGGGCGAGCTCCTTGCGGATTGGGAGGGGCTATTTTCCGTCGTGCGCCTCGAGTCCCCTTGCCCCCCGGAAACCCTGAGGGCCGAGGTGGCCCGGGTGGGGTTCGTGGGGGTGGTGCTTTCGGGGCTCGTCGTCTACCTGACCCTGGCCTCAGACTTGACCGTTATACCGCATAGAGCCCCAGGAACCTGAGGGCGGAGAGGGGATGGAAGGAGAAGGTCTCCAGGGCCGCCTTCTTCTTCCGCACCCCCCTGCGGTACAGCAGGGACACCAGA
>JBEPYU010000013.1:0-29072 GCA_041641215.1 Thermaceae bacterium
GCGGTACGTGGTGGCCACGTTTCCTGCCGGGGCTCGGACGCTGCTCCTTTGGGGGAGGCGGCGGTTTACCATTGAGCACTTGGGCGATGAAGGGTGAGTTTTCCCTGGGGCAGTTTGGGGGGCGGAGTCCCTTGGGGGTGCACCGGTTTTTGGTGCTTTCCCTTTTGGCGTACTTGTTGGCCCACTGGGTGCGGGTGGGGAGGGAGGGGGGCCTTGTTTGGCGGGAGGCTGGGGTGCTTGTGGTGCGGGTTTTGTTGCCGGAGGTTTTGGTTCAGGTGTTGGTCAGGGAGTGGCGAGCCCTGGGCTTGGGGCCGTTGGGGGGGACAAGAGATGAAGGTTTATGCGGGGTATGCGGGAGGTGCAAGTTTTGAGTCAAGGGGTCTCCCACCTTTACCCCAAGGCTCAGAAGCGCCTTGAGAATAACAGCCTCGGCCAGGGGCTTCCCCTCCGTATAGGGTCCCTCCCTAAACTTCAGGCTTAGGCCGAACCTTGTCTCCAAGGAGAAGGGGCTTGGCAGGTTGATGGAGGACCAAAGGGCGTCCAGGCTCAAGAAGGTGAGGGGTTCCGGAAAGGAAACGAATTCGGCCCCAATCCTGGCTGCCCCTATGCCCACCGCAATCTGACCCCTGAACGGGGGGGGAGTTGGGGATGAAGCTGACCCCCTCCGTGAACCCTTCCACAAACAGGTTTTCCAGAGCAAGCCCCACGCCTAGGATCACCCCAAGAAAGGTCAGCATCCTTCGCATGGCCCTATACCTCCCCTTGAGGCCATCCCCCAAGGCGAAGCCTATTTAACCTCATCGAGTCCCCAATGGGCAACGGGAAGGAGGGGTGCCTTCACCGGGCCATGGGCAGGGCAACACCCTGAGAAGGGCTGGCGGTGGTTCTGGCCCCTTTTGGGTGGCAAACCCTGGACAATGGCCTTATTCCACCCTTATACTTGCGGGTGGACGGGGAGTAGCGCAGCCTGGTAGCGCACCTCGTTCGGGACGAGGGGGTCGCTGGTTCAAATCCAGTCTCCCCGACCAAGGGGCGGGCCCAAGGGGCCCGCCCTTTTGTAAGCTAGGGGGCGTGGTGCGGATCCTAGGCGGCAAGGCCAAGGGGGTTCCCCTCCTCGTGCCCCCCTCGGCCAGGCCCTCCCCCGTGCGCCTGCGGAAAGCCCTTTTCGACTACCTCCGCCTCCGCTACCCCAGGCGGGGGGCCTTTTTGGACCTCTATGCGGGAAGCGGGGCCGTAGGCCTGGAGGCGGCGAGCGAGGGCTTCCGGGCCACCTTGGTGGAGAAGGACCCCGAGGCCATCCGCCTCCTCAAGGAGAACATCCGCCGCACGGGGCTTGGGGAGGCCGTGCGCCTGGTGCCCTGGCCGGTGGAGCGGTTCCTCGAGGAGGCCCGGGGGGCCCCTAGGGCCTACCAGGTGGCCTTCATGGCCCCCCCCTATGCCCTGGACCTTCCCGCCCTGTTCCAAGCCCTTCTCCGAAGCGGCCTGGTGGAAAGGGGGGGGCTTTACGTCCTCCAGCACCCCAAGGACCTCCACCTGCCCTTAGGGTCTAGGCGGGTCTATGGGGAAAACGCCCTCACCTTGGTGGAGGCCGAGGAGGTCTAGATGCACGTGGTCTATCCGGGAAGCTTTGATCCCCTCACCAACGGCCACCTGGACGTGATCCAAAGGGCAAGCCGCCTTTTCCATCGGGTTACGGTGGCCATCCTGGAAAACCCCAGCAAAAGGGGCCAGTACCTCTTCACCGCGGAGGAGAGGCTGGCCATCGTGCGGGAGGCCACCGCTCACCTCCCCAACGTGGAGGCCCACACCTTCTCGGGCCTCCTCGTGGACTTCGTCCGCCAGGTGGGGGCCCAGGCCATCGTGAAGGGGCTGAGGGCGGTCTCCGACTACGAATATGAGCTCCAGATGGCCCACCTCAACCGCCAGCTCCTCCCGGGGCTTGAGACCCTCTTCATCCTCGCGGCCACCCGCTACGCCTTCGTCTCCAGCACCCTGGTGAAGGAGATCGCCCGTTACGGGGGGGATGTCTCCAAGCTCGTGCCCCCCGCGACCCTCAAGGCCCTCCGGGCCAAGCTAGGGGGGTAGAATGCCCCCATGAAGGCCCTCCTTTCCGTCTACGACAAGCGGGGGCTTTTGCCCTTTGCCCGGGGGCTTTTGGAGCTCGGGTATGGGCTTCTCGCCACGGGGGGCACCTATGCCTTCCTCAAGGGGGCGGGGCTTCCCGTGGTCCCTGTCTCCGAGTACACGGGCTTTCCCGAGGTCCTGGGGGGGCGGGTGAAGACCCTCCACCCCAAGGTCCACGCGGGCCTCCTCGCCCGCCCCGACCAGGAGGCGGAGCTAGAGGCCTTGGGGATAGAGCGCATCGGGGTCTTGGCCGTAAACCTCTACCCCTTCCCCGAGGCCCTAGCCCGGGGAGCCTCCTTCCAGGAGGCCTTGGAGATGGTGGACATCGGGGGGCCGGCCATGCTCCGGGCCGCGGCCAAAAACCACGAGGCCGTCCTTCCCGTCTGCGACCCCGAGGACTACCCGAGGGTCCTCCAGGCCCTCAAGGAGGGGCCAAGCCCCAGCTTCCGCAGGGCCTTGGCCCGGAAGGCCTTCCTCCACACCGCGGCCTACGACGCGGCCATTGCCCGCTGGCTAGCCCAAGGGGAGGAGCCCTTTCCGGAGAGGGTCCTCCTCCTCCTCGAGCGGGAAGCCCCCCTCCGCTATGGGGAAAACCCCCACCAGAAGGCGGCCCTTTACCGGGTGGCCGGGGAAAGGGGCCCCCTCCTCGAGGCCCGGGTCCTCCAGGGCAAGGCCATGAGCTTCAACAACTACCTGGACGGGGAGGCGGCCTGGAACCTGGTCTCGGAGTTCGGGGAGCCTGCGGCCGTCCTCGTCAAGCACCAGATCCCTAGCGGGGTGGCCCTGGGAAAGACCCCCTTGGAGGCCTTCCGGAAGGCCTTGGGGGCCGACCCCGTCTCCGCTTTCGGGGGGATCGTGGCCTTCAACCGGCCCGTGGACGAGGGCCTGGCCCGGGCCTTGGGGGAGGTTTTCCTGGAGGTGGTCCTGGCCCCGGGCTATGCCCCTGAGGCCCTGGCCCTTCTCGAGGGGCGGAAGAACCTCCGCCTCCTCGAGGTGCCCTTCCCGGGGAAGGGCCCCTATTGGGACCTGAGGCGCCTAAGGGGCGGGGTCCTCCTCCAGGAGGGGGACGCGGAGGACCCCGTGGAGCTCCGGGTGGTCACCCAAAGGGCCCCCGGCGAGGCCCTCCTTCCCGACCTCCTCTTCGCCTGGAAGGTGGTCAAGCACGTGCGCTCCAACGCCATCGTGGTGGCCAAGGGGGGGGTGACCCTGGGGATCGGGGCCGGGCAGACGAGCCGGTTAAGGGCCGCGGAGCTCGCCTTAGCCCAGGCGGGGGAGGGGGCGAGGGGGGCGGTGCTTGCCTCCGAGGCCTTTTTCCCCTTCGACGACGTGGTGCGCCTAGCCGCCCGCCAAGGGATCCAGGCCATCATCCAGCCTGGGGGGAGCCTTCGGGACGAGGCCTCCATCCGGGCCGCGGACGAGCTGGGCCTGGCCATGGTCTTCACCGGGGTGCGCCACTTCCGGCACTAGCCTATTTGCCCACGCAGAAATTCCGGAAGACCCGCTCCACCACCTCCTCCCCTACCTCCCGGCCCAGGAGGGCGTTCAGGGCCCGGAGGGCCTCCTCCACGGCCACCCCCATGAGGTCCTCGGGTAGGCCCAAGGCCTCCTCCAGGTGGGCCCGGGCCCTTTCCAGGGCGTGGACCTGCCGTTCCGTGAGGAGGAAGGGGTCCCCCACTCCCCCAAGGAGCCCCTCCCGGATCCGGGCCTTGAGGGCCTCTAGCCCCTCCCCCGTGCGGCTTGAGACCTTGAGGTACTCGGGGTCCTCCCAAAGGGGGGGGAGGTCGGCCTTGGTGGCCACCTTGATGGCCCCTTCCGGAAGGGGGGGTGGGGGGGGTTTGGGGACGCTTTGGTCCGCGAGGTAGAGGACGAGGTCCGCCTCGGCCATGATCCTAAAGGCCCGCTCCACCCCGGCCCGCTCCACGGGGTCTTCCGTCTCCCGGATCCCCGCGGTGTCCACGGCCACCAGGGGGATGCCGAAGAGCTCCAAGGGGGCCTCGAGGTAGTCCCGGGTGGTGCCGGGGATGGGGGAGACCAGGGCCCTTTCGTACCCCAAGAGGGCGTTGAGGAGGGAGCTTTTCCCCGCGTTTGGGGCCCCGATGAGGGCTAGCCTCGCCCCCCTCTGGGCGATCCGCCCCGCCCGGGCCCCCTCCAAGAGGCCTTCGATCTCCCCTAGGGCCTCCCGGAGGGTCCTTTCCGCCTCCAGGGGTTCTATCCCTTCCTCGGGGTAGTCCAGGAGGGCTTGGATGTGGGCGAGGAGGTCCAGGAGCCTCTCCATGAGGGCCTCGATCCTCCGGGAAAGGGCCCCCTCGAGCCCCCTTAGGGCCTGCCGCCGCGCGAGCTCCCCTTCCGCCTCGATGAGGGCGAGGAGGGCCTCCGCCTGGGCCAGGTCCAGCTTCCCGTGGAGGAAGGCCCGGTAGGTGAACTCCCCAGGCCCCGCGGGCCTGGCCCCTTCCCGGATGAGGACCTCCATGAGGCGCTTTAGGACCGCGGGGGAGCCATGGGTCTGGAACTCCACCACGTCCTCCCCCGTGTAGGAGTGGGGGGCCCGGAAGACGAGGAGGAGGGCCTGGTCAATGGCCTCCCCCGTCCTCGGGTCCACCACCCAACCCAAGGCGAACCTTCCCCCCCGAAGCCCCCGCGGGTCCTTCCCCCGCCACACCCGGGCCGCGATCTCCAAGGCCCCCCTTCCGGAAAGGCGCACCACCCCCACCGCCCCCTTCCCCGGGGGGGTGGCTATGGCGCAGATGGGTTCTTCTGGGCGGAGGGTCATACCCTTTTCCCCAAAGGGCCGCGGGAAATTTCCGCCGGGGCCCCCATGCGGGCTTGGGCCTGCATGGGGTGGTATCAGAGGCCTTGCCGGAGGGCCTCTAGGGTCTTGTCCACCTCCCTTTCCGTGTGGGCCAGGGAGAGGAAGGCGGCCTCGAAGTTGGAGGGGGGCCAGTGGACCCCCCGGTCCAAAAGGGCGTGGAAGAAGCGCCGGAAAAGCCCGGTGTCCGTCCTTTTGGCCTCGAGGAAGCTCCTCACCGGCCCCTCCGTGAAGAAGACGGTGAGCATGGAGCCCACCCGGTTCACCGTGTGGGGGAGGCCCTTCTCCCCAAGCACCTCCTTAAGCCCCTCCTCCAGGGCCTTCCCCAGGGCCTCTAGCCGGGTGTAGGCCCCGGGGGTTTCCTCCAGGACCTCGAGGGTGGCAAGCCCCGCGGCCAGGGCCAAGGGGTTGCCCGAGAGGGTCCCCGCCTGGTAGACAGGCCCTAGGGGGGCTACCCCTTCCATGATGGCCCTCGGCCCCCCGTAGGCCGCGGCGGGTAGCCCCCCGCCCAGGATCTTCCCCAGGGCGACGAGGTCGGGCTTGAGGCCAAGGAGGGCCGTGGCCCCGCCGAAGGCCAGGCGGAAGCCCGTCATCACCTCGTCCGCGATGAGGAGCACCCCCCATTCCTTAGCCCTGTGGAGGGCCTCGAGGAACTCCGGGGTGGGGAGGAGGACCCCCGCGTTGCCCACCACGGGTTCGAAGATGATGGCCGCGATCTCCTCCCCCCGGGCCTTGAGGAGGGCCAAGAGGCCTTCGGGGTCGTTGTACTCCAGGACCAGGGTGAGGCGGGCGTAGGCCTCGGGGACCCCGGCGCTCGAGGGCACCCCGAAGGTGAGGGCCCCGCTTCCCGCCTCCACCAGGAGGCCGTCCGCGTGGCCGTGGTAGTTGCCCCGGAACTTGACGATATAGGGCCGGCCCGTGTGGGCCCGGGCCAGGCGGATGGCGCTCATGGTGGCCTCCGTCCCCGAGCTCACGAAGCGCACCAGGTCCACGAAGGGGTAGGCCTGCTTCACCTTCTTGGCCAGGGCCACCTCCAGGGGGTGGGGGGCGGCGAAGGTGAGCCCCCTCTCCAGGACCTCCCGCACCCGGGCCAGGACCCTGGGGTGGGCGTGGCCTAGGATCAGGGGGCCGTAGCTCAGGACGTAGTCCACGTAGCGGTTCCCGTCCAGGTCGTAGACGTAGGCCCCTTCCCCCCGGACCAGGTAGGGGGGGGTGCCCCCTACGGCCCGGAAGGCCCTTACGGGGCTTGAGACCCCCCCGGGGATGTGGCGCTGGGCCTCCCCGAAGAGGGCTTCCGAAAGCGGCCGCTCCATGCCCTTACTCTAAAGCCACCCCCTGCAGGCTCGCGCTAGGATGTAGCGGAGGGTACCCTTCGCGCAACCCGCGGACCCCTGGGGCCCCGGTCAGAGGGGATTGGGCGCTTGGGCCTTGGATGGGGCCATGGAGACCCCCCGGGCGGGGGATCTAGGCGAAGAGGTCCTTTAGGGCAAGGCGGAAGCCCGGAAGGGCCTCCCCCCCTTCCAGCACCTCCCCAGGCCTTAAGAGCCTTCCCTCCCCGCGCCCCCCGTAGACCTCCACCGCCTGAAGCTCGGGGTAGACCAGCCACACCGCCTTGGCCCCCCCTCCCAGGTAGTCCAGCACCTTGGCCAAGACCCCCTCCGCCTCCTCTCCCCGGGAGACCACCTCCACGGCGAGGTCCGGGGCCCCCTCGTAAAAGCCCTCCCGGGCTACCTCCTTAAGCCTTTCGTGGGAGAGGAACCAGACGTCGGGGCTTCGCACCCGGTCGGGGTCCCGCCGGAGGATAAACCCCCCCTCCACCCCGGCCACCCCGAGCCCCGTTTCCTCCAGCCAAAGACGGATGCGGAAAAACACCTCCCCGGCGATCCTCCCATGCTCTGGCCTTGGCGGCATCTCCTCCCGGACCTCCCCGTCCACGAGCTCCCCCCGCTCTAGGGGTAGGGCGAAGAACTCTTCAGCCTTGAGGCGGGCCTTGACCATGGGGCCTCCCTCCTAATAGGTTAGCACCTTCCTCAAGGCCGCAAGGACCCGCCTCACGCTAGGCCGGTAGAGGTCCTCGAGGGCGCTAAAGGGGGGGTAGGGGGCGTCGTAGCCCGCCACCCGGAGGATGGGGGCCTCGAGGTAGTCCAGGGCCTTTTCCGCAATCCGGGCCGCCACCTCGGCCCCAAAGCCCCCGGTGCGCATGGCCTTGTAGACCACGATGGCCCTTCCTGTGGCCCGGACCGTCTCCAGCACCGTATCCTCGTCCAGGGGCACCAGGGTTTCCAGGTCCACCACCGTGACCTCTACCCCTTCCCTGGCGGCCGCCTCCAGCATCACCTCCACCATCCCGCCGTAGCCGAGGAAAAACGCGGGGTCCTCGTCCATGGACGCAAGGAGGAGGCCCTTAGGCTTGAGGGGATGACCACCTTCACCCCGGGGACGTGGGCCAGGAGGGCCTCCGGGGAGTCGGCGTGCTGCTCGGGGGTGTGCACCCCGCCCGGACCACGAGGGGTAGCCCCACCCGTCCCCGGGAGCGGTGCCGCCAGCGGCCCAGGTGGGAGAGGATCTGGTCCAGGGCGGGGTAGAGGAAGCCCGCAAATCTCGGCCACGGGGCGCATCTCCCCCATGGCGAGGCCTAGGATCCCGCTTTCCGCCAAGGGGGTAAACCCTCCCCGTACTTCCCCTGGAGGCCCTCCGTGGCCCGGAAGACCCCGCCAAGCCGCCCCACGTCCTCTCGTCCCGGGAAAGGGCCAGGTCCAGGGCCTCGTTCACCGCCTGGACCAGGTTCAAGACCCGGGTCTTTTCCCTCACCCTAGCTCCTCCAGGTGGAGGCCTCCCAGGCCCGCCTCTGATGGGCCCATCTCCTTGTACACGTGCTCCACGATCTCCTCCGGGCGGGGGGTGGCGTCCGCTAGGGCCAGGGCCTCGGGTCGTCGGAGGTGGTGTGGGGGGCCAGGCGGTGGGTGAGGGCCTCGAGGAGGGTGGGGCCTTCCCCCCGCCGGGCCCTTTCCACGGCCCCTTTGGCCTCGAGGTAGACGGCCACCGCATCGTTCCCGTCCACCACCACCCCTGGGATCCCGTACCCTTCCGCTTTCCGGGCGATATAGTCCACCCTCATCTGTTTGCTTCGGGGAACGCTGATGGCGTAGCCGTTGTTTTGTACTAGGAAAAGCACGGGGGCGTCCAAGACCGCGGCGAAGTTCAGCCCCTCATGGGAGTCCCCCTCGCTGGTTCCCCCATCGCCAATGCTCGTGGCCACCACCCAGTCCTCCCCCCGGTACCGGCCCGCTAGGGCCAGGCCCACCTGGACCGCCTCCTGGCCGGCGAAGGGGGGATAGACCCCAAGCCGGCCCTGGCGCTAGAGGGTGACCGCCTTTTCGTCGAAAAGCCGGGCCCGGCGCATGGCCCGGTAGAGGCTTAGGGTCTCCCCCTTGGGGAGAGGGAGCTCCCCCTTGTCCAGATACCGGACGGCTTTTAGCTTCACGCCCGCTAGCCTACCACAGCCCTAAGCCGCCTCAGGGCCTCCTCGAGCTCCTCCTCCCCCTTGCAGAAGGCGAAGCGGAAAAGCCCCTTTGGGGGGTCCTCCCGGTAGAAGGCCTCCCCGGGGATGAGGGCCACCTTGGCCCTTTCCAGGATGGCGAAGGCGTCTAGGCCGGGGATCTCGGCCATGAGGAAGTAGGTGCCCTGGGGGGGGTAGGCCTTGAGGCCGAGGGCCCTTAGCCCCTCAAGGAGGAGGTCCCGCCTCCTCCGGTAGCTTGCCCGCAAGGCCTCGTAAAACCCCTCCTCCCGGGCGGCCCGCAAGGCCAAGGCCACCCCGGCCTGCAAGGGGGTGGGGGCGGAGAAGCTCGTCCATTGGCGCATCCCGGCGATCTTCCCCATGAACTCCACCGGGCCCACGATCCAGCCCACCCGGTAGCCCGTGGCCTCCAGGCGCTTGCCCGCGCTGCCCACGGTGAAGGTCCTCTCCGGGGCCAGGTCCTTGAGGCGGGGCGGGGGGGTTTCCGTGTAGTAGAGCTCCTCGTAGACCTCGTCCGAGACCAGGAAGAGGTCGTGCTGGCGGGCAAGCCCTGCGAGGGCCCTTAGGGTTTCCTCCCCGAAGACGAGCCCCGTGGGGTTCATGGGGGTGTTGAGGAGGAGGAGCCGGGTCTTGGGCCCTATCGCCTCCTCCACGGCCCTAAGGTCCAGCTCAAAGCCCCTAGGGCCAAGCCCCAAGCGCACGAGGCGGGCCCCAGCCCCCGCAAGGGCCAGGTCCGGGAGGTAGACGTCGAAGAAGGGTTCCAGTAGGACGGCCTCTTCCCCCGGGCCCACCAGGCTTTGGACCAGGACGTAAAGGGCCTCCGTGGCCCCCGAGGTCACCACCACCCCTTCGGGGGCCACCCCGTACTCCTCGGCCAGGGCCTCCCGGAGGAGGGGGAGGCCTGCGGGAGGGGCGTACTGGTCGTACCGCCCCACCGCCTGCCGCACCGCCTCGAGGAGGAAGGGGGGCGGGGGGTTAGAGGGGAAGCCCTGGCCCAGGTTGATCGCCCCAAGCTCCGCCGCAAGGGCGCTCATCCGGGGGAAGATGCTCTCCTTGGCCGCTTCCGTCCGGGGGTGGAGGCGCATATCACCCCGCAATCCTCAAAAGGGCGAGGAAGCCCTCGAGCTCCAGGCTCGCCCCCCCTACCAGCCCCCCATCCACGTTGGGCTGGGAGAGGATCCCCCCGAAGTTTTCCCGGTGGATGCTCCCCCCATAGAGGATCCTCACCCTCTCCGCAAAGGAGGGGCTATACCTTTGGGCCAGGGCCCGGCGCAGGGCCTGGTGCATGGCCTCCGCGTCCTCCGGGGTGGCGTTTTGCCCGGTGCCGATGGCCCAGACGGGCTCGTAGGCCACCACCAGGGCCTCGGGGTTTGGGGGCTCCACCCCTTCCAGGCTGGCCACAAGCTGGCCCACGGTGTAGGCCTCCGCCTCCCCCCGGGCCCGCACCTCCCAGGGCTCCCCCACGCAGAGGATGGGGGTGATCCCCTCCTCGAGGAGGCGTTGGGCCTTCTGGGCGATAAGGGCGTCCCCCTCCGCATGGTAGCGGCGCCTTTCCGAGTGGCCCACAAGGGCGTAGCGCACCCCCAGGTCCTTGAGCATCCGGGCCGAGACCTCCCCCGTATAGGCCCCTTCCCGGTGGGGGGAGACGTCCTGGGCCCCGTAGGCCACCCCGGTGCCCCCAAGGACCTCCCGGGCCACGGGCAGGATGGGGAAGGCGGGGAGGATGGCCACCTCGCTCTCTAGGGGCGGGAGGAGGCGCTTGAGCTCCGTAAGCCAGATCCGGGCCTCCGAGGGGACCTTGTGCATCTTCCAGTTGCCCGCCACCAGCACCCGCCGCATGGGGGTATCTTATCAGGCCTCTCCAGGCTTGCGCTTGTACCTGTGCGCTTTGGCCACCCGGAAAGGGCCGCTTTCCCACCGCCTGGGCGGGAGCCGAATCCTGACTACGGGTAGAGGTGGGGGGTGGAGCGGATCCTCGCCTGGTTGGGTAGCTTTCGGGGGCTCGTAGGACCTCTTCCTCTTCGGCCTCGAGGCGAAGCCCCCCTAGCGGAGGAAGGTAAGCAGGGCAAGGAGCAACCCAATCCCGGTGAAGAGGAGCATGGCCTTGTTGAAGGCGGTGTTGATTTCGGCCTTCACCTCCTGCCGCAGGCTCTCCAACTTGCCCTCCACCCCCTGGATGTGGCCCTTCAGCTTGGTTTCCACTTGCTGAATCCGTTCCTCCAGCTTGGCCTCTACCTGCTGGATGCGTTCCTCCAGCTTGGCCTCTACCTGCTGGATGCGTTCCTCCAGCTTGGCCTCTACCTGCTGGATGCGTTCCTCCAGCTTGGCCTCTACCTGCTGGATGCGTTCCTCCAGCTTGGCCTCTACCTGCTGGATGCGGCCCTCCAGCTTGGCCTCTACCTGCTGGATGCGGCCCTCCAGCTTGGCCTCTACCTGCTGGATACGGCCCTCCAGCTTGGCCTCCACGGCGCGCACCTCTTCGCGCAGGCCGTCGATGCGGCGGGAGAGGTCCTGGATCAGGGGTGGGAGGACCTGGACGGTAGCCTCCACGATGCCCTCTAGCTTCTCCAGGCGTTCCAGGAGGCGGTCTTCGGGCATGTCCCCATTCTAGCCCAGGCCGGGGCTGGAGGGAAACTTGGGCTCCGTAGCCCCAACGGTCAGCCAGAAGGGCATAGGGGGCCTCGGGACACTAGCCGGCCCTAGGGAAGTCCCTGCGGATAGACCAGGCTCATCCCTTTTTCCCCTCCCGTTCGTGAAGGGGCCTGGGAAACCCAGCCATCGCCCCCCTTGAGGAGAAGGGGATCCGGGAAAGACGAAAGGGGCCCTGCCCCGTGGGGCGCAAGGCGCGCCAACCAGGCCTTACCTGGAGAGGGCCTACAAAAGGGCCAAAAGCTCCATCCCTTCCCACCCGTAACCGGTACCACCCAGCCCGGAAGGGGGGCCTACCCCAAGCCGTGCCCCTCCCGGCCAAGTAGCCCGTCCACACCGTGGATAGCGCGCCCCATCCTGGCGCATGAGCATCCACCCTGTGCATGAGTGCAGGTTTTGCGCCTTGAGGTCTTTGGAATCGTAGGGCTTAACGGGGCTGCATGCGTTCCTTGGAGTCCAGGATGAGGGTCACGGGGCCTTCGTTGATCAGGTGGACCTCCATGTGGGCCCCAAAGATCCCGGTCTCCACGTGGACCCCTTGGGCCAGGAAGGCCTCCAGGGCCTTTTCGTAAAGGAGTTTCCCCAGGTCTGGAGGGGCCGCTTGGGTGAAGGAGGGGCGGTGGCCCCGGCGGGTGTCCCCATAGAGGGTGAACTGGCTTACGAGGAGGATCTCCCCCCCTACCTCCTTGAGGGAGAGGTTCATCCGGCCTTGGGCGTCAGGGAAGACCCGGAGGGCCACGATCTTCCGGGCGAGGTAGAGGGCGTCCTCCGGGTTATCCTCCCGCCCCACCCCGAGGAGGACCAAAAGCCCAAGGCCAATGGCCCCCACGGTCTTGCCCTCTACCTCTACCCGGGCCTCCTTGACCCTTTGCACCACCGCGCGCATGCCTTAAGGATAGCCGTGCTAGTTTGGTCCCTATGTGGAGGGTCCTGGTCTCGGACGAGATGCAGCTTGCGGGTTTCCGCCACCCCAAGGTGGCCTTGGACTACCGTCCGGGGATCGGCCGGGAGGAGCTTTTGGAGATCATCCCCCTCTACGACGCCCTGGTCACCCGGAGCCGCACCCGGGTGGACGCGGAGCTCCTCCGCCGGGGCCAGCGCCTTAAGGTGGTGGGCCGGGGCGGGGTGGGGGTGGACAACGTGGACCTGGAGGCGGCAAGCCGCCTGGGCATCCCCGTGGTCAACGTCCCCGAGGCCAATACCCGTTCCGCGGCGGAGCTAGCCTTTGGCCTCCTCCTCGCCGCGGCCCGGGGCATCGCCCTTTCCGACCGGAAGATCCGCCAGGGGGAGTGGGACCGGAGTTTCCTCGGGGTGGAGCTTGAGGGCAAGACCCTGGGGATCGTGGGCCTGGGGCGGATCGGGGGCCAGGTGGCCCGTTTTGGGAAGGGTTTTGGCCTAAGGGTCTTGGCCTATGACCCCTATATCCCCCGTTCCAAGGCGGAAAGCCTAGGGGTGGAGCTCCTCGAGGACCTCGCGGACCTCCTCCGCCAAAGCCATTTCCTCACCGTCCACACCCCCCTCAACGAGGAGACCCGGGGGATGATCGGCCGGCGGGAGCTTTACCTCCTGCCCCGGGGGGCGGTGGTGGTCAACGCGGCCCGGGGGGGGATCATCGACGAAAGGGCCCTCCTCGAGGTCCTGGAGGAGGGGCACCTTTTCGCCGCGGGGCTGGACGTCTTCGCAGAGGAGCCTCCCCCTAAGGACCACCCCCTCCTCCGCCATCCCCGGGTGGTCCTCACCGCCCACCTGGGGGCCAACACCTTGGAGGCCCAGGCCCGGGTGGGGGAAGCGGTCCTGGACCGGGTGGTCCGCACCCTAGAGGGGGACCTCTCCTATGCCCTGAACACGGGCTTTGACCCCGAGGCCCTGCAGGCCCTAAAGGGCTTCCTCCCCTTGGGGGAGGTCCTGGGGCGGCTCCTCGCCCAGATCACCCGGGGGCGGCCCGAGGTTTTGGAGGTGGGCTTCCTCGGGGCCTTTGAGAGGGATCCCGAGCCCATGGCCAGCGCGGTGGCCAGGGGGCTTCTCGCCCGGGTTTTGGGGGAAGAGGCGGTGAACCTGGTCTCCGCCCGGCCCCTCCTCAAGGAGCGGGGCATCGCCCTCGTTACCCGAAGGGAGGAGGACGCGGGGGCCTACGCCCGGGTCCTCGAGGTCCGCCTGCGCACGGACCAGGAGGAGAGGCGGGCCCGGGGGACGGTCATCGCCGGCCGGCCCCGCCTGGTGGGGATCGACGAGTACAGCCTGGAGGTGGTCCCCGAGGGGTACATGCTGGTCTGCCTCAACCAGGACCGGCCGGGGGTGGTGGGCCAGGTGGGCAGCCTCCTCGGGGAGGCAGGGGTGAACATCGCGGGGATGCAGCTCGGCCGGGACCGTCCGGGGGGGCGGGCCCTTTTCGTCCTCACGGTGGACGAGAAGCCTGCTCCCGAGGTCCTCGAGGCCTTAAGGGCCCTTCCCGTCCTGGAGCGGGTGGACCTGGTGGAGCTATAGGGGGTTTTGGCCGATACTCTAGGCACAAGCTTCCGTGAAGAAACGCACAAGCAAGGCCCCCTGCCCCCAGGCCCTCCAGGGCAAAAACTGTGCCCCAAGACCATTGCCAGGCCATCCCCCATCCCCCTAGACTGGGACCAGCATGGAAGGCTGCCAACAGGGGGAGGCATGGCCCCTTCGGGAGTTGGGGGCGGGCAGGGGTTTTGCGATCCCCTCCGGGAACCCCAGGCCCCCAAGGGAGGAGGTCCACCCGTGGTAGACCCAGCCACCTTTAAGGAGGCCCTATCCCGCTTCGCAGCCGGGGTCACGGTGGTGGCCGCCCGCCTAGGGGAGGAGGAGCGGGGGATAACGGCCACCGCCTTCATGTCCCTAAGCCTCGAGCCCCCCCTCGTCGCCTTGGGGATCAGCGAAAGGGCTAAGCTCCTCCCGGTCCTCGAGGGGGCAGGGGCCTTCACGGTGAGCCTCCTCCGGGAGGGGCAGGAGGGGGTAGCCCAGCACTTCGCGGGCCGTCCCCAGCCTGGGGTGGCCCTGGAGGGGGGGGCGGTGCCTGGGGCCCTGGCCGTCCTCCGTTGCCGCCTGGAGGCCCTCTACCCCGGGGGGGACCACCGGCTGGTGGTGGGGCGGGTGGAGGGGATCACCCTGGGACCCCCCGGGAGGCCCCTGGTCTACTTTGCGCGGGCCTACAGGCGGCTTTTGGAGGAGAGGGAAGGGTAAAGCCAAGGACCGGCTCCAAAAGGGCAAGGGGCTTACCCCCTTAGGGCCTCCGTGAAGAGGGACACGAGGAAGACCACGAAGGGCAGGGTCATGAGGAGGGCGAAGGACAGGGCCTGGAGGAGCCTTACCCACCCCAGGGGGGCGGGGTAGCCGTTCCGCAGGAGGTGGAGGGGGAAGGCCAGCCACCCCTTGGGGGTGGGCTTCCAGCCCAGGAAGGTCCGCATCTCCTCCTCCCCGTAGAGGGGGACGTAGGGTTCGTAGCGCCCCTTGTAAGGCCTGGGGTCCACGAGGACCGGGACCCAGCCCCCCGCAAGCCAGCCCCCATGCTGCACGAGGTCCTGGGGCCTCCCCGACCAGACCGTGCCCCGGAAGTCTGCGAGGTAGACCCGCTCCCCGTCCGTTCCGATGCGGTTTTGCAGCTCGAGGGCGGTGATCCACCTCTCGGCCAAGGTGGTCAGGAGGAAGAGGAGAGCGTTGACTCCCGTGGCCAGGCCCAGGATGTGGAAGGCATCCGGGCGGAACTCCCTAGGCAGGGCCTCCACGAGGAGGGGGCTCAGGGAGAGGAGGACGAAGGCCATCCAAACGAGGGCGAAGAGGCTCCTCCGCCTCAGCCTAAGGGCGAGCCTTTGGGCGTATTCCCGGTTGGGCTCAAACCACCGCACCGTGGGGTGGGCTGCGTGGAAGGGTTCCCGCTCCATGGCTTCCTTCCCCAGGATAACGCCCTTAGGGGGGATTAGAATGCCCCCATGCGCCCCATTCCCCCAGGCTACGAGGCGGTCTTTGAGACCGTGGTCACGGAGGAGATGACCGTGCATTTCGAGGAGCTTGGCCCCGTCCACCCCGTCTACGCCACCTACTGGATGGCCAAGCACATGGAGCTTGCTGGCCGGAAGGTCATCCTCCCCTTTTTGGAGGAGGGGATTGGGAGCTACGTGGAGGTGCGCCACCTGGCCTCGGCCCTACCGGGAATGCGGGTGCGCATCGTGGCCCGCCACGAGCGCACGGAGGGGAACCGCGTCCATGCGGCCATGGAGGCCTACAACGAGCTTGGGGACCTCATCGGGAAGGGAAGGACGGAACAGGTGATCCTGCCCAAGGCCGAGGTGGAGGCCCTCTTCCAAAGGCTTTTGGACCGCTGGCGGGGGGCACCGGGTAAGGGCCCCGGGCGGGCCTAATACCACCCCATGCAGGCTTACGCCTGCATGGGGGCCCCGGCAGAAAAGTCCTCGTAGAGTTTTTTGGGAACCTGGAAGCGCAGGAACCAAAACCAAAGGGTATAAA
Source organism: Thermaceae bacterium (assembly GCA_041641215.1). Taxonomy (GTDB): domain Bacteria; phylum Deinococcota; class Deinococci; order Deinococcales; family Thermaceae; genus Thermus. Next base: position 15,576 of record JBEPYU010000013.1, read on the forward strand.
TGGAGGGGGAAAGGGTCCCCTGCCCCCGCTGCGGGGGGACGGGGGTGGAGGCCTGGGAGGAGGCCCAGGCCTGCCCGGGCTGCGGGGGAGTGGGGGGGTTTTGGAACACCTTCTGGGATGGGGAGGAGTCCCGGGACGAATTCCTCCCTTGCGGGACCTGCGGGGGAGGGGGAAGCCTCCCTAGGTGGGTCCAAGGGCCCTGTTCCCTCTGCCAGGGGCAGGGCTCGGTGTACGCCCGGGAGGTCCCTACCCCTCTTGGGCCAGGGTGCCTGGTCCTCCTTGGGCTTTTGGCCTTCCTCCTTTTGGGGATGGGGGCCTCCCTTGGGCTAGGGCCTTAGGAGGATAACCCCCTGCGAACTCCCCAAGTCTTCCGATACCTCCCCTCCACCCCCGCCTCCCGGGCGGCCCGAAGGAAGGAGGTCCAGGCCCCTTCCCGCTCCCAAAGGAGGCGCCCCTCGAGGGCGGCCCGGGCCATCCCCCAGCCCTCCTCCAGGCTCCGCCAGGCCTCCTCGAGGGTGTAGGGGAAGACCTCCACCCGCCTTAGGCCCGGGGGGCGGTAGCGGACCAGGCGCTCCCCGAAGGGGTAGGAGGATTCGGAGAGGAGGAGGAAGAGGTCCGCGTCGCTCATGGCCGTGGCCTGGCCCTGGGCCAAGGAGCCGAAGAGGACCACCGCCAGAACCTCGGGCCTTTCCCTAAGGGCCTGGGCCCCCCTTTCCACCTCCTGGAGGCGGGCCTTGGGGTCAAAGCGGAAGATCCGGGTCATACCCTTATACGCGCGCTTCCGGGTTCCCAAAAAGACCACGGGGACTTTCTACCGGGGCCCCCATGCGGGCTTACGCCCGCATGGGGTGGTATCATGCCTCCCCCCCTTCCAGGAGCCTAGCGGCGAAGGCCAAGATAGCCTCGGCCAGCCTCAAGGCCTCCTCCGCCTCCTTGCGGGTGTAGTGCCGGGCCGCGGGGCCACTGGGGTGGGCGTCTGGGTAGCGGGTGGGGATGTAGTGCTTGTCCAATACCTTGGCCCCCTCGAGGACTTCCTCGGGCACCTGGACCTCCGGGGGAAGTTCCGCAAGGAGGTTCAGGAGGGAGTGCCCCCAGGCCACCTGCCCCCGGGCGAGGTGGAGCCCCTTGAGGGCGGCCTCTGCGGCCTGGTGGGCGGCGAAGCAGGCCCAGGCCCAGTCCCCAAGCCCTAGGCTCCCTTGGGCGTGGCGCAGGTTCCAGCGGGCTTCGGGCCAGTCGCCAGCGCGGTTCACCCCTCCATTCTAGGGGGGCCTCGAGGTCCTGGTTTGGCCTGGTTGTTTCAAACCCTCATAGGTACGGTCAAAAGCCGGAGAGCTCGGAGGACCTCCCGGAGCTCCCGAGAGAGTTTCAAACCCTCATAGGTACGGTCAAAAGGGAAACTCCTGGCCGGGGGGGAGACAAGAGTTTTTGGGTTTCAAACCCTCATAGGTACGGTCAAAAGCCTCCTTGCTGGAGGAGGGGGGTAAGCCAGAGGAGGAGAGTTTCAAACCCTCATAGGTACGGTCAAAAGGGTGCCCGGAGGAGGGGTTTGAGAGGGCGGGGGCTTGTTTCAAACCCTCATAGGTACGGTCAAAAGCTTGGGGCTATAGCCCTGGGGGTGATCTTCCAGGAGAAGTTTCAAACCCTCATAGGTACGGTCAAAAGCCTGGGCTACCTTAGGCGGCCCAGGGCCTGCCCTTTGGGGTTTCAAACCCTCATAGGTACGGTCAAAAGTTTCCTGAGGAGGTGGAGGCGGTCAGAAAGACCCTGGCGTTTCAAACCCTCATAGGTACGGTCAAAAGAGGGTAAAGCGGGAAGAGCTCGAAAGGGCCCTGGAGGCCCGTTTCAAACCCTCATAGGTACGGTCAAAAGAGGACGCTTACGCTCGGGGAAGCCCGTCTGGGTAAGGGGTTTCAAACCCTCATAGGTACGGTCAAAAGCCTACCCGACCCTTATCCTCTCCCTTGCCATCATCAGTTTCAAACCCTCATAGGTACGGTCAAAAGTTGAACCGGTCCCTAGCCGGGAGTGGGCAAGCGGTTTCAAACCCTCATAGGTACGGTCAAAAGCGGGGGGGACCTTTACAGGAAGGAAAGGAGGTGAAAAGTTTCAAACCCTCATAGGTACGGTCAAAAGCCTTCCTAAAGGGGTGGATGGAGGGAGCAAAGTACACCCAGTTTCAAACCCTCATAGGTACGGTCAAAAGTTTGGATGGGATTCCCCCTTGGGGGAGGCGCAAGGGTGTTTCAAACCCTCATAGGTACGGTCAAAAGGCTGGTTGGGGGCCCCGCAGGACTTCTCCCGAGGGCGTTTCAAACCCTCATAGGTACGGTCAAAAGCCGGTGGGGAAAAAGCCGGGCATAGGGCCGCCAGAGGACCCGTTTCAAACCCTCATAGGTACGGTCAAAAGTCCTCCCTCTACGAGGAGGAGTGGCGGGGCGGGGAGCTCCCAGGTTTCAAACCCTCATAGGTACGGTCAAAAGACACGAGAGAAAAAGCCGTGCTGGAGCGGCTTCTACACCTGTTTCAAACCCTCATAGGTACGGTCAAAAGGCTATCCGGGTTGAGCTCCCCTGGCCCCCCACCACGGGGTTTCAAACCCTCATAGGTACGGTCAAAAGTATCTCTGGAATTCGGAATGGGTAGGAGGCCGCGCTACACGTTTCAAACCCTCATAGGTACGGTCAAAAGGAGGCCTCCCAGGAGGAGCCCCAGGAGGCCCCCAAGTAGAGTTTCAAACCCTCATAGGTACGGTCAAAAGATTGCTAGGGGTCTCAGGAGCAATGGGCGAGAGATGGGGGTTTCAAACCCTCATAGGTACGGTCAAAAGCACTGGAGGCAATGGCTCCGCCTCCAGGTGCTCCCGAGTTTCAAACCCTCATAGGTACGGTCAAAAGGTATCTCGCTCGTCAGGACCCCCTGGAGCGGACAGCGTTTCAAACCCTCATAGGTACGGTCAAAAGCTGATGGGGGGCTACGCCGGGGCTACGAATCGCCTCAACGTTTCAAACCCTCATAGGTACGGTCAAAAGAGGAGTGGATTCGGGAGAGGGTGGAGCTCCTGGAGGAGTTTCAAACCCTCATAGGTACGGTCAAAAGACTCGGGAGGGCAGTTTCCCGGCCCAACCCAGCTGCTGTTTCAAACCCTCATAGGTACGGTCAAAAGCACATCCCCCCCGAGGAGATCGAGGAGGCCCGACGCGTTTCAAACCCTCATAGGTACGGTCAAAAGAGACCCGAGCCATCGTGGCGATGGCGCAATATGTGGCGTTTCAAACCCTCATAGGTACGGTCAAAAGAGCCAACATGCCGTCCTGCACGCAAGGCTCTCATGGAACTTTAATCTTGGTTTTCAAGAACCTCTGCAGCTGAGGTGGGGGGAACCCCGCTGCTTAAGGTCAAAATAGCACAAGGGGGGATGTGCGTCAACCCCCCGGGGCTTTTGCGCGATCGGGGGTTGGCGCAAACTTGAACTTGGTCAAAGATTAGCGCAGGCGGTAGGGGGTGTAGGGCTGCTCCCCGATCAGATGCTTTTCCAGCTTGTAGAGCTCCAGGCGCAAGGTGGTCCTGTAGGAGACGGACCGCTTTAGGGTGGGGTGCCGGTAGGTGGTCTGCAGGGTCTTCTCCCACTCCTCCACCACGAGCCTCTTTCCTGCCTCGGAGAGGAAGACGCCCTCCCCCTCCCGTAGGAAGTGGGCCGGCTTCACCTGCCCCCTGCGGATCACGCGGAAGACCAGCCGGTCAGCGAGGACGGGCTTGAACACCTCGGCCACGTCCAGGTTGAGGGAGTGGCGCCGGTAGTTGGCCTCGTGCAGAAAGCCGATGCGGGGGTCCAGGTGGGTTTGGTAGATCTGCGCCAGGATGGCGGTGTAGAGGAGGGTGTTGGTGAAGCTCAGGAGGGCGTTGATGGGGTCTTTAGGCGGCCTACGGGAGCGTTCCAGGGCCCACCCCTCCCCTAGGAGGGCCTCCCAGGTTCCGTAGTAGGCCTCCCGGGCCCTCCCCTCCAGGGCCATGAGCTCCCCCACGCTCTGGGCCTCTCCGGTCTTGGTCAAGAGTTCCTCCAGGAGTTCCAAGGTGGCCTCGAGGGGGTCCCCCCGCGCCTCCTCCTTGCGCAGGAGGCGGAGGATGTTCCCCAAGCCCCCCTCCACGAAGCGGCGGGCCAGGTCCAGCCTCTTCCCGCCGTCCAGGTAGTGCTCCGCCTGGCGCAGGGTGAGGTAGCCGCTGAGGAGGTGCTCCCTGGGGTAGAAGGAGCCCACGTAGTAGCCGAAGCGGTTGAAGAAGTGGAGGAGGATCCCCTTCTGGGCCGCGAACTCCAGGAAGCGCTTGTTGAGCTCCACCTCGCCGAAGAGGTAGAGCTCCGAGACCTGCTCCACCGGAAGGTGGCGCTTGCCGTCTTCCCGCTCCAAGACCAAGGTGTTGGCTAGACGGCTTAGCCGCCCCGAGGAAAACACGTACACGGGCTTAGCCATCCACCTCCTCCACGAAGCAGAGCTCAAAGTAGGCGCACCCCGAGCAGGCGGGGATCCGCTTGGGTGGGGGAGGGGTGGGCTTCGCCAGGAGGGCCCGGAGGGCCTCCTCCGTCTCCCGCACCTTGGCCTCGAGCTCGGGGGTGAGGGCCACCCGTTCCACCCGCCTCTCCTCGGGGTAGCGGAGCTCCCCTTGGGCCTCGAGGCCCATCTCCCGAAGCCTGAGGAGGTAGAAGCCGAGCTGGAGGAGGTGGGCCTCCTTTTGGCCCGAGCTTCGCTTCACCTCGGCCACCACCAGGGTCCCTCCCCTGCCCTCCAGGAGGTCCAGCCGCATGCCGGGAAGGGCCACCTCCTTCCGCCCCCTGGGGTAGCCCGTCTCCTGGAGAAGCCGCCCCAAGGCCAGGAGCTCGTGGTCGGGGAAGGGGTCCAGAGCGTGACCCATGAGCCAGGCCTCCCGGGGGCAGACCCCGAAGTACCAGAAGAGGGTCCCCGTCAGAGGAACTGCTCCATCTCCCACAAAAACCCCACCTCCTCGTCGTAGAAATCCGCCACCGCCTCCCGGGGCACGTGCCTCCAGTCCTCCCGGCCAAGGAGGGGCGGGGGCAGGTTCTTCAGGGCCCGCCTCAGCAGGGGGCTTACGGTGTAGGCCTGGAGCCTAGGGAGGAGGAGGCGGAGGCGCTTCCGCCGCTCCTTGGGGTCCTTTCTTAGGGCTTCCTCTAGCCCCTGCAGGAGGTGGGTGGCCTCCTCGTCCCACTCCACGAAGATGGGCAAGGAGGGGGCCTCCTCCAGGAGGCGAAAGCCCTCTAGGCGGTCGTAGTCCAGGTCGGCAAGGGCCTTAAGGGCCTCCTGGCCCCTCGCCTGGCTGATGCCTTCCTCCACCAGGCGGTAGTACTCGGGCAGGAGGCGGTAGGCCTCGCGGTCCTCGAGGCCCCCCTCCAAGAGGCCGCCCAAAACCTTTCGCGTGCGGTCCAGGAGGACCTCCCCATAGACCCTCTTCCCGCTTTCCCCTTCCAGGTCCAAAACCCAAAGCCGCCCCTCGCCGAGGGCGTTCCGGTTCACCCGGCCCGCGGCCTGGAGGAGGCTTTCCAGGGGGGCGAAGGCCCGGTACCCCTCCCCAAAGTCCAGGTCCACCCCGGCCTCCACCACCTGGGTGGCCACCAGGGTGAGGGGCACGCCCTGGGCCAGGGCCTTGCGGATGGCCTCGAGGCGGCCCTTCCGGTGCTTGGGGATGAGGTGGCTGGTGAGGAGGTAGAGGTGGGGTAGCCCCCCTTCCCTTAGGCGCCGGTAGAGGTCCACCGCCTCCCTCACCGTGTTCAGGACCACCAGGCGGGACCTGGGGCCCTCCTCCAGGAGGTGGCTTGCCAGGGCCTCGAGGGTGCGCGCCTCCCCCCAGGCGAGCCTCACCCGGGCCGGGTAGTCGGGAAGCCCGGGCGCGATCTCCTCCCCCTCCACCAGCCGGGGCTGGGTGGCGGTCATGCTCACCACCGTCACGTTCCCGGGAAGCTCCCTAAGGAGCCCCCGGAGGAGGGGCCAAAGCTCCGCGGGAAGGGTTTGCACCTCGTCCAGGATGAGGATGGCCCCCTCGGCCAGGGCGTGGAGGGGCCTGAGGCCGCTTCCTGGGCCCACCAGGGCGGGGAAGACCTGGTGGAAGGTGGTGATCACCACGTCCCGGTCCCAGGTTTCCTGGAGGGCGAGAGCTTCCTCCACGTCCTCCCCCTCCCCTAGGCGGGCCAGGGCCAGGTGGTGGTGGACCAGGAGGTGGGCCTCGGGGTCAAGCCCCGCCTGGGCCAGGATGCCCCGGGCCTCCTCCTCCACCTGGTCGGCGATGGCGATGTAGGGGAGGGCGTAAACCACCTTGGGCAGGTGGCCCCTCTCCGCCAAGACCCGTTCCCTCAACCCCAAGGCGAAGCGGAGGGCGGCCAGGGTCTTCCCGGCCCCCGTGGGGGCGGTGAGGGTGAGGCGGGCGGGGAAGAGGCGCCCTAAGGGGGCATCCAGGGCCCGGACCAACCCCCGGAAGAGGGCCTCCCGGTGGGGGCTCAAGGGGCCTGAGGCCCCCTTGGCCTCGAGGTGGGCCTCCACGGCCTCGGGCGGGATGGGCCTTGGGGCAAAAGGGGGAACCTGGCCCGCAAGCCGCCGGTCCGCGTCCAGGAGGGCGGAGTAGAGGAGGGCGAGGCGGAAGTGGCTCCTAAGCCCCGGGCCCTCCCAAAGCAGATCCTCGGCCTCGAGGGCCAGGCGCCGGGCCTCCTCCCAGGCCTCCCCCTCCAGGAAGGGCCCGGGGTTGGGCAGGCCCAAGGAGGCCGCAAGGCTGCGGAAGGCCCCGGTCTTTAGGGCCTTCAGCTGCTCGGGGAGGACGCCCCACGCCCCCTCCCTAGGGCGCCCGCCCTCGGCCAGGACAGGGGGGAGCCTGTTCCAGGGGGAGGAGAGGCTCCCGTGGTGTTCCAAGACGGCGAGGAAGAGGAAAAGGGCGTCCCCCTCAAGGCCCCACCTCCTTGCGGTCCAGGCGGCGAAGAGGGCCCCCGGCAGGGCGTGCCAGGTGAGGGGGTCCCCCTTCCGCCGCTTTCCCTGGAGCATCTCCTGGAAGTAGGGGGTGGCCTTGCCCAGGTCGTGGCATAGGCCCGCTAGCCTCCCCTGGGGGCCGAGGCCCAAGGGGGCGAGGAACCCCTCGGCAAGCCGCCCCACCCCAAGGAGGTGCTCCGCAAGGGGCTCCTCGGGGTTCACGCGGGCGAGGAGGGCCATGCTCGGGACCAGCTTAGGGGCCGTGGTATGCTGAGATCAAGGTGGGTCCAATCACGGGGGGAAGGCTTAGGCTGCGCTTCCACGCCGAGGGGCACCTGCCTGTGACCTATCGGGAAGGCCTCCAGGCGGCCTTGTACCGCGCCCTTCCCAGCCCCCTCGGGGAGGCCCTCCACGACCACGGCCTGGTCCCCGGGGAGCGCCCCTTGAAGCTCTTCGTCTTTAGCCGCCTCCTTGGCCTAAGGTACCTGCCCCCGGCCAAGGCCTTCGCCGCCCAAGGGGAGCTCACCCTCTACTTTGCCTCCGCCCTGGGGGAGGTGGTTTCCGGCCTGGTGCGGGGGCTTTGGGCAAGGGGGGGGCTGGAGGTCCACGGGCTTCCCCTTCGCCTCCTCGGCCTGGAGCTGGAGCCCCTCCCCTCGGGAGGAAGGGTCGTGGTGGAGGCCTTGGCCCCGGTCACCGTCTACCGCGCGGAGGGCGGGGCCACCCGCTACTTCAACCCCCTGAACCGGGAGTTCGGCCTCCTCGTGGAGGCCAACCTCCAGCGCAAGGCCGAGGCCTTGGGTCTGGAAACGGGCCCCTTCCGGGTGCGCCCCTTGGGCTTCCGGCCCAAGCACAAACGCCTGGAGCGGTACAAGGACACCTGGGTGGAGGGGTGGATGGGGCGCTACCGCCTCGAGGGCCCCCCCCACCTGGTGCGCCTCGCCCTCCTCTCCGGCCTTGGGGCCAAGAACAGCCAGGGCTTTGGCTTTGTGCGGGAGGTGGAGGGGTGCTGAGGGAGCTCCTCGCCCTGGGCCGGGCCCTGGAGGGGAGCGGCCTGGAGGCCCACGTCCTTCAGGCCACCGGCCGGCTCTACCTCCTGGACCTCTACCCCAAGGCGAAGGAGGCCCAGCTGGTCCCTTACGGGCTTGGCCCAGCGCAGTGCCGCCGCTTCCTCTGGGTGGGGGATCCTCCAGCGAGCAACGCCCCCCGGGACCGGGCCACCACCCGGAGGCTCGCCTACCTCCTCGGCCAGGTGCCCACCCGCCTCGCCGAGGACCCCGGGCTAAAGCCCCTCCTCCAGGGCCTCCTCCTGGACCCGGGGCGGCCTGGGGGGAAGGCCCGCTTCCTCCTGGACCTCAGGGGCTACCGGCTCGTTGGGGCAAAGGACGCGGAGGTCCAGCCCTTCCGGGTGCGGGAGGAGCGCCTCGAGGCGGGGGACCTAGGGGAGGCGAAGGCTGGGGAGCTCGCCGAGGCCCTGGCGGAGGTCCTGGAGAGGGCCTGGGGCGTGGCCCCCCCGGGGAAGGGGGAGGAGGTCCTCTTCAGCCTGGCCCTGGAGGGGAGGCCCCTGGCGGACTTCCCCGAGTACCGGGACTACCTGAAGCGGCTCCTCGCCGGGGAGCGGCGTTTCGCCCGGGGAAGCCCGGGCTTCTGCCACGCCTGCGGCCAGGCGGGGGTGCCCGTAGCCCAAAGCTTTGCGGACTTCAAGCTCAAGTTCTACATCACGGACAAGAAGGGCTTCGCCCCGGGGGTGCGGGAGGAGGGCTTCGCCAAGGCCTACGCCCTGTGCCAGCCCTGCTTCCAGGCCCTGAAGCTGGGGGAGGGGTTCGCCCTGGAAAACCTCAAGCTCCGCTTCCTGGAGACGGAGGCCCTGGTCCTTCCCGGGGCGGACCTGGAGCCCAAGAGCCTCTCCCGGCTCGTGGAGAGGGTCTTGGCCCAGGTGAGGGGCCTGGAGCGGCTTTCCGCCTGGCGGGACTTCCTCGCCCGGGCGAAGCGGCAGGAGGGGGTGGGCTATCTGGGGTTCACCCTTCTCCTCTTCCGCGAGGCCCAGGCGGCCACCAAGGCCGAGGAGGTGATCCTGGAGGTGCCCCCCTCCCGGGTGGAGGCCCTCTTCCAGGCCATGGGGGAGGCGGGGGTAGAGGGGGTCCGGGACTGGCTTTACCTCCTCCCCCTGGACCGGGGCCCGAGGGGCGTGGGGGCGGGGCTAGCCCTCGAGGCCGTTTCCCGCCTCTTCCTCGGCCTCCCCTTCCGCTCCCTGGACTGGGTGCCCCTCTTCCTTAGGGCCGCGGAGCGGGCCTTCCGGGAGGACGCCACCCTTTTCGCCCTCTCCCGGTTTCGCGGCCCCGGGGGGGCCTTGGGCCTCGTGGCCCTGGCGGCGGATTGGCTAGGGATTCTGGCCCGGATGGGCCTTTGGGGAGGCGCCATGGAGGCGAAGGATCTTTCTGCGCTGCTGGAAGGGGAGGAGAAGGAGGCCTTCCGCGCCTACCGGTTTGGTCCCCTGGAGGCCGGGCTCTACCTCCTGGGTAAGGCCATGGAGGCCGTAGGGCAGGCCCAGGCCCGGCTCTACGAGTACCGCAAGGAGCCCCTTCTGGAGGCCATCGGCTGGCAGGGGATGAGCCTGGTCCGGGTGCGGATGCTGGTGCCCGAGGTGATGGCCAAGGCGGCCTACTACCTGGACGGGGAGGACCGCACCCGGGTGTTGGACCTCCTGGGGCGGGCCACGGATCTCCTGGAGCGGGCCGAGGGGGGGCTTTCGGATCGGGAGGTGCCCTACTACATCCTCATGGGGTACGCCCAGGCCCGCAGCCAGCGCCTGCGGAGCGGAAGGAAGGAGGTGGCGGATGGGGATACCTAACGCGGAGATCCTTTTCCTCTACGAGGCCAAGGACACCAATCCCAACGGCGATCCCGACGGGGAAAACCGCCCCCGGATGGACTACGTGGGGCGCCGGCTTCTCGTGAGCGACGTGCGCCTTAAGCGCTACGTGCGGGACTACCTCCTGGCCCGTGGGGAGGACGTCTGGGTCCGCACCCGGGAGGATGGCACCCGCACCGACGCCGACGGGCGGCTGGAGGAGCTTAAGGCCCTCTACAAGGGGGAGACGGGCAAGGAGGCGGGGGCGAAGAAGAAGGACCTGGACCCCGGGTTCCTCGCCTGGTACCTGAGGCGCCTAAGGGACGTGCGCCTCTTTGGGGCGGTGCTCCCCATCAAGGCCGAGGGGGAGGCCAAGGGGGGGACGGGGCAGTTTGTGGGGCCGGTGCAGTTTGACTGGGGCTACTCCCTCCACCCGGTGGAGGTCTACACCGCCACCATCGCCAGCCAGTTCGCTGGCCGAACCGAGGGGGGCAAGGGGGAGCACGGCACCTTCGGCAAGGACCACCGGGTTCCCTACGCCCTCATCGCCTTCTGGGGGAGGGTTTCCGCCCTACGGGCCGAGCGGGTAGGGCTTACCCCCGAGGACCTCGAGGCCCTGGAGCGGGGACTCCTGGAGGGCCTCCTGGAGGGGTCCACCACCCGGAGCAAGGTGGGCCAGACCCCCCTCCTCTACCTGCGGGTGGACTGGAGGGGGGGCTTCCGGCCCCTCGGGGACCCTAGGGATGGGCTTCGGGTGCGGCCCGAGGGGGGAAAGGCCCCGGAGGCCATCCGTTCCGGGGCGGACTACGTGCTGGAGGCCAGCGGCCTTTCCGAAAGGCTCGCCCGCTACCGGGAGGCGGTGGAGCGGGTGCGCCTTTGGCGGCATCCCGGCCTCAGGGTGGAGGGGCTTTCCCTAGAGGGGGTGAGGGTGGAGGAGGTGGGCTTCTGATACCACCCCATGCGGGCTTGGGCCAGAACATAGCTTCGCTGACGCATGGGGCCCCGGGGGCAGGGCCAAAGAAGGGTATGACCGTTCTCCGCTTCGTCCTCAAGGGAAAGCGGGCCCACTTCCGCCGCTTCTACACCAACTCCTCGGCCCTGACCTACCCCGTCCCGCCCCCCTCCACCCTCCTGGGGCTCCTGGGGGCGGCCTTGGGGCTCGGGCCCACGTTTGTGGAGGACCTTTCCGGAATCTACCTCTCTGTCCGCCCCTTGGGAAGGCAGCGGCCGCTTTTCCAAACGGTGAACTACCTCTTCCTCAAGGAGGGGACCCTGGGCGAGCTTAGGGGCCTCTACAAGGACGGGCGCACCCAGATTCCCCTCCAGTTCCTGGTGGGGGAGGAAGGGGAGCCGGTGGCCTACGAGGTGTACGTGGCCTCCCCCAAGGCCGGGCTGGTGGAGGGCCTGGCCCAGGCCCTGGAGGCCCCCGCCTACCCCCTCTCCCTTGGGCCCGCCTTCGCCTTGGGCTGGGCCGAGGCGGTGGCCCTGGCGCGGGGGGAGGTGGTGGAGGGCTGGGAGGGAGAAGGGATAGGCTGGTGGCGGGTAGACCGCCTCCACCTGAGGGATCCCCTTCCGGGGGTGCGCCTCTACCGGGACCGCTTCCCCGTGGCCCTGGGCCCCGACCGCAGCCCCAGGCGGGTGGAGGAGCTGGCCCTCGAGGTGGGGGGGAAGCCCCTAGCCGTGGCCTACGGGGGCCCGGTCCTTAAGGTGGAGGGCCTGGAGGGGTATGCGGTGGGCGTGGTCGGGGTGTAGGCGGTGTACGTGGTCATGGTCTACGACGTGGCGGTAGAGCGTGTGGCCAAGGTGCTCAAGGTGGGGAGGCGGTACCTCACCTGGGTCCAAAACTCTGTCCTGGAAGGGGAGCTTTCCCCCGCTCGCCTCGCCCGCCTCAAGGCGGAGTTGGCCAAGGTGATCGAGCCCTCGGATGCGGTTCGCTTCTACGTGCTCCCCGACAAGGGGGCCCTTCGGGTAGAGATCCTGGGTACCTCCAAGAACGAGCCTAGCCAATTCATTTGAACCAAGTCCAAGTTTGCGCCAACCCCCAATCGTGCAAAAACCCCGGGGGGTTGACGCACAGCCCCCCTTATGCTATTTTGGCCTTAAGCAGCGGGGTTCCCCCTACCTCAGCTGCAGAGGTTCTTGAAAACCAAGATTAAAGTTCCATGAGAGCCTTGCGTGCAGGACGGCATGTTGGCTCTTTTGACCGTACCTATGAGGGTTTGAAACCTGGCCCGGGCTGAGGGCCTGCACCCCATGCAGGCCGTCCGCTTTTGACCGTACCTATGAGGGTTTGAAACAAGGCGCCTACCTCGGGGTGGAGGGTCCAAAGTCCCTTTTGACCGTACCTATGAGGGTTTGAAACGCCGCTCCTCCCGGTCTTCGATCCCCAGCTCACCCAGCTTTTGACCGTACCTATGAGGGTTTGAAACCAGGGCCACGGCCACGTAGCGGGGCTCGAGTTCCACCTTTTGACCGTACCTATGAGGGTTTGAAACGCGGCCTCGTCCAGGACCTGCAGCTCCCCCTCCACCTTTTGACCGTACCTATGAGGGTTTGAAACGCTGCCTGCACATCCCCCTCCTGGATGGCGCGGTAGCTTTTGACCGTACCTATGAGGGTTTGAAACAGGGACCTGGGCCTCTGCCACCCTCTGGAGAGAAATCTTTTGACCGTACCTATGAGGGTTTGAAACTTCCGGGCCGCGTTCGGGCCCCTGGCTGAGGCCACTTTTGACCGTACCTATGAGGGTTTGAAACAGAGGGGAAAGCGCGAGGGGAAGCTGACCCCGGCCATGCTTTTGACCGTACCTATGAGGGTTTGAAACGGATATGGCGGGGGGTGGAGCCTCTCGTGAGTTTCCTAGCTTTTGACCGTACCTATGAGGGTTTGAAACGACCTCCATACGTCTCCGGGGGGAGCCAGGATGGAGAGGCTTTTGACCGTACCTATGAGGGTTTGAAACTTTGACCAGCCACGGGACAGCCAGGGCGCGCCAAAGGCTTTTGACCGTACCTATGAGGGTTTGAAACCCGGCATTGGCACGGCTCTAGTCCTGGCCTACCGCAGGCTTTTGACCGTACCTATGAGGGTTTGAAACACCCTACCGTCCGGGTCCGCAAGAACCATTAGAGCGACTTCTTTTGACCGTACCTATGAGGGTTTGAAACGTAGACCCCCAGGTAGGTGAGGGCCCACTGGTAGACCTTTTGACCGTACCTATGAGGGTTTGAAACCAGTGACGAAGTACAGGGTCAATGAGGCCATGCTCCAGCTCCTTTTGACCGTACCTAATGAGGGTTTGAAACGCCTCCTCCTCGGGGATCCACTTCCACTCCGCCCCGCTTTTGACCGTACCTATGAGGGTTTGAAACACCGTGTACAACCCAACGGGGAGCGCAACTAAGGCCCTTTTGACCGTACCTATGAGGGTTTGAAACGGGACGCGAGGGGAGGCCTAGGAGGGGTCCTTTCACCTTTTGACCGTACCTATGAGGGTTTGAAACGAGGGGAAGGTACCCCCCATACCCGAGCTCCCGAAGGAGGCTTTTGACCGTACCTATGAGGCCCCCCTTTCGGTTATTCACTCCGAGGCCCTTCACGCTGCCACCCTGGCCACCCAGGTGGGAGGCAAGCCCTCCCGGGCTAGAACTTGGGCCACAAAGGAAAAGGCCGTCACCACCGCCGTCACCT
>JBEPYU010000014.1:0-28151 GCA_041641215.1 Thermaceae bacterium
CCAGGACCTCCACTACCCGGCCCCGCCCAAAGGCGGGAACCTCCACGAGCCTCCCCGGGGCTAGGCCTGGGGGAGGGGGCGGAGGGGGAGGCTTGGCGTAGCGGGCCTTGAGCTCCATGAGGGCCCTCAGGGCCTCCCCTTTGCCTTGGGCCCTAGCCTTCTCCTTTAGGGCCTTAAGGGCCTCCTCCGTCTCCCTTAGGCGGGTCCGGATCTCTTCCTCCAGGGCCCTAAGCCTTTGGGCCCTTTCCTCCTCGAAGCGGGCCTCCCGTTGGGCTAGGGACTGGCGGAGGGCCTCCGCCTCCCCTAGGGCCTTTTCCAGGCGGGCCCTTTCCCCCTTGAGGGCTAGGCGCTCAGCCTCGAGCTCGGCCAAAAGCCGCTCTAGAAGCCCCCCTTCTGGGAGGAGGGCCTCCGCCCGGAGGAGGATCCCCTCGGGAAGGGCGAGCCTCCGGGCGATGGCCAGGGCATAGCTCCGCCCAGGCACCCCAAGGATGAGCTCATAGGTGGGCCTTAGGGTCCCCAGGTCAAAGCGCATGGAGGCGTTCCGTACCCCGGGGCGTCCCTGGGCGAAGGCCTTGAGGGGGGAAAGGTGGGTGGTCACAAGCCCCTTCACCCCCCGCTCCAAGAGGGCCTCGAGGAGGGCCTGGGCCAGGGCCGCCCCCTCCTCGGGGTCGGTGCCGCTCCCAAGCTCGTCGATGAGGACCAGGCTCTCCCCGGTGGCCTCGAGGAGCATCCCCTTGAGGCGGAGGAGGTGGCTCGCGAAGGTGGAAAGGCTCTCCTGGATGGACTGTTCGTCCCCGATATCCGCAAAGATCCGGTCCGGCCAGGCGAGTTCTGCCCGCCTTGCGGCCACGAAAAGCCCCGACTGGGCCATGAGGACCGCCAGGCCCAAGGCCTTGAGGAGGGCGGTCTTCCCCCCCATGTTGGGGCCGGAGATGAGGATGAGCCGGGTTTCCTCGTCCAAACGGAGGTCATTGGGGACGGGGTTGGGGATCAGGGGGTGGAAAAGGCCCTTCAGGTCATAGGCCTCCCCAAAACGGGGGCGCACCAGGCCCAGATCCCGAGCCAAGGCGGCCTGGGCCTGGACCAGGTCCAAAAGGGCCAGGGCCTCCAAGGTGGCCTCCACCCCGGGGTCCTCCGCCAAGAGGCGGGAAAGCTCCCTAAGGATGCGGTTGACCTCCTCCTCCTCCTTAAGGCGCAGGCTTTGCAGGCGATTGTTGAGCTTGACCACAGGGAAGGGTTCCACGAAAAGGGTAGCCCCAGAGTCCGACTCGTCGAGGAGGATACCCGGGACCCGCTGGGCCATCCCGGCCCGCACGGGCACGCAGTAGCGCCCCTGCCTTAGGGTGACGAAGCGGTCCTGGAAAGCCTCCTTGTGCCGGTCCATGAGGGCGTAGAGGCGGGAAAGGATCTCCTCCCGCAAGGGGTGGATCTGCCGGCGCAAGGAGAGGAGGAGGGGGCTTGCCTCATCCCGCACCGCCCCCTCCTCGTCGATGGTCTGGCGCACCCTTTGGATGAAGGGGGTGTGGTCCCCGATCCCCTGGGCCGCCTGGGCCAGGGCGTTGGCCAAAGGGGCAAGCTCCTCCCTCAAGGCCATGGCCTCCTCCAGGACCTGGGCCACTCGGCGAAGCTCGAGGCCCCCAAGGCGGGCCCCCTCCCGGGCCCGGCGGTAGGCCGACGCCAAAAGGCCGGCCTCGGGTAGGCGTAAGGGATAGGCCAAGGCCTCCTGGGTGAGGAGGTGACGCCTTTCCGCCTCCTCCCGGGCCAAAGGCCTAAGCCCCAAGGCCAGGGCCTGGCCCAAGGGGGTTTGGGCCCTTTGGGCCAAGCCCTCCAGGACCTTAGGGAAGTCCAGGATCTGGAAGAGGTCCCGCATCAGGACCGCCTCATGCGCCAAAGGACCCTGAGGAGGCGCCAAAACCCAAGCCAACGCCTAAGGCGAGGGGAAGGCCACAGGTCCAGGACGAACCCGAGGAGCCTAACCCCCAGGCCCCGGGGTCCAAGGAGGGCCCGCACCGCTCGCCCTAACCTCCGGAAAGGGCGTCCCATCCCCTAGAGTCTAGCAGGTAGGGCAAGGCCAGGGGCCGTAAGGTAGGCCCGGTCATACCCTTTACTTTTGGCTCCTGCACCCTCAGATTCCCAAAAAACTTCACGCGGACTTTTCTACCGGGGCCCCCATGCGGGCGCAAGCCCGCATGGGGTGGTATCAAGCCTCCCGGGTGCCGAAGCCCGGGGGGAGGAAGTCGGGGTAGTCGGGGTTGCCCTTGCGGTCGGGAAGCTTGGGGATGAGATCCGAGGGGTGGGGCTCCCCCCGGCGGCAGTAGGGGCAGTCGTGGCGGACCTTGAAGCGCACGGGGCCGGCAGGGATCCCTAGGGCGATGGCGTGGGGGGGGATGTCCCGGGTCACCACCGCCCCCGCACCCACTAGGGCGTCGTCCCCGATGCGCACCCCCGCGAGCACGGTAGCGTGGTAGGCGATGCGCACCCCGCTCCCGATGATGGTCTCCTTGAGGGTCACGTCGGGGGAGGCCAGGACGTGGTGGGTGTGGCTATAGACGTTCACGTAGTCGGAAAGGGAGGTGCGGTCCCCGATCTTGATCCCCCCGATGTCGTCCAGGAAAACGTACCGGTGGACCACCACGTCGTCGCCCAACTCCAGGTTGTACCCCACGGAGAACTCCACGTTCTGGAAGAACTTGGGATTTCTCCCTACCCGCTTGAAGATGAAAGGGGCGAGGGCCCGCCTGATGGCCACCCCCGAGTGCACGGACTGGCCTAGGGGGGTGAGGTCTAGGACCTTCCAAAACCAAAGGAGGGGCTTGACCCGGGCGAACTTCTCGGGGTCTGTGGCCGCATAGTACTCGGCCTCGAAGGTGATCCCCTCGGGGTCCAAGGCCATGGCCGCAAGGGGGTTCACCTCCAGAAGCTCCTCGTAGGGCTTTCCGTAGAGGAGTTGGGCGAGCTCTTCCCGCACCAGGGCGTTGCGGTCCAGGTGGGGGTCGGAAAGCCGCTCGGTGAGGCGGCCGAGGAAACGGTCCAGGCTCTCCTGGTGGCGGGGGGCGATCCCCCTAGGGAGCAGCCAGGGCATACCCCTATGTTAGGGGAGGGAGGCCCTCCCTAGGCCCGGTAACCGAGTTCCCGCAAGGCCTCGGGATCCTTGCGCCAATCGGGGTAGACCTTGACCTCGAGGTCCAGGTAGACCCTGCGCCCGAGGAGGGCCTCGAGCTTCTTGCGGGCCGCTTGGCCGATCTCCTTAAGCTTCCTACCCCCTGCCCCAATGACGATCCCCTTCTGGGAGGGCCTTTCCACGTAGACGAGGACCTTGAGGTAAAGGAGGCCGTTTTCCCGCTCGGCCACCTCTTCCGTCTTGGTGGCGAGGGCGTAGGGCACCTCGTGCCAAAGCCGGCCCATGGCCTCCTCCCGCACGATCTCCGCCACCCATTCCCCAAAGGTCTGGTCCCCCTTGGCGTAGTCCTCGGGGTAGAGGAAGGGACCCTCGGGCATCAGGGCCAAAAGCTCAGCCCTCAAGCCCGCCACCGGCCTAGGGTCCAAGGCCGAAAGGGCCCGGGGCTCGGCCTCAGGGAGGAGGGCATGGTAGGCCTTAAGGGCCTCCTCGGGGTATTTGGCCGCATCCAGCTTGTTGCCGATGAGGAGGATAGGAACCTGGCCCACCAAGGGCCTTAGGGCCTTGGCCACCCTCTCGTCCTCGGGGGTAGGGGGATGGCGCAGGTCCACCACCCAAAGGACCGCGTTCACATCCGCAAGGGCCTCGTAGACCTCCCGGTCCATGAACTCCCCTAAGGCGTCCTCCGGGGTGTGGAGGCCCGGGGTGTCCACAAAGACCACCTGGCGATTGCCCTCCGTGAGGACGCCCCTTAGGCGCTTGCGGGTGGTCTGGGGGCGGGGGCTTATGGGGGCCACCTTGGCCCCTAGGAGGCCGTTGAGCAGGGTGGACTTGCCCACGTTGGGCTTGCCCACAAGGGCCACGATGCCGGCGTAGGTCTTTTTCGCCATCATCTCCCCATCGTCCCGGCAAGGGGGGCGCCCCCTTGGGATTCCCTAGTATACTCCAACCCCGTGGACCCCTTGGCCTTGGCCCACCTGCCAGGGATCGGCCCCAAAAGGCTCCTCGAGATCCTGAAGGCCGAAGCCCCCGAAAAGGCCCTAGCCCGCTTCCCCGAGGCCCAGGCCCACCTGGAAAGGGCCTTGGCCTGGGCCCAAGGGGAAAGGGCCAGGGCCCAGGCCCTGGGAATCCGGATCCTGGGGCTATGGGAGGCGGCCTTCCCCGAGGCCCTAAGGCGCCTACCCCAGCCCCCCACCCACCTCTACCTGAAGGGGGAACTCCCCGAGGAACCCCAGGCTGTGGCGGTGGTGGGCACCCGCCGGGCTTCCCCTTGGGCCATGGGGTTCGCCCGAAAGCTCGGTCGCGCCTTGGCCGAGGCGGGCCTTTGGGTGGTCTCGGGCCTCGCCCGGGGGATCGACCGGGAGGCCCACCTCGGGGCCTTAGAGGCAGGAGGGCGGACCCTGGCGGTCTTGGGAAGCGGCCTAGACCGGATCTACCCCCCAGAGCACCGGGCCTTGGCCTCGAGGATGGACCTCCTCTCGGAGTTCCCCTTGGGCACCGGCCCCAAGCCCGAGCACTTCCCCAGGCGGAACCGCCTCCTCGCCGGGCTCAGCCGGGCGGTCATCGTGGTGGAGGCCCCCTTGGAATCCGGGGCCCTCATCACCGCCCGCTACGCCCTCGAGCTTGGGAAGGAGGTCCTGGCCGTACCCGGAAGGCCCACGGACGAAAACTCCCTGGGGGCCAACCGCCTCATCCAGGACGGGGCCTACCCCCTCCTTAGCCCCGAGGAGGCCTTGGCCTACCTGGGCGTCAGGGCCCCCAAGGGCCCCTCCCCCGAGCTTACCCCCGAGGAGTCCCGGCTTTACCAGCTCCTCCAAGGGGGAGCCCGGCTGCCGGAGGACCTGGCCGGGGAACTGGGGTTAGGGGTAGGGGAGGTCTTGGGGCTCCTCGCCCGCCTGGAGCTCAAGGGCCTGGTCCAAGCCCTGCCTGGGGGGCGGTATGGGGCCCTTTAGCCACGCCTGGGGCGCAGGCCTATCATACCCTTTGCTTGGTTCCTGCGCCCTCAGATTCCCCAAAAACTTCACGGGAACTCTTCTACCGGGGCCCCCATGCGGGCGCAAGCCCGCATGGGGTGGTATCAAAAAGCGATATAGAATGGGGGGCGGAGGTTCAGCATGGCCAAGCCCCAAGGGACGGGAGGCGGGGACACCACCATCCGGGCAGGCCTCATCTGGTTCAATGGCCAGCTCGTGCCCCAGGAAGAGGCCAAGGTAAGCGTCCTCACCCACGCCCTCCACTATGGGACGAGCGTCTTTGAGGGGATCCGAGCCTATGAAACCCCAAAGGGCCCCGCCATTTTCCGACTAAGGGACCACGTGCGCCGCTTCTTCGGCTCGGCCAAGGTTCTCCGGTTGGAAATCCCCTATACCCCCGAGGAGGTGGAAAGGGCCATCCTCGAGGTGGTGCGGCAAAATGGTTACAAGAGCTGCTACATCCGCCCCCTAGCCTGGTTTGGGGCGAGGAGCCTCGGGGTTAACCCCCTTCCCAACAACCCCGCGGAGGTCATGGTGGCCGCCTGGGAGTGGGGAGCCTACCTGGGGGAGGAGGCCGTAACCCGGGGGGCCCGGCTCGTCACCAGCTCCTGGGCCCGCTTCCCCGCAAACGTCTTCCCCGGCAAGGCCAAGATCGGGGGAAACTACGTGAACTCCGCCCTGGCCAAGATGGAGGCCCTGGCCGCGGGGGCAGACGAGGCCCTCCTTCTGGACAAGGAGGGGTACGTGGCCGAGGGAAGCGGGGAGAACCTCTTCTTCGTGCGGGACGGGGTGATCTACGCCCTGGAGCACTCCGTGAACCTGGAGGGGATCACCCGGGACTCCGTGATCCGCATCGCCAAGGACCTGGGCTACGAGGTCCAGGTGGTCCGGGCCACCCGGGACCAGCTTTATATGGCCGACGAGGTCTTCCTCACGGGCACCGCCGCGGAGGTGACCCCGGTTTCCATGATCGATGGGCGGCCCATCGGGGAAGGGAAAGCGGGCCCCATCGCCCTCCGGCTCCGCCAGGTCTACCTCGAGGCCGCCCGGGGCCTTAGGCCCGAGTACGAGGGCTGGCTCACCTACGTCCACCCCTAGCCCTTCCTGAGCCAGTCCTCGAGGACCTTCTGGTAAAGCTCTGGGGGCAGGCGGGGCCTTTCGTAAAGCCCCGCCCTTAGCCTTTGGCGCTGGGCCTCAAAGAGGATCACCGCCGCGGCCACGGAGACGTTGAGGCTTTGCACCATCCCCAGCATGGGGATGTGGATGATCCCGTCCGCCAGGCCCAAGGCCTCCTCGGAAACCCCCCACTTCTCCGCCCCCAGGATCACCGCGGTGGGGGCGGTGTAGTCCACGGCCCGGAAGTCCTCGGCCCCCTCCCTAAGGGCCGTGGCGTAGATGCGGAAACCCTGGGCCTTGAGGTGGGCGATGGCCCTTGGGGTATCGGGGTGGACCCGGAGGTAAACCCACTTGTGGCTTCCCCCGCTGGTCTCGTTGTAGGTGGGAACCCCCCCGGTGGGGTTCACCGCGTGGGCCTCGAGGACCCCCACCGCGTCGCAGGTCCGGAGGATGGCCGAAAGGTTATGGGGCTTGTGGACGTTTTCCAGGAGGACCGTAAGGTCGGGTTGGCGCCGCCTTAGGACCTCCTCTATCCGCCTCCTACGGGCCTCCGTCACGTTCCCTTAGCCTAGCAATAAGGGGCCTAAGCAGGTCCCGCTTGAGCTTGAGGGCCTGCCGGTTCACCACGAGCCTGGCCGTGGAGCGGGCGAGGACCTCCACCTCCACAAGGCCCGCGGCCCTAAGGGTGGCCCCCGTCTCCACCACGTCCACCACCGCGTCCGCAAGGCCCGTGACCGCGGCGAGCTCCACGTTCCCGGAAAGCTCAATCACGTCCGCAAGAAGGCCCCTCTCCCGCAGGTAGCGGGCGGTGAAAGCCGGGTACTTGGTGGCCACCCGGCGGATAGGCCCCGTGGCCTCGGGGCTTCGGATGAGGGAAAGGCGGCAGGCCCCAAAGCCCAGGTCCACGGGCTCATAAAGGTCCCGCCCGGACTCCAAAAGCACGTCCTTGCCCACCACCCCAAGGTCCGCAATCCCCAGGTCCACGTAGACCGGCACGTCCCTATTCCGGAGGAGGAGAAGCCCCACCCCCCCCTCCTCCCCATAGAGGAGGGCCCTCCCCTCGCCTACCGGGGGCAGGGGAAGCCCCGCCCCCTGAAGGGCCCGGTAGGCCTCCCCGAAGATCCGGCCCTTGGGCAGGGCCACGGTGAGGGCAAAGTTCATTCCGCCCGCCATAACCTTTCCCCTTGGGCCAGGTAGGGGATACCCTGGGCCCGGGCGTAGGCCAGGGGGTCCCCAGGCCCGTGGAAGAGGACCGTCCGGTGCCTTCGGCCGAAGAACCGCCAGGCGGGAAGGTCCAGGGCCAAGACCTCAGGGGGTTCCACCCCCTTGGGGGCCTCCAGGACCTCGAGGAGCCGCTCCACCCCCAGGGCAAACCCCGCGGCCTTGGGGAGGAGGGCCCCGTCGTACCGGCCCCCACCCAGGAGGGGTAGGCCAAAACCCTCCGTGTAGGCCCGGAAGAAGATCCCCGAGTAGTAGTCGAAGCGCCGGGCCATCCCCAGGTCCAAAAGGACCTTCCGGCCGAGGAGGTACAAGGTGGCCTCCAGGGCTTCCAGGGCCTCCCGGGCCTTAGGGGGCAAGGGGAGGGCCTTGGCTTGGGCTAGGACCTCCGCCTCCCCGTAAAGGTCGGGAAGGGCGAGGAGGACCCGCCGTACCTCCTCCCCCACCCCCACGAGGAGGGCCCGGATCTCGGGGAGGTTTTTCCGGTGGACCGCAGCCTGCAGGGCCCTTTGCACCCCCTCGGGAAGCCCCGAGGCCCTTAGGACCTCCCCCACCACCCCGGGAAGCCCCACCTCCACCACCCCCTCCACCCCCAAGGCCTCGAGGGCCTGGAAGGCGAGCTCCAGGACCTCCGCATCGGCCAAGGGACCCGTGGCCCCGATGAGCTCCAGCCCCACCTGGGTGTACTCCCGGTAGCGGCCAAGCTCCGCATCCCCCTCAAGCCAAAGCCGCCCCGCATACTGGTAGCGGAGAACCCCTTCCTGTTTGGGGGCTAGGAGCCTGGCCAAGGCGGTGGTGAACTCGCTCCTTAAGGCGAGGACCGCCCCGTTCCGGTCCACGAGCTTGAAGGCCCGCTCGGCCAGGGGGTGGTGGGGGTCGTAGACCTCGAGGGCCGGAAGCTCCACGGGCTCATAGCCGAAGCGGGCAAAGCGTTCCTTAAGCCTTCCTAGGATCTCGGCCTTGAGCCGGGCCTCGGGGGGAAGGAGGAAGCGGGTGCCCTCGGGGATCATACCTTGGGCAGGGTGATGCCCCTTTGGCCCTGGTACTTGCCCCGGCGGTCCCTGTAGGAGACCTCAGGCCTTGGACCTTCCAGGAAGACGATCTGGACGATCCCCTCCCCCGCGTAGAGCTTGGCGGGCAAGGGAGTGGTGTTGGAGACCTCAATGGTCACGTGGCCCTCCCAGCCGGGTTCCAAAGGGGTCACGTTGGCCACGATGCCGCAACGGGCATAGGTGCTCTTTCCCAGGGCGATCCCCAGGACGTTTTCGGGCATGCGGATGTACTCCAGGCTCCGGGTGAGGGCGAAGGAGTTTGGGGGGATGAGGACCTCGTCCCCCTCGTACTCCACAAAGCTCCTAGGGTCAAAGGCCTTAGGGTCCACCACCGTGGCGAAAACGTTTGTGAAGATCCGCCACTCCCGGGAGGCCCGGAGGTCGTACCCGAAGGAGGAAAGGCCGTAGCTGATGACCCCTTCCCGCACGAGCCGCTCCTCAAAGGGCTCGATCATCCCCTTCCTGGCCATCTCCCGGATCCACCAGTCCGGCTTAATCATCCTCCCAACTATATCCCCTAAACTGGGGGCATGCGCCAAGCCTGGCCCCTCCTCCTCCTTGCGGGCTGCGGGAGCCAAGACCTTGCAGGCCAAGAACCCTTGCGCCTCACCCAGGCTAGCCCCCCTCCCGCCTACCTCGGGGAACCCTACGCCTACGCCTTCGCCGCGGAAGGGGGGGTGAGGCCCTACACCTTTAGCCTGGATGGCCCTTTGCCCGAGGGCCTTACCTTCCAAGGGGGGCGGCTTTCCGGCACCCCCAGGGCCAAGGGCAGCTTCACCCTCATCCTCACCGTGGAGGACGGGGCCAAAAACAGCCGCAGCCAACGCCTCACCCTCCAGGTCACCGACCCCCCGCCCCCAAGGCTTACCCTCCTCCTCCCCCAGGCCCAGGTGGAGGGGCCCTTCCTCCTCCTCGCCCGCCTCGAGGGGAGGGAGGCCTTGGGGTTTAGCCTAGACCTCCCCCTAGGGGAGCTCACCCCAGACCTCAGCACCTTCAAGGCCCTAAGCCCTGCCTACCTCCTCCACCACGACGGGGAAAACCGCTTCCTGCACCTGGATATGGCCTTCCCGAGGCCCCTTAAGGGGCAGGAGGTCTTCCGGCTTTTCCTGGTGGCGGAAAAGCCCCTCATCCCTAGGCTAGCCCCCCGGGTGGGCTTCTACGACCGGGAGGGCAAGCCCCTAGGCACCCTCCCCCCGCGGCAGGGGGGCTTCCAGGAGCTCCTCAAGATCGCCAGGGGCTGGGGCCAGGAGGGCAAGGGCCTCCCTGGGGACCTGGATGGGGATGGCCGGGTGGGGGAAGGGGACCTCCTCAAGCTCAAGGAGGGGTACTTCAAGAAAGAGGGCCTCCCCTAGGTTAAGGCCCGGGGCTATGGGGCGGGTTGCCCTGGGTGGGCCGGCCATGCTACCTTGGGTTCATGGCAAAAGCCCGGCATGTTGCAGGTTATCCTGCCCCTGAGCGGAAGGGAGTTAGGGAAGGGTGGACAAGAGGCCCAAAGGGCTGAGCCCATGCGCCAAAGCCGGGATGGCCTAGACCTCGCCCTGGCGGGCCTCCTCCACGACGTGGGCAAGGTCTACGCTAGGGCCCACTGGGACGAAGGGGAAGAGGACCCCACCCACACGGCCTATACCGCCCATTTCGTCCAAAAGCATGCCCGCCTTTTCCAAAAGGTGGGCCTAGACCCCTCCTGGCTAGCCGAAACGGCAAGCCGCCACCACGAGGGCTGGCAGGACCGTGGGTACCAACCCCAAAGCCCCGAGGCCTGGTGCGTGGCCTTGGCGGACACCTATGCCTCCAAGGAAGGAGGTGAGGAAAGCCCCCCGGCCGTCCCCTTAAAGCCCCCCTTCCGCCACCTCCTCCTAGGGGGAAAGGAGGGGGAGGAAGGGGGGTATAGCCCCGTGCACCGCCTGGCTGGGACTAGCGGCGTGGGCCTTGCCCCGGGGGCCCTCTACCCGGAAGGCCGCCCCCACATCTCCAAAGACGTCTACCGAAAGCTCCTTGAGCGCCTGGAAAAACGCCTAGAGGCCATGCAAAACCTAACCCTCACCAAGGAGGCCCTTCTCATGAACCTGGCCCTGGCCTTTCAGGAGACCCTCTCCTTGGTGCCCACGGACACCCAGTCCGAGCCCGACGTCTCCCTCTACGACCACCTGCGCCTCACGGCGGCCATAGCCCACGCCCTTTGGCGGTACCACGGGGAAAACCCTACCCAGGCTGAACTCAAGGAGGACGGGGAGAAGTTCCTCCTGGTGGTGGGGGATATGGGGGGCATCCAAGGCCACATCTACCGCATCGCCAGCGCGGAGACGGGGGTCGGGAGCATCGCCAAGCGCCTTCGGGCCAGGAGCCTCGAGGTAAACCTGGCCACGGAGAGCCTAAGCCTTTCCATCCTGCGGGGCCTCGGCCTCACCCCCCTAAACCGCATCATGGGGGCTGGGGGCAAGTTCTACCTCCTCCTGCCCCACACGGAGGAGGCCAAAGCCCTTCTGGAAAAGGTGGGGGTGGAATGGGGCCGGTGGGCTTTGGAGCGGGGAGGAAGCCTGGTGCCCCACCTCGGCCTCCTGGCCTTCCGAGGGAGGGAGTTCCAGGACTTCGCCGGGCTCCTCAAGCGCCTCCACGGAAAGCTGGCCCAGGCGAAGCTCCGCCCCTTTCCCTTCCTCTCCTCCTCGGAGGAAACCCTTGGCCTCCCTTTGCGCCCCTGCGCGGCCTGCGGCCTCAGGCCCGCGCGGGAAGACCGCCCGGGAAGCCTCTGCGAGGGCTGTGCCCTAGAGGAGAGGATAGGGGGCCTCCTTCCCCAAAGCGAGGAGGTGGGGTTTTACCCGGATGGGGCCCCGAGGCCCTTTTTCCCCTTCCCCGGCCTCCAGGCCGCCCTGGGCAAGGGGCTTAAGGGGGCGGGCCACCTCTACCGGGCCCGGCTCCTCTTTGAGCCCCTAGAGGTCCCCTGCGAGGTCAAACCCCTCCTCGGCCACCTGCCGCGGGTGGAGGACGCCCTACGGGGCAAGGGGTGGGACATCGAGACCTACGAGGCCTGGGCGAAGGAGGAGGAGCTTTTGGAGGAGGAAGGGATCCACCCCGGGAAGGTCCTCACCTTCGGCGAGCTTGCGGCCCTCTCCGAGGGGGCCCCTTACCTGGGCGCCCTCTTGCTGGACGCGGACCGGATGGGGGAGGCCTTTGCCACGGGGTATGGGGAAAGCCTCGCCACCCCAAGCCGCCTGGCCGCCCTATCCCGAACCCTCGAGGTCTTCTTCTCCACCGAGGTCCTGACCCTCATCGAGGACCCCTGGCGCTACCGGGATAGGCTGGGGTGGGATGACCTCGAGGCCCAAAGGAAGGGGGCACGCTACCCCCTCCTCTATAGCGTCTACTCCGGGGGGGATGACCTCTTCCTCCTTGGGCCCTGGGATGTCCTCTTGGACTTCGCCTTGGACCTCCACCGGCTCTACCGCCTCTTTACCCGGCACGAGGCCCTAACCCTTTCCGGGGGCTTCCTCCTTGCGCGGCCGGAGCTACCCGTGCCGGAGCTTGCCCGCCTCCTTGGGGAGGCGGAGAGAAAGGCCAAGGAAGGGGGGCGGGGGCGGCTTTTCCTCTTCGGCCAGGCCGTGCCCTGGGGGGAGCTCCCTGGGCTTAAGGGCTGGGCAGAGGGGTTGGCCTTGGACCTCAAGGAGGAAAGGGTCTCCCGGGCCCAGGCCTACCGCTGGCTTGGGCTTTGGCAACGGTTCTCCCTCCTGGAGGACCCTGGGGAGAGGATGCGCTATAAGCCCCTTTTGGCCTACGCCCTGAGGCGGGTGCGGGAGAGGGACGAAGGGGCTTGGGAGCGGTACCTCAGGCTTCTGGATCACCAGGACCCAGCCTGGACCTATCTCCCGGTCTGGGTCCAGTGGGCGCTTTACCGGGAAAGGAGGAGGTGAATGTCGGCCTTGGAGTTTTTCAAGGATAAGGAGCAGGGGATCATGGATCCCAAGGTCTTTGAGCGGGCAAGGGAAAAAGCCCAGGAGTTGGTCCAGGAAAAGGGGATCAAGTCCAGCCAGTTCCGCAACTACTTCGCCGAGCTAAGGGCCTTGGAAAACCGCTTCAAGAAGGAGCGTAAGGCCGGGGAGGGCCTGGCCTTCGCTAGGCTTGTGCCTGGGCTCGAGCTCCTAAAGGCCAAGCTCCTCTACAACACCCGCCCAGGAGGTCCCCTAAATGGGGCGAAGAAGTTTGTGGACTTCATGGAAGAGGCCATAGACGCTGGGAAACGGGGTCCTAAGGACTTTGAGGCCATGATGAAGTACGTGGAGGCGGTTTTGGCCTATTTCTACGCCTTCGGGAGGTAGGGGAGGAGGGGCATGAGGCTTAAGAGGCTGCTCCGCATCCGCGCAGAGCTCCTGGCCAAGACGGGTCTCAGGATCGGGATGAGCCGGGACCAGATGGCCATCGGCGACCTGGACAATCCCGTGATCCGTAACCCCCTCACGGACGAGCCCTACATCCCGGGCTCGAGCCTTAAGGGGAAACTCCGCTACCTCCTGGAGTGGAGCCTGGGCGGGGACTACATCCTGGGAGCCAAGGAAAAGCACGTCTACGCCTCCCCAGACCCCAAGGACCCCGTGGCCCGGATCTTCGGCCTGGCCCCGGAGAACAACCCCGAATCCCTAAGGGTGGCCCGCGAGCGGGGCCCCACGCGGCTTCTCGTGCGGGACGCCTACCTCACCCCGGAGTCCAAGCAGGAGTTGGAGCGCACCGTGGCCCGAGGGGGGCTCTACACCGAGATCAAGCAGGAGGTCTTCATCCCCCGCCTTGGGGGAAACGCCAACCCCCGCACCACGGAGCGGGTCCCTGCGGGGGCGCGCTTTTCCGTGGAGATGACCTATCGGGTCCTAGAGGACCTGGACGAGGAGTACTTTGAGAAATACCTCCTTAGGGCCCTAAGGCTTTTGGAGCTGGACGGCCTAGGTGGGCACATCAGCCGGGGGTACGGCCAGGTCTACTTCCTCCACCCCGAGAAGCCCCTGGAGGACCAGGAGGGCTTACCCCTAAAGGAGCGGCTCAAGGTGGAGGTGGAAAGCCTCGAGGAGGCCTAGATGCGGGTGACCCAGTTCCGGATCTACTTCCAGGGTCCCCTAAAGGCCCTCCCCCGGGCCCCTACCCTCATGGGCCATCTCCTCTGGTGGTACCGCTACACCCACGGGGGGGAAGCCCTAAGGGATTTACTGGAAAAGTTCCGGAAGAACCCTCCCTTTCGCCTCTCCAGCGTCTATCCCGAGGGCTGGCTCCCAAGGCCCAAGCTCCCTCCTATCCTGGTCCAGGAGACCACCCTCCGCAAGGCCCTCAAGGGGCTGGCCCTGGTCCGGATGGAGACCTTCGGGGAACTCGCGGAAAAGGGGGAAGAGGCCCTCCTAAGGGCCCCTGAGGTGGAGGCCAAGCTCCGCCCCCCCGAGCCCAAGAGGTTCCGCCGGAGCCGGGTAGGCATAGACCGGGCCACGGGAGGGCCCCGGCGCGGGATCCTCTTCACCGAGGAGCTCCTCTTCCCCGACCCCAAGGTCCCCTACGCCCTTTACGTCCTAGGCGAGCCCCCCTTTGACCTAGGGAAAGCCCTGGCCTTCGTAGGGGAGATGGGCTTTGGGGGTGGGGCGAGCCGGGGCCTAGGGCGGTTTAGGGTGGAAGGCCCCCTGGAGGCCGAGCTTCCCGAGGCCAGGGAACCCACGGCCTACGCCACCTTAGCCCCAGGCCCCCTGGAAGGCGCCCTTTACTACGAGGTCGAGCCCTACTTGGGCCGCCTAGGCGGGGGCTATGCGTATATGGGCAATCCCTTCAAGAGGCCCTACCTGAGGACCCGGGAAGGAAGCCTCTACCGGGATGGAAAGGCCCAAGCCCTCCTGGACGTCACCCCGAAGGACCCCCCTGAGGAGGGGGCAAGGGTGTACGAGATCCTCCAGGTCTTCCCCCTGGGGGTGAGGGTATGATCCAGGCCTTCCAGCTTTCCCTGGAGACCCTAAGCCCCGTGCACGTGGGCACAGGGGAGAGTTATCCTGCCTACGCGTACGTGCCCGATTTCCAAAGGAAGGAGGTCCACCTCCTAGACCCTAGTGCCCTCCTCCTCGCCCTTCCTGAGGCCAGACGGCGCCAGTACCTGGAAAAGATAGCCCAAGGCCCCAAGGCAGCCCAGGAGATCTTGAAAAACCTCTATCAGGAAGGGCAGCTTCCCAAGGAGGCCATCCTCCGCACCCTGCCCGCAAGCCCCGCCTTCTTGGAGACGGTCCGATCCGCCACCCAGGAGGCCAACCTGGAGTACCGTCCCCTTCCCTACTCCCCCCTAGGGGCTTACTTGCCGGGTTCAAGCGTCAAGGGGGCCTTGCGCACGGCCTATCTCTTTTATCACCTGGTAGAGGGGAAACGGGTGGCGGAGTGGGACCCAGGGAAGGGAGAGTGGCGGCTTCGCGGATGGAAGGACGGGGAAACCCAAATCTACCCCCCGAAACGCCTGGACCTTAGGGCCAACCAGGCCTTTGAGGGGGCGGTGCTGGGGTATGGGCGAGGGTCTCGGCTAGACCTCTACCAAGACCCCTTCCGGGCCCTGCGGCTTACCGATTCCGGCCCAACCCCGACCTTCCTCAACCGCCTCGGCGTCCTCCACCCCAAGAAGGACACCTCGGGCATGGTTATCCTGGCGGAAACCTTCCGCATAGGAACCCGCTTCACCCTTACCCTCCGCTATCATGAGGGCTTGAGCCGAAACTGGGGGGGAAGACAAGGCGTATCCCTACCCATTCCCCCAGAACGCCTTGTCCAGGCCCTCCGGGCCTATTACCAAGAGGTGGCAGAGTGGGAAAAGGGCTTCGCCGAAGAATATGGCCTCAAGCGGGCCCTAACGGTCTACGAGGCCCTTGAGGGACGCCTCAAGGACCCAAAGACCTTCCCCTTGCGCGTGGGCTTTGGCTCGGGAAGGCTTGCCCTGCGCCTCGCCCTCCTCCTCCCCGAAGACCACCCCGAGGCCCAGGAACCCGAAACCCGAAAAACCGCCGGGAGCAGAAACCCCCAAGACGGCTACCCCTTGGGCTGGATGGTGGGGCGCCTGGAACCCCTAGGCTAAGCCCCGGGGCCAGGCTGGCTGGGAATTTGGGGTTCGGCCTCCGTAAAGGCCTTGGCCCGGCCATAGCCCAAGGAGGTCTTGGCCCCCACGCCGCTAAAGAAGGCCAAGCGGCCCAGGGCCGAAAGCCAAAGGGCCTCCTCCTCCGTGGCCTTGGGCAGGTGGTAGACCACCCGGCCCACAAAGCCCACGGTGTCCACCTCGGTCTTTGCCCGCCCGGTGCGCCCGGAAAGGAAACGCACCGTGGTCCTTTCCAGAAGGGCCTCCCGCACCTCGGGGGGAACCCGCAAGGGGCCGAAGGCCTCGAGGCGCCTAAGGAGGCCATCCAGAACCAGCCTAGGCTCGGGCAGGGGGTAGTGAACCCCCCTTCTGCGGAAGAGGGTGGGGGAGTAAAACCGCAAGGGGAGGTCAGGGGCAGGGGGTCCCTGGAAGAGGCGGGCGTAGGTGCTGACCCCGGCCCAGGGGTGCCCCTCCTGCAACACCCTTCGCACCCGGAAGGGCCGCCCAAGGTGCACCTCCTTTCCCTCGAGGGCGAAGAGCTTTGGGGCAAGCCGGGCGTAAAGGTCCTCCCGTAGGAGGCTTATCCGGGCCCATAGGGCCCCTTCCCTCCCCCCAAACCCCAGGGCGAAGGGGTTTTCCCCCCGGTCGTGGAGCTCCGGGGCCACCTCCTTTAGGAGGGCGTAGAAGAAGCCCCTAAGGCCTAAGGGCTCAGGAGGGGCCTCCCCCTCTAGGAGGAGCACCAGGGCCGCGAGGACCACCCTAAAACCCTAAGGGGACAGGGTCCCAGGGAACCCCCCGGGCCCCTGCGCGTGTCCCGAGATCCTCCAAGAGCCTTTCGGCCAAACCCCGGATCTTCCCTGCCTCCTTCGGCGTAGGGACCCTAAGCCCATGGATGAGAAGGGCCTCGTTCCTAGCCTTAAGGACGCCGGCAAGGCCCTGAAGCTCAGGCAAGGAGAGGGCCCCCACCACGGGGTCCCCCTGGGCCCGGAGGAAGGCCAGGACCTCCAAAAGGCCTAGCCTTTCCCCCACCCGGACCTCCCCAGGGGGAAGGCGGAGGATCTGGGCAAGGCTTTCCCCTAAGGCCGCCTTCTCCTCCGGGGAAAGCCTCGGGTCCTCGGCCTTCCGCCCCCAAAGGGTAAGCCGCTCCTGCAGGAGGAGTTCCAAGCCCCGGTAGGCGTAAAGGGCCGAAAGGACCGGCTGGTCCTCGGCTACCCCCTTGGAGAGGCGGAGGAAGGTCCAGGCCAGGCCGTAGACCCCCTTCTTCTCCCCAAAGTCCTGGGACTTGAGGAAGGCCTGCATGGCCTTAAGGAGGTCCACCTGGGCCTCGAGGGCCTTCCGCCCTCCATTGAGGGGATGGTCCAGCCAGGTGTTCTCGGAAAGCTTTTCCAAAAGCCCCTCCCCCTGCTGCACCGCCTCCTCGGCGTCTAAGGTGCGCCAGGCGTGGTACATCTCCCCGAGCATCCTGTAGAGGAGGTAACGCTGGTTCCCCGTCTTTCTCACCATCTCGCCGAAGTACCGGGCGGCCTTGCGGAACTCCTCCCGCCCGTAGAGCTCCTTGGCGAAGAGGGCGTCCACCTCGGCCAGGGCCTCATGGGGGTTGGGGAGGATGACCAGCTTCTCCGTGCCGGCCCTAGGGCGCCGGAGCTCGGGGTCATAGTCCTCGTTGTCCACGTAGACCACCCGCACCCCGGGGAAGAAGCGCTGGAAGAAGAAGCCCGCCGCCGCAAGCCCAGCGCTCATGGCCTTGGTGCCGCTCGTGAGGTCCAAGGCTGCAGGGGCATCCGAGCGCCTCTCCAAAAGCCGCTTCACCTCCCGGTAAATGGCGGCCACGTCGCTCTTGCCGATCTCTATGGGGTAGATCTCCTTCCCCGTGTCCTCCCGGAGGCGGGAGAGGAAGCGAAAGCTCTCCGGAGTGTGGAGCACGTACACTTCCTCCGCCCCCGTGCCCAGGATGGCCAAGGCCGTGGCCTCGGGGCTTGTGCCCAGGGTATGGATGGAAAGGGCAAAGGGCTGGGGCGACGGGTAAACCCTGGGCTCTTGGCGCCACCTGGCCAAGAGGGCAGGCCAGACCATCTCCTGGTAGAGGGCCTGGGGGTTGCCGCCAGCCCTCGCCGCCTCCTTGTACCGGAGCCAGAGGGCCTCGAGGTCTTCGGGTTTGCCGCCCATAGGAATAGCATACCCCCTAAAAGGCCAAGAGAAAGCCTCACCCTTATCCGCCTAGAGGGGGGTACCCCCAAGCTGGCAGTGGGTCACGGACCGGCCGGAGGGGGTGGACCCCAAGGCCCCTAGGGAGACCCTGGAATATGCCCTGAACCTGGTCCGCGGCCTTTATACCACCCCATGCAGGCTTACGCCTGCATGGGGGCCCCGGTAGAAAAGTCCTCGTAGAGTTTTTTGGGAACCTGGAAGCGCAGGAACCGAAAGCAAAGGGTATTAGAGGGCCCGGCGGATGGCCTCCGCGTCCTCCTCCCGGTAACCGTAGAGGGTCACCTCCAAGGTGTCCGGGGCCTTCTTGATGGCCTCGAGCATCACCCGGGCCACAGCCTCCACGGGCAAGCCTCCCACCCCGGTGCCGAGGAGGGGGAAGGCCAGGGTCTTGAGGCCGAGCTCCTCCGCCCGCCGAAGAGCGGCCTCGGTAGCCCTGCGCACCGTCTCCAGGCTTGCGGGCTCATCCCCTAAGACGGCGGCGTGGATCACGTAGCGCACGGGGAGGTTCCCCGCCCCCGTGACCACCGCCTCCCCCACGGGGATCCTCCCGATCCGGTCGCACTCCTCCTGGATGGAGGGGCCGCCCTTCCTCAGGATGGCCCCGGCCACCCCCGCCCCCAGCTTGAGGTAGTTGTTGGCGGCGTTCACGATGGCATCTCCCTGGAACTCCGTGATGTCCCCTTGGGCCACGCGGATCCGGGCCATATCCCTAAAGTATGACCTATACAATGGGGCTGATGTCACGGGATCTCCTGGGCCTCGAGGGGCGGATCGTCATGGTGACCGGGGCTGGGCGGGGCTTTGGCCGGTCCATCGCCTTGGGCTATGGGCGGAGCGGGGCCACGGTGATCGCGGTGGACCCCGATGTGGAGCTCGCCACCTCGGTGGCCTCGGAGGTGGAGGCCCTGGGCACCACGGCCATCCCCATCCGGGGAGATATGAGCGTGATATTGGACGTGACCTCCACCTTTGAGAAGGCGGAGGAGCTCTTTGGGCTCCTGGACGGGATCGTGCACGTCACCGGTGCGGAAAGCCGCACCCCCTTCGTGGAGCTCCTCGAGGGGGAGTGGTACGACCTCATGAGCCAAGACGTGAAGTCCAGCCTCTATGTCCTCCAGCAGGGCCTGCGCCACCTGGCGGGCGGGGGGTTTGTGACCCTTGTTCTGCCCCCCTTCTCCCGCCTCGAACCCCACGTGGTCTCGGTCCGCAAGGCCATCGAAGGCCTCATCGAGGGGGCAACCCGCACCTTTCCCGGGGTGCGGGTAAACGGCCTCGTCCCCTCCCGGGACCCCCTTTCCGAGGCCTACGACCTGCCCCTGGTCCGGGCCGCCTTGGGCCTCGGCTCCATGGTCTCCGAGGGGATCCGGGGGGTGGTTCTGGAGGTGCAACTGCCCGAGGCCCCCTTAGATCAAGACCTGGTCTTCCTCAAGGAGGTGCCGTGAAGTGCCCCTATTGCGGCCACCTCGATACGCGGGTGGTGGACTCGAGGCCCTCGGAGGAGGGGGCGGCCATCAGGCGCCGCCGGGAGTGCCCAGCCTGCGGGCGCCGCTTCACCACCTACGAAAGGGCCCAGCTCGAGCCCCTCATGGTGATCAAGCGGGATGGCCGCCGAGAGCCCTTCAACCCCGACAAGCTCCTAAGGGGCCTCCTCCTAGCCTGCGAGAAGCGGCCCGTAGATCGGGAGGTCCTGAAGCGCTTCGCCTACACCTTCGAGGACCAGGTGGTAGGCCCCGAGATCACCTCGGAGGAGATCGGCCTTAAGGCCATGGCCTTCCTCAAGGAGCTGGACCAGGTGGCCTACATCCGCTTCGCCTCCGTCTACCGGGAGTTTGACTCCGTGGAGCGCTTCGTGGAGGAGATCCGGCGCCTTTTGGAAAAACCCTCAGAGCTCAAGGAGTAGGGCCTCGTCCCCCAAAGGCCCTTGGGCTAGGCGCAAGGCCCCCTCGGGCCCATAGATCCCGCTTTGCCCCTCAAAGGCGAGGCCGAGGAGGCGCCCATTCAGCATGGGGTTAAGGAGGAAGCGGAGGTTTTCCCGGCCCTTAAGCCGTCCCTCGGCTGAGGCCCGCCAGACCTCCCCCTCCTTCCGGTGGGGATCCCAAGGCCAGGGCCGCCCCCAGGGGGCTGGGTTCGCCGAGGGCTGGAGGAGGACCCTAGCCCCCAGGGCGTCCAGACGGGCTAGGTACGTTTCATAAAACCCATCCAAGCAGATGAGGATCCCCAAAGGACCTGCCTCCGTGACCACGAAATGGGGGCCGAAGGTTCCCCGCTTAAGCCACCTTTCGGGTGGGGTGAGCTCCATCTTGGGCACCTGGGCCAGGAGGCGGCCTTGGGGATTAAAGAGGAGGGCCAGGTTCTGGAAAAAGGGGGTGCGGGCGAAAAGGCCCCGGGCGAGCTCCTCCTCGTAAGGGGGGGAAAGGAGGCTACCCCCAAGGAGGTAGGTCTCATAGGCCCGGGCGGCCTCGGCCATGGTCCTTCGGTAAACCTCATAGGCCCTCCGGGCCCGCGGCCAAAGCCCTAAGGGGTTCCGAAGGAGGTCCCTTAGGGGGAAGGCTGCCTCCGGAAAAAGCAGGGGAAGGCCGAAGAGCTCGGGGAAGGCGGCCAGGCGGGGCTTAGGGGTACCTTGGAGGGGGCTAAGGAGGGCGAAAACCCTTTCCCGGAAGGCCGTCTCCGAGCGGTAGGCCTCGAGGCGGACCTCCACCTGAAGGACGAGAAGGGTACGGAAGCCCATCACGAGGGGGTGACCCCCTTTCCAAAAAATCCCACGGGGACTTTTCTACCGGGGCCTCTATGCAGGCCTTCGCCCGCATGGGGTGGTATAACCCAGGACCATGGGGTCCAAAGCCGGGCCTGCGAAAAGCAGCGCCCCTCCCTCCGCCGCAAGGCCCTGGGCAAGGGGGATGACCCCTCCCTTGGCCGTGGCGTGGCCGGACGCGCCCAAAACCGGGGCCTTCCCCTTAAGGCCGGCCAAAGGGGCGGTGCAGGGCACCCCTCCCCTTCCCCCATCCGCCAGCACCCAACCCACCCCCTGTCTACGCCCAGTATAGCCACCGGCCCACCCCAGTCCAGGCCAGATGGCCATCAGGAGGTTTCTCCGGATGCACCCTGGGCGGTCTTCCGCCGCACCAAGGTCACAAACTCCCCTTCCTGAACCACCTCCCCCCGCTGGTTGAGGACCCTTACCCGTTGTACCAGAATCCCTCGGTCGGGCCTGGATGTTTCCCGCTTCTCCACAACCTCCGTCTCCCCTCGGATGGTGTCCCCGATGAAGACCGGCTTCAAGAAGCGGTAGTTCCGGATCTCCACCCAGGCGATGAGGGTGCCATCCATGACCCCCATGCGCTGACGGAGGCCCGTAAGCATGGCCAACACCAAAAGGCCGTGGGCGATGCGTTCGCCGAAAGGGGTCCCCTTGGCGTGCTCTGCGTCCATGTGGATGGGGTTGAAGTCCCCCGAAACCCCAGCGAAGTTTACGATGTCAGCCTCCGTCACCGTGCGGCCCGGGGTGGTAAAGCGCTGGCCTACCTCGAAGTCCTCGAAGTACATGGGCATCCCCCTCATACCCTTTGGTTTTGGTTCCTGCGCTTCCAGGTTCCCAAAAAACTCTACGAGGACTTTTCTGCCGGGGCCCCCATGCAGGCGTAAGCCTGCATGGGGTGGTATCACCTCCCTACGGGGCGGGCGCCGATCCCTTTACCCTAGCCCCTCTTCATAGGGTACAGTTTCCTCCTCCCTTATGCCCTGAGGCATCGATGACGAAAAAAAGGGCCACCAGGGCCGAAGGGCCCGTCAAGGGCCTAAAGCCCCAGGTAGGCCCGCTGGAACCGGGGGTCCTCGAGGAGGGAAGCCGCAGGGCCTTCCCGCACCAGGCGCCCGTTGGAGAGGACGTAGGCCCGGTCGGCTAGCCTTAAGGCCCGGGCCGCCTCCTGCTCCACGAGGAGGACGGTGATCCCCTCCTTGCGGATACGGGCGATCTGCTCGAAGACGAGTTCCCGCACCCTAGGAGCAAGGCCCGTGGAAGGCTCGTCGATGGCCAAAAGCCGGGGCCGGGTCATGAGGGCCCGGCCGAGGGCCAGCATCTGCTGTTCCCCCCCGGAGAGGCTTCCTGCCCGCTGCAGGCGGCGCTCGAAAAGCCTGGGGAAAAGCTCGTAGACAAAGGTCAGCTGGGCTAAGACCACCTTCCTTGGCCAAAGGAGCCCCCCAGCGAGGAGGTTTTCCTCCACGGAAAGCTCGGGGAAGGGCCGGCGCCTTTCGGGGCAGAGGGCTAGGCCCAACCGAACGATCTCGTGGGGAAAAAGCCCCAGGATGGGCCGGCCCAAGAAGCGCACCTCTCCCCCTAGGCGGATATCCCCCGCCTTGGTCCCCCGGAAACGGTAGGCCTCTAGCCGGATCAAGCCGGAGATGGCCCGGAGGAAGGTGGTCTTGCCCGCCCCGTTGGGCCCCACCAGGGCGACGATCTCCCCTTCCCGGACCTCGAGGTCCAGGCCAAAGAGGATCTGGGCCTTGCCGTAGGCCACGGAAAGCCCCCGCACCTCAAGCATGCCCCACCCCCCCAAGGTAGGCCTCGAGGACCCGGGGGTCCTGGGCGATGGCCCCGGGAGGCCCTTCGGCCAGCACCTCCCCGAAGTTCAGGGCCACCACCCGGTCCGCGATCTTAAAGAGGGCGGAAAGCTTGTGCTCGATGACGAGAAGGGCCATGCCCTCGCTGTGGAGCCGGCCGAAACGACCCCCCTTGCGCAGGCGGGCTAGGGATTGGGCCAAAAGCTCGGTCTCCGCCGGAGTGAGCCCGGCGAAGGGCTCGTCCAGGATCAGGGCCTCGGGCTCGGTGGCTAGGGCCCTGGCGATCTCTAAGCGCTTGAGCTCCCCTTGGGAAAGGGCCATGGCCGGCTCCTTGGCCTTGTCCGCGATGCCCACGAACTCCAAGGCGTCCAGGGCCCGGGCCTCCGCCCGCTTGACCCACTCCCCCTGGCGGAGACCCCGGGGGCCATAGACCGCCACCAGGACGTTGGCGATCACCGGAAGGTGCCTTAGGGGCCTGGGGTTTTGGAAGGTGCCGGCGAGGCCCAAGCGCACCCGCTCCCAGGTGGGCAGGCGGGTGATGTCCCGGCCCTGGAAGAGGATCCGGCCCCGATCGGGGAAGAGGATCCCCAGGATCACCCTCAAAAGGGTGGTTTTGCCTGCCCCGTTGGGGCCGATGAGGCCCAGGATCTCCCGCTCCCCCAAGGACAGGCTCACCCCTTGCAGGGCTTGCAGGCCCCCAAAGCGCTTGCTCACCCCCTGGACCTCAAGCAGGGCCACCCTCCACCTCCTCCCTGAGCTCCCGCCGGGAGACCTTGCCCACGTCCGTCTTGGGGAGCTCCCCTCTGAACTCGATCTCCCGGGGAAGCTTATAGGGGGCAAGGCGCTCCCGCAGGAAGGCCAGGAGATCCGCCTCCGTCACCCGGCCCCGGGCCTCCCCCTCGAGGACCACATAGGCCTTGGGATAGGCCCCCACCCGGGGATCGGGCACCCCCACCACCCCCGCGGCCTTGACCAGGGGATGGGCCCTAAGGGCCTCCTCGATCTCCCGGGGAAAGACGGGCCGGCCCTTGTACTTGATCATGTCCTTGGCCCGGTCGTAGAAGAAGAAGTACCCCTCCTCGTCCATGCGCACCAGATCCCCCGTGCGGAAGAAGCGCCGCCCCTCCCGCTCAAAGAAGCTTTTGGCGTTGGCCTCAGGCTTCTCCCAGTAGCCCCGGGTCACGTTGGGCCCAGAGAGGGCGAGCTCCCCCACCTCCCCTACGGGCACAGGCTCCAGGGTCTCGGGGTCCACCACCAGGGCCCAGATTCCCGGAAGGGGCACGCCAAAGGAGCCCCGCTTGACCCGGTCCCAGGGGTTCACGTGGCTTACGGAGGTGGTCTCCGTCATCCCGTAGCCCTCGGCGATCTCCCGGCCCGAGCGCTCGGCGAAGGCCTCCGCGGTGGGCCCGTGGAGGGTATCGGCCCCGCTTAGGACCACCTCGAGGGCCTTCCAGTTCACCCAGTAGGTCCGGGGATGGTCCTTCAAGACCTCGTAGAGGGAGGGGACCCCGTAGAAGTGGGTGGCCCGGTAGCGGACCATGGCCTCGAGGATCCAGTCCGGGTCCACGCTGGAGAAGACGAGGAGCCGGGCCCCAGAAAGGAGCCCCCCGAAGAGGAGGACCACCTGGCCATAGATGTGGTAGAAGGGCAAAAAGGCCACCAGGGTGTGCCCAGGCCGGTAGGGGCGGAAGGCGGTGAAGAGGGCGTGGGCCGCGAGGAGGTTTTTATGGGTGATCTCCACCCCCTTAGGCTCGCCCGTGGTGCCCCCGGTGTAGGGGAGGACGGCCAGGTCCTCCCCACCCCTAGGCTCCGGGGGAATCCCCTCCCCCCTCAGGAGGTCCCGGAAGGGGTAAACCCCGGGCCGGTCCGGAAGGGGCCTCTTTTTTCGGGCTAGGAGACGCTGCCAAAGGGGGAGGCCCTCCCAAAGGCCCGTCACCACCACCCCCTCTAGCCCCACCCCCGCCCGCTCGGCCTTCTCCAAGAGGGTATCCTGAACCACCAGGAAGCGGGCCCCCGAGTCCAAAAGCTGGTGGCGGAGCTCATGGGAGGTGTAAAGGGGGCTTACGGGAACTACCACCCCCCCAGCCCACAAGACCCCCAGGTAGGCCACGGCAAACTGGGGGCTATTGGCCAGGAAGAGGGCCACCCGGTCCCCCGGCCTAAGCCCCAAGGCCTTAAGGCCCTGGGCGAAGCGCCGCACCAAGGCCCCAAGCTCCCCATAGGGGTAGGCTCGGCCGTAGTAGAGGAGGGCCGTCCGCCCCGCGTGGGCCCGGAAGGTGGCCTCGAGGCGGGGGGCTACGCCCCCCTCCGGAGGGGCCACCTCCGCAGGAACCCCCGGGGGGTAGAAGCGGAGCCATGGCCTTTCCGAGTAGGGGTTTAGCACCATCCTGCACCTCCTAAGAGGGAGGAGCCTTCAGCTTGAGGTCCAGGCCGCAGGCCCGGCAACGCCTCCTAAAGGCGTTTTTGGTCTTGCAGCGGGGACAGTCCTCCTCCAGTCGGTCCAATACCCCTCGGACCACCCCTTGGGGCAGAAAGCGCATGGTGAGGAGGATGAGGAGGGCAAAGGCCACCATGCGGAGCTCCTCGGTCACCCGCAGGAACTCGAGGAGGGGAAAGAGGAGGAAGACCCCCGCCACCGCCCCGTAGATGGTGGCGATCCCCCCGAAGACCGTCCAAATCACGGGCTGGATGGAGTTGAAAAGGGCCAAGCTATCTGGGCCCACCACCCGGAGGTAGTGGGCGTAAAGCCCCCCAGCGAGCCCCGCAAAGAAGGCCGAGACCCCAAAGGCTAGGAGCTTCAGCCCCACCGTGTTGACCCCCACCATGCGGGTGGCGGCCTCGTCCTCCCTCAGGGCGTGGAGGAGGAGGCCTAGGCGGGAACCCCCAAGCCGCCAAAGGGCAAACACCGAAAGGAGCATGAGGACCACCACCAGGTAGTACTCCTCCAGGCGGCTTTGGCCCAGCCGGGGAAGCCCCGAAAGGCCAAGCTCACCCCCGGTAAGCCCGGGGAAGAGGAAGACCAGGCTGGTGGCGATGATGGGAAAGGCCAGGGTGACTAGGGAAAGGTAGGGCCCCCGGACCCTTAAGGAGGGAAAGCCCATAAGTACCCCTGCCAAGGCCGCAAGGAGGGCCCCCAAGGGGATGGTGAAGGCGGGAGCAAGGCCCAAGGCCCGGCCCAAAAGGGCGGAGGCGTAGCCCGCGATCCCGAAGAAGAAGGCGTGGCCCAGGCTCACCTGGCCCGTATACCCGGCGAGGAGGTCCCAGCTTGCGGCGTAGATGGCGAAGATGGACGCCAGGGTGAGGACCCGGAGGAGGTAGGGGTCCGAGGAGAAGAGGGGAAAGAGGAGGAGTCCCAGGACGAAGAGGAGGGCCACGGTGCGCCCTGGGAGGGCCAAAACCTCATGGCGCAGGTAGAGGAGAAGCCAGGGCAAGGACCAGACCCGCAAAGGACCGGTCATCGCTCCTCCGCAAAGGCCACCCCAAAGAGCCCCTCGGGGCGCAAGGTGAGGACGAGGACCAACGCAGCCAAGGCCACGGCCGTGCGCAAGAAGGCCCCGCCCGGAACCAGGTTGACCACGGCCACCTCTGCAAAAGCCAGGATCAGGGCCCCAAGGAGGCTTCCAGGTAGGCTCCCCAGGCCCCCGAGGACCACCGCGGCCAGGACCACGAGGAGGGGATGGTTCCACATGTGGGGCTCGAGGGTGGCCAGGGGGGCGAGGATCACCCCTCCCAAGGCCGCAAGGAGGGCCCCCAGGCCCACGGCCCAGTACCCCGCCCGGACCAGGTTCGCCCCCACGAGTTCCGCAGCCTCCGGATCCTGGGCTGCGGCCCGGATGGCCAGGCCTACCCGGCTCCCCTTGAGGTAAACCCAGGTCAAAAGGAGGATGGCCCCTGTGGCGAAAAGGGCAAAGAGGGACTGGTTGGCCACCCGCACCCCCAGGACCTCCGTGTACCCCGGGAATAGGGAAGGCACGGAACGGAAATGCCCCCCGAAGAGGAGGAGGACCACCTCCTGAAGGAGGAGGGCCAGGGCGATGGTCACGAGGAGGACCGTGGCCTCATGGGCCTTTAGGGGCTCCAAAAAGGCCCAATAGGCGAGGAGGGCTAGCCCCAGGACCACCAAGGTGGCGAGGAGGGCTGCGGGGGCAAACCCCGTCCACCCGAGGAAGAAGAAGAGGGCATAGGCTGCGGCCATGTAAAAGGCGGTGTGGGCCAGGTTGAGGATCCGGGCCACCCCATAGGTCAGGGCAAAGCCCAGGGCCAAAAGCCCATAGACCCCTCCAAGGACCAGGCCGTTAATGAGGATATCCGCCAGCATCAGCGCTTCCAGGCCTGGACCACCCAGTCAGGGAGGACGTAGGGCCTCACCCCGGCGTAGCCCACCACCTTATCCCCCACCCGCCAGTTCCGGGGCCAGAAGGCCTGCATCCGCCCCCCGACCCACTGGACGCCAAGGCCCGTGGTGAACCCAGGGCCCCAGGTCACGTCGTGGACCTTGTCAAAGACGATCCGGCCCGAGGGCCCCACGTAGTCCGTGGCCTCTAGGGCCTTGACCACGGGATCGGCCTCCAGGGTGCCCGCCCGGGCTAGGGCCTCGGCCAGGATGTGGAGGGCGGCATAAGCCCCCGAGGCGGTGTAGATGGGGAATACCTTGAAGCGGGCCTGGAAGTTGGAGATGAAGGGGATGGTCTTGGGGGTGATGGCCACGCCCGGGGCCAGGGTGTTCAGGGTAGCCACGTAGGCCCCAAGGTTATCCGTAGCCCTAAGCCAGGTTTCCTGCTGGGCCTCCACGTTGATCCCTACCGGGGCTGCGGGGATCTTGAGCCGGCCCCAGTCCCGGCCAAAGGGCACCCCTACAGGGCCAGAAAGGGCGGTGTAGATGACCTGGGCTCCCGCCCGCCCGATGGCGTTGAGCTCCGGGGTCACGTCCGTGGCCGTGGCCGAGGGCCGCCAGACCCCTACCACCTCGGCCCCATAGCCCTGGGGCGGGGGAGCGGCGATCAGGCCCTGGGCCGCCTGGACCAGGGGATCGGCCCAGGCCGCCCGCTCGGCCACGATGGCCACCTTGGGCCTGGGAAGGCCCAACTGGGTGCGGGCGGCTTGGATGACCTCCCCCAGAAGGAGCAGGGAAGTCCGGGCCAGATCGCTGGACTTGTTGGGGCTTACCCGGAAGAGATACTTGTAACGCGCGTAATTCTGGTCCACCCGGCCGGCCAAAATCGCCTCCAAAGAGGCCCCGGTGATGATGAAGGGCCGCTTGTAGTCCGCAGCGAGCTCGCTCATGGCCAATACCGCCTCGCTGCGGAAGCCCCCGATGAGGAACTGGACCCTTTGCCCAGTAATGGCCCTCTCCAAGGCGGTGGTGGCGTCCGTGACGCTAAGGATTTCGTTGGTGTCCACCCGTACAAGCTCGATCCGGTAGCGCTGGTTGCCGACCAGAACCCCACCTTGCCTGTTGATC
This sequence comes from Thermaceae bacterium, assembly GCA_041641215.1. GTDB lineage: Bacteria > Deinococcota > Deinococci > Deinococcales > Thermaceae > Thermus. The sequence goes on from JBEPYU010000014.1 coordinate 27,767, forward strand.
TCCTCCGCGGCCAGGGTAGCCCCGTACCAGGTGTGTTCCCCCTGGGCGTAGTTCATGGGGCCAAGGATCCCCACCCGCAGGGTCTGGGCCCAGGCGGAAAGCCCTAACCATCCCAAAACGATCGCCGCCCACATGGGTCCACCTCCTCCCTAACTCGAGGTGCTCCTACCCTAACACCCCCGGTTTAGGCTTGTCAACCAAGCGAGGAAAGTCCAGGCAATTTCCTGTCACGCTTAAGCTTCCGATTCCAAACCCAGCCTTCAGACTTGACCGTTATACCGCATAGAGCCCCAGGAACCTGAGGGCGGAGAGGGGATGGAAGGAGAAGGTCTCCAGGGCCGCCTTCTTCTTCCGCACCCCCCTGCGGTACAGCAGGGACACCAGA
>JBEPYU010000015.1:0-27541 GCA_041641215.1 Thermaceae bacterium
AGCTCCAGAACCGTCTGCAGAACCTCGGCTACTGTCTCCCGCACCGCTTCCCTCAGCAAGATCCGCAAGGTATCCTGGTCCACGGGGCACCTCCTCGTGCTAAGGTGTGCCCCCCTATTAAACACGGACCCTTACACATAAATCCTTACACGACCAAATTCCCCTTCCCAAAAGCCCTTACAACACAAAGGGCTAGGAAACTTAGACCCACCCTGCTTAACCCCTTCCGTTCGCTCCAGCACGACCTCAACCTAGAGGTCCTCCCCAACCACCAGGTCCGGCTCGGCGGCAAACTGGCAGCCGACGCGGAGGCCATCGCCCTCCTCTACCTGGGCCAATCCCTTGCCGGGGATACCTCCGGGGACGGGATCGTGAAGGAATTCATGAGGATGGCGCTCAAGGCAGTATCCGGGTAAGGCCCTATGGGGGCAAACGGACGGGGCCCCCTTGCCGGCCCATGTGGCCTACCGCCGCCCTTAAACCCTAGCCCAGCGGTACCCTAGGGGCATGCCTGCGCCCTTCTTAGAACCCCTGGTGCCGGGGGTGCCCCTGGCGGTGTCGGCCTGGATCCGGGGGCTAGAGGAGGTCCGCCTCCACCTGGAGGGGTGGGCCTTTGGCCTTTCGGAGGAGGCCTTCTGGTGGCGGCCCGTGGCGGAGGCCAACCCCATCGGGGGGCTTGTGCGCCACATTGCGGGAAGCTCTTGGCGCCTAGGAAGCTACGCCCTCCCCCTCCACCCCCCTGAATGGGCGAGGAAGGGGCGGGAGTGGGAGCTAAAGGGGGAGGCTGAGCCCAAGGAGGAGGTGGTGGCCCGCTTCCTCGAGGCCTGGGAAGCCCTTTTGCCCGCCTTTAGGGGGATAAAAGAAGAGGACCTAGGAAAGCTCGTCCCCGTGGGAAGCCAAGGGATAGAGGCCCCCCGGGCCCACGTCCTCCACCACCTGGTGGAGCACGCCCAGCACCACGCGGGGCAGGTGATCTACGCCCATAAGCTCTACAGGGCCCTAAGATGAGGGCATGGAACGGATCGGCCTACGCGGGGCCCCCAGGCTAAGCCTCGAGGCCCTGAAGGAGGCCTTGAGGAAAGCCCGCCTTGGGGATACCCGCGTCTACCTCCTCACGGACTGGCAGGACCACCGGGACCGGGCCCGCTACGCCCTCCTCCTCCATGGCCGGAAGGACCTCCTGGTCCCCGACGCCTTCGGCCCCGCCTTCCCCGGGGGCCAGGAAGCCCTGGCCGAGGCCATCGCCTTCCTCGAGGCCTTAGGGGCCCGGCGCTTCTACGAGGCCGTCATCCCCCCAGGGGAACTAGGGGCCCTCCTGGATGGCCCCCCGGAGGCCCTCCTCGCCCGGGTCCTAGCCGCGGCGAACCCCGTAGACCCCGCCCTCTACCGCCGGGCGGCCTAGGGCTAGGGGAAGGCCACGGATTAACCCCTACCCCCTAACCCTATCTCCCAGGGGGAAAAAGCCAGGCATGCCCTATAGGGGATGCCCGTAAGCCTTTTCCGTTTGCTAAGGTGGGGTATGAAGGCTAAAGAAAAGCTTAAAGCCGCCCAACTAGGCTTGTGGTATCACAAGATAGGTCAAGGGGAAAATCCCCTAACCGAAAGGAGGGTATGTGATGAAAAGTCGGATTGGGAAGTGGGCCTATGCTTTATTGGTAGGCCTCGTGGCCCTCGTGGCAGGTTGTGGAAGCAATACCGGGAGCAGTAACCGTAGCTTCACCATCGCCCTCAACCCCACCAACCTCAGCGTGGCCCAAGGGGATAGCGCCACTACCCAGCTCACCCTCACCCCGCAAAACGGCTTCACCGGGACGGTCAGCCTGACCCTGGAAGGCGCACCCCAAGGGGTATCCCTCTCCCCCACTAGCCTCACCGTGAGCGTCCCCAACCCCGTCACCCAAACCCTCACCCTCTCCACCACCTCGGCTACCCCTACGGGCACCCACACCCTCACCCTCAAGGCCTCCTCCGGTAACCTCCAAAAGAGCGCTACCCTCACCCTGGCCGTGAGCCCAAGGGGAGGTGGGGGAGAGACCGTGACAGTACAGCAGTTGAGAACGGGCAACTCGACGGTCTACTACCGAACGGGTGGAGGGGACTGGCAACCCCTTACTCTCTCCGGTAATCCCCTTAGGGGAACCTTCACGGCGGCAGGAGAATACGAGGTGGCAGTAAGGTGCAACGACAGTGACCCCGCCACGTATGACGTTTACCTCTACCGGGCCTCCACCGACCAAACCCGGACCATAAGTTTCACCTGCGGGGAGGAGACGGAAACCTCTGCAAGGGTGACCTTCGCCTTGACCCTACCCGAAACCATTGGCGGAATCTCCATAGAGAATGGGGATCAGGTTTGCGCAGCCAACAGTTGCGCCCAGATCACCAACCGTCAAGCCAACCTGGAATCCTCCCTACCCCAGGGGAGTGGGAAGGTGCTCCTCTCGGTGTTTAAGCCCTCGGGACAGCCCGTGGGCTACAAGGAACTGTCCAACGTAACCGTCCCCGCTTTGGGGCCAGTAAGCGTTGACGCGAACGGATGGCAACCCTTCAGCGGAGCCAGGGCGCTTCCCGTTAGCGTAGGCGCTAGGCAGGTGTCCTACTTCAAGGACGGTTACCTCACCGGTTCCCCGGTAGGAGGAGCCCTTCCAAATACCGAGGGGACGTACGGGCTAGTGGGTACAGGAGGGGTGTACCTAGGGATGGGGTTGATCTTTGAGGGTTTCCCCGGCAACAGTTTCCTGGCCATCCGGGACATCACGAACGTGGGCGACTGGACCCCGGACTTCCCTAGGGCCTGGTCTAGCGGGGAGTTCAGCTATAGCGGAGAAACCCTTACCTTCAACTACACCGGGGCCAAGGTGTACGAGGTTGACCTGGGGCCTGGCTTTGGCGGAAGTGGCTTCATCCAAGACACTAACGGCCAGCCTTTGGCCCTAAAGGTGAGGGTATATGCCCAGGGTCCTACCACCTATACCGTTCCCGTGGTGCCCAACCTAGGCTATCGGCTGGTGGACAACCCCAGTGGGTTGCTTGCCCTGTACGCTTACACCCGCGCCTCAGGCATGGAGCGCCCAAACCTAACCCGCCCGACGGAAGACCTGCTAAGGGGCGTTGATGTGGCCGTCGCCATCAGGAACGACTCCTACCAAGGCCAGAATTGGACCCTCCCCTAATTGGGAGATTTTTGGAGGGAAAGGGGATTCCATGAACCTCAAGGGGCTTGGATGGGAGGTAGCCCTTGGGCTGTTAGTGGGCTGCCAAAGCCCAGAGCCTGCGGTGAGGACGGGACCCAAGGCCTACACCCTGCCCGAGGTGCCGGGGCTCGGCTACCGGCTGGTCCAAAACCCGAGGGGAAACCTCACCCTCTCCGCCTATACCCGCAGGGAGGGCCTCGAGGCCCGCCTCCTCCTTGCCCCCGCCCAAGTCCACGGGAGGAGGGAGGAGGCCTTCGGGGGGCCTTTACCCTCACCCTGCCCTGGTGAGGGAGCACCCTCGAGGGGGTGGGTACCCTCCTTGGACGCCTCCCTAAGGCGGGTCATACCCTTTACGGCTCCTGCGCTTCCAGGCTCCAAAAACCCCACGGGGACCTTCTACCGGGACCCCCATGCGTCAGCGGGTCACGCAAGGCGTACCCTGCGCTAGGTCCCGGCTTGCGCCCGCATGGGGTGGTATCAAGCGTAAAGGGCCCTAAGCCTGGCCGCCTCCCCCGCAAGCTCGGGCAGGCGGCCGAGGTCCACCCCCACCTCGAGGCCCCGGGCCTGAAGGTAGGGAAGGACCCTCTCCGTGGGGAGGTTGCCCACGAGCTCGTCCCCAGCAAAAGGGCACCCCCCAACCCCCGCAAGGGCCCCTTCCAGCCAATAGACCCCCGCGGCCAAGGCCGCCTCCACCTTGGCCAAGACCCCCTCGGGGCGGGCGTGGAGGTGGGCCCCAAGGCCCTCGGGGCCATAGCAGCCCACCGCGGCCTCCAAAACCTCCCCGATCCTCGCCGCATCCGCCACCCCGTAGGTGTCCGCGAGGGCGATCTCCCGGACCCCAAGCTCCCTAAGCCGCCCGATGGCCTCTAGGACCAGCTCTGCGCTCCAAGGGTCCCCATAGGGGTTGCCGAAGGCCATGGAGAGGTAGACCACGAGGCCAAGCCTCCCCTTCACCGCCCCCACCATGGCCTCCACCAGGGGCCAGGACTCCCCTATGGACCGGTTGGTGTTCCTGCGCTGGAAGGTCTCGGAGAGGGAAAGGGGGTAGCCCACGTGGGTGAGATTGGGGGCGGAAAGGGCCCTTTCCAGGCCCTTTTCGTTGGCCACGATGGCAAGGTAGGTGCGCCCATCGGGCGGGGGAAGGGCCCTTAGGACCTCTTCGGCGTCCGCCATCTGGGGCACCCACTTGGGGGAGACGAAGCTCGTAAGGTCCAGGTGGCGAAACCCCGCCTTAAGGAGAAGGCGGAGGAAGGCCACCTTCTCCTCCGTGGGGATAGGGCGCCGAAACCCCTGCCAGGCGTCCCTAGGGCACTCCACCCATCTCATACCCTTTACTTTTGGTCCCTGCGCTTCCAGGTTCCAAATCCACGGGGACTTCCTACCGGGGCCCCCATGCGGGCTTGGGGCCCGCATGGGGTGGTATTAGGCCCGCATGGGGCGGTGTCATCTCCCCTCCAAAAGCCCCCGGGCGTGGGCCAAGGCGGCCTCCGTGTACTGGCCGGAAAGGAGCCGGGCGAGCTCCCGTACCCGGGCCTCCCCCTCTAGGACCTCCACCCGCACCTCCTCCCCCTCCCGGACCACCTTGAGGTGGCGGTGGGCCTTGGCCGCGATCTGGGGCAGGTGGGTGACCACCAGGACCTGGCGGGTCTCGGCCAGGGCCCGAAGCCTCTCCGCCAACCGCCAGGCCGTCTCCCCCCCGAGGCCCACGTCCACCTCGTCCAGGACCACCGTGGGGGCCCCTTGGCCCGTGAGGAGGAAAAGGGCGAGGGCGATCCGGGAAAGCTCCCCCCCGCTTGCCGCCCCTAAGGGGGCCAGGGGCAGGGGAGGCCCCGCGGAGAAGCGGAAGGCCACCCCCTCGAGGCCATAGGGCCCTGGCTCCCCCAAGGCCTCGAGGACCACCTGGAAGCGCCCTTGGGGGAAGCCCAAGGCCCGAAGCTCCCCCTCCATCCCCTGGGCCAGGGCCAAGGCCGCCTCCTCCCGGGCCTGGGAAAGCCTCCTCCCCGCCTCCCAAAGGGCCTCCTCCGCCTCCCGGAGGGCCCCCCTTAGGGCCTCCAGGCGGGCCTCCCCCCCCTCCATGGCCTCAAGCTCCGCCTCCAGCCGGGCCTTATAGGCCAAGACCTCCTCCAGGGTGGGGCCGTATTTCCGCTTAAGCCGCTCCAAGAGGGCGAGCCGGGCCTCGAGGGCCTCCAGGCGGATAGGGTCCCCCTCCAGGCCCTCGAGGTAGTCCTCGAGTTCCCTGAGGACCGCCCGCACCCCCGCCTGGGCCGCCTCCAGGTCCTGGGCCAAGGGGAGGAGGGCCCCGTCGAAACGGCCTGCGGCCTGGACCTCCCGGGCCGCCATCCCGATCCGCCCCACGAGGTCCCCCTCCTCCAGGAGGGCATGGGCCCGGGCCAGGCGGGCCCTCAGGGTTTCCAGGTGGCGGAGCCTCTCCGCCTCGGCCCGCAAGGCCTCCTCCTCCCCGGGCCTTAGGGCAGCCTCCTTAAGCTCCCTGAGCTGGAAGCGGAGGAGGTCTTCCCTCTCCGCCCTCTCCCTTAGGGCCTTCTCCAGGCGGTCCCGTTCCCTTAGGAGGGCCTCCCGCCTCCGGTAGGCCTCCTGGTAGGCCTCGAGGACCCCTTGGGGGAGGAGGGCATCCAGGAAGGCCCGCTCGGCCTCGGGCCGGAGGAGAGCGAGCTGGGCGTGCTGGGCGTGGAGGGCCAGGCGCCTTTCCGCCTCCTCCACAAGCTCCCTCAAGGCGACCACCTCCCCGTCCAGGCGGGAGATGGAGCGGCCCGCCACCTTACGGGAAAGGACCCGGCCGTCCGTGAAAAAGGCGGTCACCAAAAGCTCCCCCCCAAAGGGCCCCACCATCCCCTCGGGCCGGGCCCCAAGGAGGAGGGCCAGGGCGTCCACGAGGAGGCTCTTGCCCGCTCCTGTCTCCCCGGTGAGGGCGTTGAGGCCCGGCCCAAGCTCGAGGGTGGCCTCCCGGATGGCCGCGAGGTTCCTCACCTCCAGGCGCCCAAGCATCCCTCCCTATTCTCAGGGCATGGGGTGTTCCAGGGCCAGGCGGCGTACCCTCTCCCTCAGGGCCTCGGAGGGGCCTCGGGTGAGGGCCTCGTCGATGAGCTCGGCCACCAGGGGCATCTCCTCCGGGGTAAAGCCCCGGGTGGTGATGGCCGGGGTCCCGAGGCGGATCCCCGAGGTGACCCTAGGGGGCTTGGGGTCAAAGGGGATGGCGTTTTTGTTCACGGTGATGCCCACCCGGTCCAGCCTCTCCTCCGCCTCCTTGCCCGTGAGGCCCTTGGGGCGGAGGTCCACGAGGAGGAGGTGGTTGTCCGTCCCCCCGGTGACGATGCGGTAGCCCCTTTCCGAAAGCTCTGCGGCCAGGCGCTTGGCGTTTTCCACCACCAGGCGGCTATACTCCTTGAACTCGGGCTGGAGGGCCTCGAAGAAGGCCACGGCCTTCCCCGCGATCACGTGCTCCAGAGGCCCCCCCTGGATCCCAGGGAAGATGAGCTTGTCTATCCTCTTGCCGAGCTCGGGATCGCTGGACAGGATGATCCCCCCCCTCGGGCCCCTCAGGGTCTTGTGGGTGGTGCTCGTCACCGCGTGGGCATAGGGCACGGGGTTCGGGTGGAGCCCCGCGGCCACGAGCCCCGCGAAGTGGGCCATGTCCACCACGAGGAAGGCCCCCACCTCGTCCGCGATCCGGCGGAAGGCCTCAAAATCCCAAAGCCGGGGGTAGGCGCTGGAGCCGGCCACGATGACCTTGGGCCGGTGTTCCAAGGCCAGGCGCCGGACCTCTTCCAGGTTGATCCTTTCCGTCTCCGGGTCCACCCCGTAGGAGACCACCCGGTAGAGCTTCCCGGAGAAGTTCACCTTGGCCCCGTGGGTGAGGTGGCCCCCCGCGGCCAGGTCCATGCCCATGAGGGTGTCCCCCGGCTCCATGAGGGTCATGTAGACGGCCATGTTGGCCTGGGAGCCGGAGTGGGGCTGGACGTTGGCCCAGGCCGCCCCAAAGAGCTGCTTGGCCCGCTCGATGGCCAAGGCCTCCACCTCGTCCACCACCTCGCAGCCCCCATAGTAGCGGGCCTTGGGGTAGCCCTCGGCGTACTTGTTGGTGAGGACGCTGCCTACCGCCTCCCGCACCTGCTTGGAGACGAAGTTCTCGCTGGCGATAAGCTCCAGGCCTTCCCTTTGCCTCCTCTCCTCGAGGGCGATGAGGCGGAAGATGGCCTCGTCCCGCACCTGGGTCCTGAGCATAGGCCCATTATAGCCCCCCTAGCCCCGATCCAAGGCCCAGGCCACAAACCCCATCGGGGTATAAGGCTACCCTAGGCCTTGAGGTGCGTCATGGTGAAGAACATGACCCTCCTAGACCGGAGCCTGCGCACGATCCTGGCCTTGGTCCTCTTCTACTTGGCCTTCTCCGGGGTCCTGGCCTACCCCTGGAACTGGGTCGCAGGGATCATCGGCACCCTGAACCTCTTCTTCTCCTCCTTGGGGTACTGCCCCGCGTACCCCCTCTTCCGGCGGCGCTAGGCCTACCCCTTGTAGAATGGGCCCATGCGGAGCCCGACCTGGACCTATATCAAATGGGGCGCTAGCCTTTTCCTGGCCCTTCTCCTCCTCCTTACCCTCCTCATCAACCTCACCTCGAGCCGAAACCTACCCGAGCTCCTCCGGGTCCAGGTGGAGGGGTACGCGGTCTGCAGCTACTGGTTTTTCGGCTGGCACCTGGCCTCCACCGGAGGGTTCGCCCTGGTTTTCCTCCTCCTGGGCTTCCTCCTTGGCCTCCTCTCCGCCCTCTTCCTAAGGCGGAATGCGGCTTCCCGAGGCTAGGGCCAAAAAGGAGGCGGTTCGGGCCCACCTCCTGACCCCACTCCCCTACGCCAGGCCATCGCCGACCTGGAGGGGCCCTTCCTCCTGGTCCTCATCGGGGAGTTCAGTGGCCGGGGGGGCGGGGGGCCTCGGCCTAGGGGCGGCCCTGGCCCTGGTCCTCAAAGGGCTTTTGGCCAACCTGACGGGGCTTCTGGCGGGCTTCTTCATGGCCTTTCTGGCCCTCTCCATCCTGCCCAGGCGGAAGGAGAGGGCCAAGAGGCTCCTTTCCCAGAGGCTAGAGGAGGCGTTCCTCGCGGTGCGGCGGGCCCTGGAGGAGGCCCTGGAGGCGGGCCTTGCCCGGGGGGCGGAGCGCTTCCGCGCCCTCTACCGGGACCGGTGCGAGACCCTGGTAGAGGGCCTGCGGGGCCTGGAGGATCGCCTCGAGGCCCTCCGCCGCCTCGAGGCGGAGGGCGCTGGCCTTTAGCCCAGCTCCAGGGCGAGCTTCTCCCCCTCTAGGGGGACCCCTGCGGGGTAGCGCCCGTTGAAGCAGGCGAGGCAAACGGACCGGCCGATGGCCCGCCTGACCCCTTCCTCGGAGAGGAAGGCCAAGGAATCGGCCCCGATGTAGGCCCGGATCTCCTCCACGCTCTTCTCCGCGGCGATGAGCTCCTTGCGGGCCGCGGTGTCTATGCCGTAGTAGCAGGGGAAGCGGATGGGGGGGCTACTCACCCGGAAGTGGACCTCCTTGGCCCCCGCCTCCTTGAGCATGCGGACGATCCTTTGGCTCGTGGTCCCCCGGACGATGGAGTCGTCGATGAGGACCACCCGCTTGCCCCTCACGGCCCCCGTGGGGGAAAGCTTGAGCCGGGTCTTGAGGTCCCTCAGGGCCTGGGTGGGCTGGATGAAGGTGCGCCCGGCATAGGGGTTCTTGTAGAGGCCAAACTCCAGGGGGAGGCCGCTTGCCCGGGCGTAGCCCACCGCAGCCCCGATGCCGGAGTCGGGCACGGGGACCACGATGTCCGCCTCGGCGGGGGCCTCCCGGAAGAGCTCTTCCCCCATCTTGACCCGGGCCTGGTAGGCTTCTACACCGTCCAGGAGGCTATCGGGACGGGCGAAGTAGATCCACTCGAAGGCGCACGGGGTGGGGTCTGGGGGGAGGACCTGGAGGCTTTGGAGCCTGCCCTCCTCCACCCACACCACCTCCCCAGGGCCCACCTCCCTAAGGTACTCGGCCCCAAGCAAGCCCAAGGCCGGGGGCTCGGAGGCGAAGGCGAAGCCCCATGGGGCCTTCCCAATGACCAAGGGACGCACCCCGTGGGGGTCGCGGAGGGCGAGGAGGGTCCTCCGGTCCATGAGGAGGATGGAGTACCCCCCCTCCAGAAGCCGCATGGATTCCGCCGCCGCCTGGGGTAGGGGAAGGTGGCCCAGGCGGGCGAGGAGGAGGAGCATGACCTCGGTGTCCGAGGTGCTTTGGAAGGTGGCCCCCTCCTCAAGGAGGCGGTCGCGGAGGGGCTTGGCGTTGGTGAAGTTGCCGTTATGGGCGATGGCCAAGACCCCGTGGGCGGTGCGGGCGGTAAGGGGCTGGGCATTGAAGCGGAGGTTGGAGCCCGTGGTGGAGTAGCGGGTGTGGGCGATTCCCAGATGGGCCGCCGGGAGGCGGAGCTTGCCCAGGCGCTCCTCGCCGAAGACCTGGTTCACAAGCCCCAGGTCCTTCTCCACCAGGAACTCCTTGCCGTCCGTGACCGCGATCCCTGCGGCCTCCTGGCCCCTATGCTGGAGGGCGAGGAGCCCGAGGTGCAAAAGCCCCGCCACGTCCAGGGGGGTCTCGCTCCAGAGCCCCAGGACCCCGCACTCCTCCTTGGGCTTATCCATCCAACACCTCCCGCAAGGGGGCCTTCCAGGCCGCGAGGAGCTCTTCCACGCCCCACTCTAGCACCCCCTCCGGGGTCAGGACCGTGAGGCTTGGCCCACCCGTCTCCCCCAGGACCCGGTAGGGGACGCCCGCCCCCTCGAGGCGGGCCGTGACCTCCGCGAGGTCCCCCTTGGCCACGCTGCAAAGCACCCGGCCCGCCCCCTCCCCAAAAAGGGCGGCCAGGTCCCCCCGCCGCACCTCCACCGTGGCCCCCACGCCGTAGGGGAAGGTCATCTCCGCCAAGGCCACGAGGAGGCCCCCTTCCGCCAGGTCGTGGGCCGTACCCACCAGGCCCTCGGCCACCAGGGTGCGGATCATGGCCTGGACCTGCCTTTCCCCCTCGAGGTCCAGGGGCGGAGGGGTGCCGATCTCCAGGCCCGTGAGGAGGTAGAGGACCTCGCTCCCCCCAAGGTGCCCCCCCTCCTCGCCCAAGAGGAGGACCACCTCCCCGGGGCGCTTGAAGCCCATCTCCGCCCGGCGGCGCACGTCCAAAACCCCCACCACCCCCACCATGGCCGTAGGGGGGATGCGGCGGCCCCCCGTTTCGTTGTAGAGGGAGACGTTCCCCGAGACCACGGGGATCCCCAAGGCCTCGCTCGCCTCCCTTAGGCCCCGGATGGTCTCCACGAGTTCGTGGTAGCCCTCAGGGGTCTCGGGGCTTCCCAGGTTGAGGCCGTCCGTGTAGGCCAAAGGCCTTGCCCCCACCACGCTCACGTTCCGCGCGGCCTCGGCCAGGGCGTGCATGGCCCCAAGGCGGGGGTGGAGGCGGCCGTAGCGGGGGTTATGGTCCACCTTGGCCGCGATCCCCAGGCCGGTCCCCTTGATCCAGAGCACCGCGGCGTCCGCCTGGCCGGGAAGGAGGACGGTCCGGGTCCCCACCTGGTGGTCGTAGCGCTCATAGACCGCCTCCCGGCTTGCCAGGTTGGGGGAGGCGAGGAGGCGGGGGAGGACCTCCTTAGGGTCGGCCTCCAGGGGGGGAAGGGGGGTTTCCCGGGCCCGCCGCACCTCGGGGTCCTCCCGCCCCACCCGGAGGTAGACCGGCCCCTCGGCCAGGGCCCCCGTGGGGACCTCGGCCACCACCTCCCCCCGGAAGTGGACCCGGAAAAGGGGCTCGGGGATGGTGCGGGCGATGGGCACGCAGTCTAGGCCATAGCGCTGGAAAAGGGCCCTCAAGGCCTCCTCCTTCCCCTCCTTGGGCACCAGGACCATCCGCTCCTGGCTCTCCGAGAGGAGGAGTTCCTCAGGGCCCATCCCCTCCTCCCGGGTGGGGACCTGGTCCAGGAAAAGCTCTACCCCTAGGCCCGACCTATGGGCGAGCTCCACCAGGCTCGAGGTGAGGCCCGCGGCCCCCATGTCCTGAAGGCCCTCCAGGAGGCCCTCCTCCACCGCCTCGAGGGTGGCCTCCATGAGGAGCCTACCCAGGAAGGGGTCCCCCACCTGGACTGCGGGCCGGTCCTTCTCCTTGTCCTCGGAGAGGGTCTCGCTGGCGAAGGCCGCCCCCCCGATCCCGTCCCGGCCCGTCTTGGCCCCCGCATAGTAGAGGGGCCGGCCCAAGGAGGCCCGGCTCCTAAGGAGTCGGTCTTCCCGGAGGAGGCCGATGCACATGGCATTCACCAGGGGGTTTTCCCGGAAACCCTCGTGGAAGTAGACCTCCCCCCCCACGGTGGGAACCCCGATGGCGTTCCCATAGAAGGCGATCCCCGAGACCACCCCCTTGAGGAGGTAACGGCTTTGGGGGTCCTCCAGGGGCCCAAAGCGCAGGGCGTCCAGGAGGGCCACGGGGCGGGCCCCAAGGCTCAGGATGTCCCGGATGATCCCCCCCACCCCCGTGGCCGCCCCCTGGAAGGGCTCCACCGCGGAAGGGTGGTTGTGGCTTTCGATCTTGAAGGCCACGGCCCAGCCCTCCCCCACCCGCACCGCCCCCGCGTTCTCCCCGGGGCCCTGGAGGACGGCCTCCCCTTCCCGGGGGAGGTCCTTGAGGAGGGGGCGGGAGTGCTTGTAGGCGCAGTGCTCGCTCCACATGGCCTTGAAGAGGAGGAGCTCCACCCGGTTGGGCTCCCGCCCCAAGCGCCTTCTCGCCTCCTCGTGCTCCGCTAGGGGTAGGGGGTCCTTCATAGGCCAAGGAGGGGGAAAAGCTCCCGGTGGTCCCTTATCCGGGCCGTAGGCTTAGGATCCCCGTCCAGGGCCTTCAGGCCCACGTACTGCACGGCCCAAGGGTACCCGGCCCCAAAGGCCCCCTTGAGGTCCGTCTGGGGGAGGTCCCCCACGTGGAGGGCCTCCTCCGGGGGGACCCCTAGGGCCTCGAGGGCGGTGAGGAAGGCCTCGGGCCTTGGCTTTACGTAACCGGTCTCGTCGGAGAAGCTATAGGCCCCGAAAACCTCCAGGCCGTGCCGCCTGAGGTGCTCCTTGAGGATCCTCCCCGGGGTCACCCCCGTGTCCGAGACCAGGGCCAAGGGATAATGCCGGGCGAGCTCCCTAAGGGCCTCCACCCCGGGAAGGGGCTTGAGGTCCGCAAGGAGGGCGCTTTCCTCCAGGCGCCTGGCGGTGAGGGCGAGGAGGCCCGGGTCGTGGGGAGCCCCGAGGAGGGCAAAGATCCGGGCCACCCGCTCGTAGGTGGACATGTGCTCCCCCGCCCGCCAGGCCTCCTCAAAGGCCAAGGCCGCCTGGCGGTAGGCCTCCCGCACCTCGGCTTCCTCCGCGGGGTGGCCCGCCTCGGCCAGGGCATCCAGGAGGATCTCGTAACGGGCGGGCATGACCCGCTCCCAAAACGCCTCCCCCTCGGTGAAGAGGGTGCCCCAGAAGTCAAAGGTGATGGCCTTGGGTTTCATACCCTAACCTCCATGAGCCCTAGGAAGAAGGGAAGCCCGTCCTCCCCCCCAAGGAGGGGGTCCACCGCCCGCTCGGGGTGGGGCATGAGGCCCAGGACGTTCCCCCTTTCGTTCACGAGGCCCGCGATGTCGTTCAGGCTCCCATTGGGATTATACTCCGCTTCCCCCGCCAAGGGGGCGTAGCGGAAGACCACCTGGCCTTCCCCCTCGAGGCGGGCCAAGGTCTCGGGGTCCGCGTAGTAGCGCCCCTCGGCGTGGGCGATGGGGAGCTTTAGGACCTGGCCCTTCCGGTAAAGCCGGGTGAAGGGGAGGTCGGTCCGCTCCACCCGCACCCCCACGGCCTTACAGGTGAAGTGCAGGTTGAGGTTGGCGAGGAGGGCCCCCGGGAGGAGGCCAGCCTCCGTGAGGATCTGGAAACCGTTGCAGACCCCCACCACGTACCGGCCCTCCGCGGCGAAGCGCCGCACCGCTTCCATCACCGGGCTAAAGGCCGCGAGGGCCCCGGCCCTGAGGTAGTCCCCATAGGAAAACCCCCCGGGGAGGAAGACCCCGTCGAAGCCCCGGAGGTCCCCCTCCGTGTGCCAGACGTATTCCACCCGGATCCCCGCCTTCTCCAGGGCGAAGCGGGCGTCCTCGTCGCAATTGGAGCCGGGGAAGCGGATGACGGCCCACCTCATACTTCCCGCAAGGCCTCCAGGGTCCAGGTCTCCATCACGGGGTTCGTGAGGAGGCGGGCCATGGCCTGGGCCTTAGCCCGGGCCTCCTCGAGGCCTTCCGCTTGGAAGACCACCTCCAAGACCTTCCCCACCCTCACCCCCTCCACGGGGTGGCCGAGGCCCCTTAGGACCCCTTCCACCGCCCGGCCCTGGGGGTCTAGGATGCCCTCTTTGAGCCCGATGAGGAGCGTGGCCTGGTAGCGTCCCATCCCCTACCCCAAAACCCGCCTAAGGACCTCCTGGTAGGCTTCGGCCACCCCCCCAAGGTCCTTGCGGAAACGGTCCTTGTCCAGGGGTTCCCCCGTCTTAAGATCCCAAAGCCGCATGGTGTCGGGGCTAATCTCGTCCGCAAGGAGGATCTCCCCGTCCTTCCGCCCATACTCCAGCTTGAAGTCCACAAGCTCCAGGCCTCTTTCCGCGAAAAAGGCCCGGAGGATCTCCCCCACCTTTAAGGTGGTGGCCTTGAGGAAGCGGAGCTCCTCCTCCCCCGCAAGCCCCAGGGCCAAGGCGGCCTCGGGGCAAAGGAGGGGATCCCCTAAGGGGTCGCTTTTGAGGAAAAACTCCACCAAAGGGGCCCCTAGGGGCTTCCCCTCGGGGAGGCCATAGCGGCGGGCGAAGCTCCCTGCGGCCCTATAGCGGAGGACCACCTCCAAGGGGAGGATCTCCACCCGCTTGACCAGCATCTCCCGCTCGGAGAGGGTCTTGAGGAAATGGGTCCTTATCCCCTGGGCCTCGAGGAGGCGGAAAAGGGCCGCGGAGACCCCATTGTTCACCGCCCCCTTGCCCGGGATCACCCCCCTTTTCCTCCCGTCAAAGGCCGTGGCCTCGTCCTTGAAGAGGACCCTTAGCCCCTCCCCATGGGGGTAGAGGACCTTGGCCTTTCCCTCGTACAAGGCCTCCATCTTCCCATTCTAAAGGCCAAAGCGGGCGTAGATGGCCTCCACGTGGCGGAGGTAAAACCAGGGGTCAAAGAGGGCCCTAAGCTCCCCCTCCCCCAAGGGGTTTTCCGGGTCCCCTAGAAGGAGCTCGAGGAACCCCACCCCCTCCTCCCAGCTCCTTAGGGCGTTCCGCTGCACCAGGGCGTAGGCCCTTTCCCGGGGGAGGCCTTTCCCGATAAGGGCGTGGAGGACCCTTTGGGAAAAGACCAGGCCCCGGGTGAGGTCCAGGTTCCTCTGGATGCGGTCCTCGTGCACCTTAAGCCCCTCGAGGATCCCCCTAAGCCGCCTCAGGGCGTAGTGGGCCAAGGTGGTGGCGTCGGGGAGGATGACCCTTTCCACGGAGGAGTGGGAGATGTCCCGCTCGTGCCAAAGGGCGATGTCCTCGAGGGCCGGGGAGAGGTAGCCCCTGAGGAGCCGGGCCACCCCCGTGAGGTTCTCCAGGCCCACGGGGTTTTTCTTGTGGGGCATGGAGGAGCTTCCCATCTGCCCCTCCCCAAAGGGCTCCTCCGTCTCCAGGACCTCCGTGCGCTGGAGGTGCCTTAGCTCCACGGCCACCCGCTCCACGTTCCCCCCGAGGATGGCCAAGGCGGCTAGGACCTCCGCGTGCCGGTCCCGGGGGACCACCTGGGTGGAGACGGGCTCGGGGCGGAGGCCAAGCCTCCCCGCCACGTGGGCCTCCACCTCAGGGGGGACATGGGCGTAGTTGCCCACCGAGCCCGAGAGCATGGCCACCCCGATGGTCTCCCTGGCCCGCCTAAGCCTCCCCTCGTCCCTTTGGAAGGCAGCGAGGGAGGAAAGAAAGCGGAGGCCAAAGCTCGTGGGCTCCGCGTGCACCCCGTGGGTGCGGGCGATGGCCGGGGTGTGCTTGAAGCGGAGGGCGAGGGCCTTAAGGGCCTCCTCTACCCCCTTAAGCTCCTCCAGGATGAGGTCCAGGGCCCTGACCAGGAGGGCGTTTTGGGCCGTGTCCACCACGTCCGAGCTCGTGAGGCCCAGGTGGAGGTAGCGGGCTAGGCCCTCATCCCCCACCCAGGCCACCAGGGCCCGGGTGAAGGCCACCACGTCGTGGCGGGTCTCCCCCTCCAGGCGGGCCACCTCCAGGGCGAAGGCCTCGTCCAGGGGCCTTTCCTCAAGCTTCGCCAAAAGCCTTGCCGCAAGGCCCTGCGGCACCGCCCCCAAGGCCTCCCAGGCCTCGAGGGCGTAGGCCTCCACCAGGGCCCAGGTGCGGTAACGCTCGGCCTCGGACCAAAGCCGGGCCATCTCCTCCGTCTGGTAGCGGGCGATCATCCATGGTAGGTTACCCCAAAACCTGAACCCCCCGTAAACCCCCACCCCCAACGGCGCACGAGCCGGGGCTATCGACCTCGGCTAGAATGGGGACATGCCCGAAGACCGCCTCCTGGAGCGCCTGGAAAAGCTAGAGGGCATCGTGGAGGCTACCGTCCAGGTCCTCCCACCCCTGGTCCAAGACCTCTCCCGCCGCATCGACGGCCTGCGCGAAGAGGTGCGCAGCGCAGAGACCAAGCTGGAAGGCCGCATCCAGCAGGTAGAGACAAAGCTAGAGGAGCGCATCCAGCAGGTGGAGACCAAGCTGGAAGGCCGAATCCAAGAGGTAAAGGCTGAACTACAAGGCCAGATCCAGCAGGTGGAAACCAAGCTGGAAGCCCGAATCCAAGAGGTAAAGGCCGAGCTGGGAAGCCAAATCCAGCAGGTGGAGGCCAAGCTCGAGGGCCACATCCAGGGGATAGAAGGCAAGTTGGAGGGCCTGCGGCAGGAGGTCAAGTCCGAGATCAACACCGCCCTCAACAAGGCTATGCTCTTCTTCACCGGGATTGGGACGCTCCTTGCCCTCCTCGCTGCCTTCTTCCGCTAGGGGGCCTGGCCCTGGGGGGAAGAAGGCTAGGAGGAAGGGAGCCGGGCAGATAGGCGCGATTTTTGGGCTACCCTAAGCCGAGGGCGGAGGGGCAGGGGCGGGCTTCCGCCTGCGCAAGAAGAGGAAAAGGGCGAAGGTCCCAAAGAGGAGGACCAGGAGGTACGGAAAAAGGGAGGCAGGAGCCTGGTAGACCACGTACCCCTGGAAGGGGGAACCCCCGGGCCCCCAGGCCACGGTGCGCTCGTCCAGCCGGTTCCCGTTCGTCTCCAGGACCTTCCCGGGAAGCCTCAAGGTGACGGTCCGGAAAACGACGGCCTGGGCCATGGAGTCCGCAAAGCCGGGAAGTTCCAGCTCTAGGCGCACCCGCTTGCCAAAAAGCCCTCCCTCCTCCTTCCGGGCCAGGCGGACCCCGCCCAGAAGCTGGGCGTCCTCCTCCGTCTTCCCGTAGAGGGCCTCGAGGAGGCCTTGGGCCTGGTCCAACCTTAGGGGCGGGGTCTGGAAGAAGGCCCCAGCCACCTTCCCCTCCACCTTAGGGGTAGAGGTAGCCCCGTAGGGCCCGAGGGCGGAGGCAAGGTCCTGGGCGAGGGTCTGGGCCAAAGCCTCAGGGCCTTCCACCCCCGGATAGACCTCCGTGGCCAAGTCTTCATCCACTCCCCAAAAGCCCTCCACCTGCACCCGGCCATCGGGGAGGACCTCTAGGGTGGTATCCAGCTTCATCAGGCAGCCGCTGAGGAGAAGGCCGAGGGCAGCCCAGGGAAGCAGGGTCTTGATGAGCTTCATGGACCGATGATAAGGGAGGACGGGGCCCCTGTCAAAACAGACCCCCTTACCAGGGGGAGGACAGGAAGGCCCGCCAGACCCAAAGGAGGAGGCCGAGGAGGAGGAGGCCTAAGGGCAGGTAGTGGAGGCTGCCCATGGGGGAAGGCCCCGCCCGGTAGACTGCGCACCCCCGTAAAACCCTTTACTTTGTGGTTCCTGCGCTTCCAGGTTCCAAAAAAACTCCACAGGGACTTTCTACCGGGGCCCCCATGCGGGCGCAAGCCCGCATGGGGTGGTATGATAGCCCAAACCGCCCCCCGCCAACCCGGAAAGGCCTAAACTGGCCCCCATGGGGGAGGTCCAGGCGGCCTGGAAGGGGCTGGACCGGGAGATCGCAGCCTATCTCGGGAGGCAGGGCCTCCGCCCCTCCTGCGGCCCCGGGTGCTTTGCCTGCTGCTATGGGCTCGTCACCCTAAGCCGCCTCGAGGGGGAGGCCCTCCTCCCCCACCTCTCCGGGGAGGACCGGGCCCGCCTCCAGGAGGAAGGCCCAAGGCGCCTCGCCCTCCTCCGGGAGGGGAAGGACGACCCCCGCTTCCCGGGCCGGTTTTTCCGAAGCCGCACCCCTTGCCCCTTCCTCAAGGGGGGGCTTTGCGGGGTCTACCCCCACCGGCCCCTGGCCTGCCGGGGGGTGCTCACCGTGGAAGGCCCCGCCCTTTGCGAACCCGAGGCGGGGTCCAAGGACCACTTCCTCCCCGTCCCCTACCGCCTGGCCCGAAGGCGGATGGAGGCCCTTTGGGAGGTGGAAAGGAGGCGGTACGGCTTCGTGGTCCTGGGGGAGATGGTGGGCCTCCTCTACCTCCTCCAGGAGGGCCTCCCCCGGGGGCGCAAGGGGGTGGAGGCCCGCCTGAGGCGGCTTGGGGTCCTTGGGGGACGGTGGGGGTTCCAGGTGGTCTAGGGGTTTTGGCGGAGGGGGCGGGATTCGAACCCGCGAGGCCCCTTAGGGGGCCTACCGGTTTTCGAGACCGGCCCGTTCAACCGCTCCGGCACCCCTCCCTGAGGTCCCGGAAGAAGTCCCGAAGTATCTTAGCACAGGCCCCCTCCCGCACGCCACCCCATCCCCTCAAGGGGAGGCCGTAGCGGGTCAAGGCCCCCTCCTTGAGGTTCTCCGTGCCGTAGACCACCTCCACCCCCGCCTCCTTGAGGGCGTGGTGGCACATGGGGCAGGGCTCCAGGGTCACGTAAAGCCGCCCCCCCCGGGCGGCCTTCCCGGCCCGCCTAAGGAGGAGGAGCTCCGCGTGGGCCGTGGGGTCCCCTAGGGCCTCCACCCGGTTGTGCTCCCGAAGGACCTCCCCCCCGGGGAGGACGAGGACCGCCCCCACGGGCACCTCCCCTTCCGAGAAAGCCCTTCTCGCCTCCTCCAGGGCCTCCCCCATGTACCTCTCGGCCTCGGAGGGCCAAAGGCGCCACACCTCCAAGACCTCCGCCCCCCGGGCCCTCACCGGCCAAAGGGGCTTGAGCTCCTTGGGCACCCCCTTTTCCCCCAGGAACTCCCGAAGGCCCTTGCGCCCCCCGGGGAGGGGGAGGAAGTCCCCGGGCCTCGGCCGCCGGAAGCCCGGGGGGAGGGGGAGGCGGGGGTTTGGGGGGAGGAGGAAGAGGAGGCCCCCCTTCCTCCGGGCCTGGTACCCCCCGGGAAGGGTGAAGGCCCGCCCCCTTAGGGCCTCCTCCAGGGCCTGGAGGAGGCGGGCCTCGGGCCTCAGGCCGAGGCCCTCCAGGGCCTGGCGCAAGGCCCGCCGCCTTAGGGCCGGGGGAGCCTCGAGGAGGGGGGTGGTCCGGTAGGCGGGGACGGGGAAGCGGGGGTCTTGGACCAGGTAGGCCCGGGCCTTCCCATCAAGGAAGGCGTCCTCCTCTGCCTGTACCTTGGCGAAGCGGGCCAAGGCCTCCCGGGCCCGGGGGAAGCGCTCGAGGAGGAGGGGCAGGACCTGGTGCCGGAGGAAGTTTCGGTCCAGGCGGGGGTCCTCGTTGGAGGGGTCCTCCCGCCACCCCTCCCCTAGGGCCTCGAGGTAGGCCCGCAGGGCCTTCCGGGGGTAGGGGAGGAGGGGGCGGACCACGAGCCCCTCCTTCTCCCGGATCCCCAAGGCCCGGGCCGTGCCCTGGAGGAGCTTGAGGAGGAGGGTTTCCGCCTGGTCATCCAGGGTGTGGGCGGTGAGGATGGCCTTGGCCCCCGTGGCCTTGGCCACCCGGTGGAGGAAGGCGTAGCGGATCTCCCGGGCCACGGCCTCCAGGTTCTCCCCCCGGCGCCGGGCCACCTCCCCCACGGCCACCCGCTCCCCGAAGAAGGGAAAGCCGAGCCGCATGGAAAGGGCCTCCACGAAGGCCCAGTCCTCCCGGGCCTCGGGCCTTAGGCCGTGGTCCAGGTGGGCCACCACCCCCCGCCGCCCCACCCGGCGGACGAGGTGGAGGAGGGCCACGGAATCCCCCCCGCCCGAGACCGCAAGGACCAGGGGGTCCTTAGGGGCTAAGGCCTGGAGCCGGGCAGCGAAGTCCTCCTCCAAGGCCCAAGGGTCCATCCCCACCCACCCTACACCCTGGGGAGGGCTCAGGAGGCCCATGCCTCCCCTCTACTGGGTCATCAGGCGGCGCAGGAGGGCCAGCTTGCCCGGGTGTACCGTGCGCCAGTCCTCCAGGAGAAGACCCCCCGTATCCCCAGAGTTGGGGTTTAGGGCCCAGTAAAAGAACACCCGGATGCCCTTGGCCAACAGGTAGTCCACAAACGCGTCCTGCCAAACCTGGTCCTTGCCCCGGTAGAACCCCCCAAACTCCCCTATCCCCAGGGGAAACCGCCCGGCCATCCGCCCAAAGTGGAGGTCCCATATGGGGGGCAGGTTGGCTGGGAAGTCCACTGCATCAAAGTAGGGCATGTTGTGGACAGCAGGACCATAGGCGTGGGGCAAGTAGAGAACCCGCTCAAAGGGAAGCTCCCCCATGGACCCCGGGGCTACCAGGGGTTGGGCGTAGGCCTCCGTCAGGTTACCCCCCCAAAAGGCCGGAAAACCCCCGTTGTCCGAAGCGTTGCCCACCCCCTCCACCCCTACCAGGATGAAGGGGTTGACCTCGGCCAGGGCCCTTGCCCCCTCCAGGGCCACCTCCCGCCATTCCCCCCAGGTCATGGCGTGGGGCTCGTTGCACAGGTCTACCCCGATCACGTTGGGAAAGCTCAGGGCAAGCCCGGCCATCCGGCGCAGGTCCCGAAGCCAGTCCTCCTTGCTGTACCCCTCCCCGTAAGGACGCCCAGGCAGCCCCCCCGCAATCCGGCTCGGATGGTAGGTGTGGAAGTCCAGGAGAACGTAAAGGCCTGCCCGCTCAGCCTCCCTGAGGAAGTAGAGCAACCCCTCGTGGGCATCGGCCGGGTAGCCCCTCTCCTGGGCCCAGCTAGGCGTAGGCTGGCCAGGGACCAGCACCTGGGGGGAAAGGGGTAGGCGCAGGGCAGTGAAACCTAGCCCCCGGATCTGCTCCAGGAACTCGGGAACCGTGCGCCCAGCCCACAGGCCATGGGGGGCCCGGTCCTCCGTCTCCAGACCAAACCAGTTCAGCCCGTAAAGGGGAAGGGGCTCCCCCCCCCGGAAAACCCCCTCAGGGGTGGCCCGGTAAGGAGGGGGCGGGGAGAGGGCATCGCAAAAGACCCCCCCAGTCCCCAGGCTCAGGTCGTGGGCCACGTACCCCACAAACCCTAGCCCACGGGCCCGCTCACAGGCCCGCCAGGCCAAGGCGGGACGGTCGGCTGGCGCGTAGTCCAGGGCCAGAAGGGCTAACCGCCCCTTGTACGCAAGGGCCCGGCTGGGATCCCCCTCCTGGTAGAGGTAGAGGCCCCGGGAGGGGTTGTAACCCGTGCTCAGGCCCTCGTATAGCACCCCCTGGAGGTAAGGGGCCGTCGAGTCCAAAAGCGCCAAGCCCCCGTTCTGCACCAGGTACCCCCCCACCTCCCGGGCCACCCGCCCGACCAAGGCCCCTAGGCCCCCTGCGGTCTGCGGGAAGCGCTCCGTAACGTCCAGCCGGTCCAGAAGGAGGCCAGCGTACCCCTTGAGGCGCAAGGCCCGGGCCCTCCGGAGGACCAGCTCCTGCCAGTGAGGGCAGCCAGGGTCCACGTAGAAAGACCCCCGGCCGGGGTTCGGGCCGAGGATACACCCCGCCGTCCGCAGGTCGGGGAGGTCGGGGTCACCGGCCTCCACCTCCCCAAGGGGCAAGCGGGCAATGACCCGTGTGCCCCCCCTTTCCAGGTTGCGGATGGCCTCGCTAGGGAGGACATCGCGCACCACGGCCAGATCGGCCCGGGCCAGGCGGGAGAGGTCTGGGGTGGAGGAATAGTCCACAGCCAGGCGGCTGGGTGGGGGGTCCTTAGGGCTAGGCTGGGCCCGGCCCGGAAGCTCATGGCAACCCCACAGGGCGCCAGCCAGCACCCAAAGAAGGACACGGCCCCTAGCCCAGCCAAGGAAGGATGGGATGGATTTCATATCCCATCCAGCCTAGCATGCCCTGAGCTCTAACTTGACCAAAAAACGAGAGGAGGGGAGTTTGGCTTTGGTCCACTACAACATCCCCTTCCCAGAACATTACCCCCTGGGCCCCCAAAGCCTTCCAGAAGGACCAGCTCGCTAGGGTTGCACCCAGGGCCATCTACGAGTTGTCCTCTGCGAAGTCAACAGTACGAGGTCAACGGTCTGTGAAGAGGCAACTTGGGGAGTGCTTCATCCTGGGAGAGGATCAACGGGTGGAGGGACCTGACCCCTCATCACTTCCATCCTCCCCTTCCTTCAGCCAACTTGGCGAGCATCCGATAGGAGAGCCTCAGGATAAGCCCCCCTAGTTTGGGCGGCGGCTGAGCCAAAGCCAAACGGTCAAGGGTGAAAAGGCTCTGCCGCCAGGGATGGGCCACAGCCTCCCCCCAAGCCCCCACCCCAGAAGCACACCCGGGCCAAGGACAAAAGGGAAAGCCATCCACCAGGCCCTCCCGGGTCCGCAGAAGATGCCGGTCCAACCCCAGCCCCGCCCCTCAGGTCCCTAAACCCCTCCTCCACCCCCATGCGCAAGGCGTAGTGCCCCCGTGACCCTCGGGGGGCAGGGGGGCCCCCACGAGGTGTTCCTCGCAGGCGGATGAGGAAGGCTGCACCCCAGTCCTTGAGGTTTTGGAGGAAGTCTGGGGCATCAAAAGGCCTTGGTCCAGGAGGCGGGCTTCCACCCGGTTCCTGCTGGGCCAAGGGGAAAGATGCACCGCAAAGGCCACCACCAGGGCCTGGTGCTTGCCGTCTTCCAGAGTGGTCCAGTCCACGAGGAGGGGGAGGAGGGCGCAGGTGAGGAGCCAGCGCCAGAGGCGGTTGCGTTTGCCTTGGTGGGGTATAGGGCAGTGGGGGTGCGTAGGCGGTCAGGGTAGGACGGGGAGGGTTTGGGGGTTCGCATACGCTCTCCCCCAAGCCCCCACTCTTTAACCCCCAAGAGCAAATTTGGTTAGAGGTCAGGCCCCTCCCTTCTCCTTCCCGGTCCTGCGGGCCAGGGCTTGGACGGCCCTCTCCCAGACCCCCTCCTTGCTGCCACTTGCGGAAGTAGGGTATGGCGTTCCCCATTTCCCTCCCAGGCACCTTGGCGGGTCGGCCGCCGGGCTTGGGGGCGGGGATCAAGGATTCCAGGATGGCCCAATCCTCGTCCGTCCAATCGCTGGGGTATGCTCTACGAAAAGTCACCCTCGGAGCGTGCCGCTATTTTGCGATAGCCTGCAATACCGCCCCACGCAGGCTTGCACTTGCATGGGGCGCCAGAACAAAGTCCCTGTGGGGTTTTTCGAAACCTAGAAGCGCAGGAACCATAATGGGGAGGTGTTGCGCTTCCACCTGGTTAAGGCCTTCCCCGGTTTCCGCCTCGAGGTGGGCCTCGAGGTGGAGGCGGGGGAGGTCTTGGCCCTTCTCGGCCCCTCGGGAAGCGGGAAGAGCACCCTCCTTAGGCTCCTTGCAGGCCTCCTCCCCCCGGACGAGGGGTACGTGAGGCTCGGGGGGGAGGACCTCACCCCCTTGCCCCCAGAAAGGCGGGGGATAGGCTTCCTCTTCCAGGACTATGCCCTTTTCCCCCACCTTACGGTGTACGAAAACGTGGCCTTTGGCCTGCGGGAAGCCCGCTGGCCCAAGGAGAGGATCCAGGCCCGGGTGGAGGCCCTCCTGGCCCAGATGGATCTCCTCCCCAAGGCCCAAAGGCGGCCCGAGACCCTCTCCGGGGGGGAAAAGCAACGGGTGGCCCTGGCCCGGGCCCTAGCCCCAAGGCCCAGGCTTCTCCTCCTGGACGAACCCCTAGGGGCCTTGGACCTGCGCCTAAGGGAAGAACTCCTCCCCTTCTTGCGCCGCACCTTAAGGGGGGAAGGGGCCACGGCCTTGGTGGTCACCCACGACCAGAAGGAGGCCTTCCTCCTGGGAAAGCGGGTGGCCATCCTTCGGGAGGGCCGCCTGGTCCAAGTGGGCCCCCCGGAGGAGGTCTACGCCCGGCCCAAGGACCCCTGGACCGCCCGCTTCCTCGGCCACAAAAACCTCCTAAGCCCTGAGGAGAGCCAGGCCCTAGGCCTACCCCCCAAGGTCCACCTCCTCCCGGAAAGGGCCTTGGGGCTTGGGGGAGAAAGGGAGGGGGTGGTGGAGGAACGGCTTTTCCTAGGCCCCCGGGTGGGGGTCTGGGTTCGGGTAGGGGGGGTGAGGCTCTACCTCGAGGCCCCCGAAGCCCCTGGGGAGGGGGCCCGGGTGGGCCTCCACCTGGACCTGGGAAAGGCGGTACCCTTGGAGGGGTGATACCACCCCCTGCGGGCTTGCGCCCGCATGGGGGCCCCGGTAGAAAGTCCCCGTGGAGTTTTTGGGGAACCCAGAAGCGCAGCCAAAATAAAGGGTATGGGGCGCTTTGCCCTCCTCCTGGGTGGCCCCCTCCTCATCACCCCCGGCCTGAGGGAGAGGCTTGGGGGCTACCGTCTCCTCGCCGCGGATAGCGGGGCCCGGCACGCCTTGGCCCTGGGCCTCCTCCCCGAGCTATGGCTTGGGGACATGGACTCAAGCCCCCCCTGGCTCAAGGAGGCCCTCCCCGCCCCCAAGGAGCTTCTCCCCAAGGACAAGGACCTGACGGACGGGGAGGCCCTCATCCAAAGGGCCCTGGCCCTGGGGGCCGAGGAGGTCCTCCTCCTTGGGGGGATCGGGGGGCGGCTGGACCACACCTTGGCCCACCTGGGGCTGGCCTTCGCCCTGGCCCAAAGGGGGGTAAAGGTGGCCCTCACGGACGGCCTCACCTGGGCCTGGCCCCTCCTCCCAGGCCGCCACCGCCTGCCCCTAGCAAGGGGCCAGCCCTTTAGCCTCCTCCCCTACCCCGAGGCCACCTTGGCCCTCCGGGGGGCCCGCTGGGACCTCCCCCCTACCCCCCTTGGGGCCACCACCCTGACCCTGGAGAACGAGGCCCTGGGGGAGGTGGAGGTGGAGGTCCTAGGGGGGCGGGCCTTGATCTACGCCTTCTAGAGGGTATACGATTAGGGGGAACATGGCCCAAGGGCTCATCCTCCTCCTAACCCTCCTCCTCCTAGGGCAGGCGGGGGCCCAGGACGGGTCTACGATCTACGCCAGGCGCTGCATCGCCTGCCACCTGGGATCGGGACAGGGGGTCCCGGGGATCACGCCTCCCCTAGCCGGGCACGTACCCAAAATCCTGGCCCGGCCTGGGGGACGGGAGTACCTTATCGCGGTGGTCCTCTTCGGCCTCGAGGGTCCCATCCGGGTCGGGGGAGAGCTCTATAGCGGCCGGATGCCCGGCCGGGAGAAGGACCACACGGATGCGGAGATCGCCCAGGTCCTCAACTTCATCAGCCAGGCCTGGGGCAACCGCCCCCCGCCCGGCTTCCAGCCCTTCACGGAGGAGGAGGTGGCCCGGGTCCACGCCCGGCGCCTCACCCCCAAGGGGGTTCTCGCCCTAAGGCAAAGGGTGCTAGGGCCCTAGTCCCGGAAAAGCCCCTCGAAGGCCTCCCGGGCCTTGGAGGGGCGGCGCAGGCGGTAAACCCCCTCCCTTTCCTCTAGCTTCCCCTCCTCAAGGAGGAGGGCCAGGGTGTCCTCGAGCTCCTTCCTGGCGAAGGGCTCCCCCTCGTCCTCCAGGTAGTGGGCGATGGCCCGAAGGTCCGCCTGCCCCAGGGCCTCCACCGCCCGCAACACCCAGGCCTTGCGGTCCATGCCCCCATCATAGGCATCCGGGCCACGGTGGGGACCGGGGAGGGCCCTTAGCCTAGGGGCATGGACCCTTACCGGGAATACCAGGACTATGTCATGGCCTCTAGGCTCCTCGTGGCCCTGGGGCTTTCCCGGGAGATCCTGGGCCTTAGGGAGTACGCCAAGCTCCGCCTCAGGCGCTACGAGGTCACCCAAAAGGGGGACCTCCGGGCCCTCGAGGCCCTGGACGAGCGCCTGCGCTTTGGGTTTTGGAGCAATCCCCTGCGCCTCAAGGCCTTCCTCCACAAGGCCAAGGACGCCCCCTACCTGGCCTCCCCCGAGGCCTTCGAGGCCCTCCTTTTCCCCGAGGAGCGGGCCAGGCTCCGCTTCCCGGGGGAGGCAGGGGCCTACTACCTGGGCTGGCTCCGCCTGCCCCACCTCCTCATGGACCCCCTGGCCTTCGAGGAGGCCCTGGGGGAACAGGAAAGGCGGCAGAGGGAGCTTCCCCTTTTCCTCAACGCCTTCCACCGCCTTAGCGGGAGTAGTTCGGGGCCTCCTTGGTGATGAGGACCCCATGGGGATGGCTTTCGATGAGGCCGGCCATGGTCATGCGCACGAAACGGGCCTTCCGGCGGAAGGCCTCGAGGTCCGGGGCCCCCACGTAGCCCATGGCGCTCCTAAGCCCCCCCACGATCTGGTAGAGGACGTCGGCCACCGGGCCCTTGTAGGGCACCATCCCCTCGATCCCCTCGGGGACGAGCTTCTTGGCCTCCACTGCCTCCCCCCGGGGGGCCTCCTGGAAGTAGCGGTCTGCGGAGCCCTGCCGCATGGCCCCCAAGGAGCCCATCCCCCGGTAGAGCTTGTAGCGGCGCCCGTCCTTCAGGACCTCCTCCCCCGGGGCCTCGTCCGTGCCCGCAAGCATCCCCCCAAGCATCACCGTATGGGCCCCCGCGGCCAGGGCCTTGGCCACGTCCCCGGAGTACCTGATCCCCCCGTCGGCGATGAGGGGCACCCCGAGGCCTTCCACCCCCTTGGCCGCCTCGAGGATGGCCGTGATCTGGGGTACCCCCACCCCGGCCACCACCCGGGTGGTGCAGATGGAACCGGGACCGATCCCCACCTTCACCGCGTCCGCCCCCCGCTCCGCAAGGGCCCTGGCCCCTTCCCGGGTGGCCACGTTGCCGGCGATGACCTCCACCCGCTCCCCGTAGGTCTCCTTGAGGTAGACCAGGGCCTCCATCACCCCCTTGGAGTGGCCGTGGGCGGAGTCCAGGACCAAGACGTCCACCCCGGCCTCCACCAAGGCCTCCGCCCGCTCCCTTAGGTCCCGGCCCACCCCTAAGGCCGCCCCCACGAGGAGCCGGCCCTTTTCGTCCTTGGCCGCGTTCGGGTACTGGCGCCGCTTGACCAGGTCCTTAAGGGTGATGAGGCCCCTAAGCCGCCCCTCCCCGTCCACCAGGGGGAGCTTCTCCACCTTGTGCCGCTTGAGGAGGGCCTCCGCCTCCTCCAGGGTGGTGCCAGGTGGGGCGGTGACCAGGCGCTCCAGGGGGGTCATGACCTCCGTCACCGGGCGCTTGAGGTCCCGCTCGAAGCGGAGGTCCCGGTTGGTCACCAGGCCCAAAAGCCGCCCCCTAAGGTCCACCACGGGCAGGCCCCCGATGCGGTACTCCCGCATGAGGCGTTCTGCGTCCTCGAGGGTGGCCGTGGGGGGAAGGGTCACGGGGTCTTCCACCATCCCCGCCTCGGAGCGCTTCACCTTGCGCACCATCCCCGCCTGGACCTCGATGGGCAGGTTCTTGTGGATGACCCCCAAGCCCCCCTCCCGGGCCATGGCGATGGCCATCTCCGCCTCGGTTACCGTGTCCATGGCCGCGGAGAGGATGGGGATGTTGAGCCAAAGCCCCTTGGTGACCTGGGTCCTTACGGAAACCTCCCGGGGGAGGACCTCGGAGTAGTCGGGTAGGAGGAGGACGTCGTCAAAGGTCAGGCCCTCAAAGAGGATCTTCCCGTCCATCCCCCCTAGGCTACACCGGAGGGGCGGGCCTCGGAAAGGCGCCCGGCCAAAAAGGCCAAGGCCTAGGGCGAAGGGCAAGGGGTTGCCCCCTGAGGCCTGGCCCACCCCCGTGGCCAGGAGGCTTGCAAGGAGGAGAGGAACCCCGTGGCGCTTGCGGCAAGCCCCGCCACCCGCCCAAGCCCCTCCAAGGCCCGGGCCTTGTCCCGGTGACCAGGAGGAGGACCAGGGAGAGGTGGAGCCAAAACCCTAAGGGGGAAGGCCTTAGGGCGTGCAAGGGGAGGAGAAGGAGGAGGAGACCCAGGTCCAGGCTCC
>JBEPYU010000016.1:0-27435 GCA_041641215.1 Thermaceae bacterium
TCCCCGACCTGGTGGATAACCGCAAGCACCGCCTAGGGGAGGTCTTGCGCGGACTCCTCGCGGAGTCCAAAGCCCCCACCTTGGACGTGGCCACGGCCTTCTTCAACCTTAAGGGGCTCCAGGCCTTGGCCCCAGCCCTCGAGGGCCTTGCCGCCTTGCGCCTCCTCCTGGGGAAGGAACAGGGCCAGGCCTTTCTGGTGGGGGAGCGCCTGCTCAAGGAGCTCCAGGAGGCCACTTCCAAGGCCCAAACCTCGGCCCAGGAGATAGCGCGCTGGCGGAGCTTCCTTGGGGAGGAGAGGGTCCAGGTCCGGCTTTACGAGCAGGCTTTCCTCCACGGCAAGGCCTACCTGGTGGGGGGCGTGCCCTACCTGGGCCGGGTGGGGGTGGTGGGCTCCTCCAACTTCACAGGAGGGGGCCTCGAGGATAACCTAGAACTCAACGCCATCCTCAAGCAGGAAAGCGCGGTGGAGGCCCTTGCGGCCTGGTTTGAGGCCCTCTGGCAGGAGGCCAGGGACTACAAGCCCGATCTCCTAGAACTCCTAGAGCCCTTCACGGAGACCTACACCCCCCACGAGATCTACATCAAGGTCCTCTACGAGGCCCTAAAGGACCAGCTCGAGCTTGGGGAAGGAGGGCCCCAAGGGGAAGGGGCCCAACCCCCTCCCATAAGGCTTACGGACTTCCAACAGGATGGCTACGAGAGGGCTAAGGAGATCCTAAAGCGCTACGGCGGGGTCCTCATCGCGGATTCCGTGGGCTTGGGGAAGACCTTCATCGCCCTAAGCCTCCTGAATGACCTGGCCTACCGCCCAAGGCGGAAGGCCCTGGTGGTGGTGCCCGCCTCCTTGGCCTCCACCTGGAAGAGGCGCCTCGAGGATTACGGCATCCCCCATAGGCTCCTCACCATGGAGCGCCTGGGCCAGGGGGACTTCTCCCCGGAGGCGTACAGAGAGGAGGAAGGGGAATTCAGCGCGGTGGTGGTGGACGAAAGCCACAACTTCCGTAACCCCCATACGAACCGCTGGCGGAACCTCTTCGGGCTGGTCCAGGGGGAGGTGAAGGTGATCCTCCTCACCGCCACCCCCGTGAACAACTCCGTCTTTGACCTCTACCACCAGCTCCGCCTCATCGCCAAGGATCGGGAGGACCTCCTGGGCCCCTTGGGCATCCCAAGGCTTAGGGAACGCTTCCAGGAGGCCGAGAAAAACCCAGAAGGGCTCTACGAGGTCCTGGAGGCCCTGGTGGTCAGGCGTTCCCGGAGCTTCATCCGCCGCAACTACCCCGAGGCTGAGCTCAATGGGGAGAGGATCCGCTTCCCCGAAAGGAAGCTCCACACCGTGTCCTATAGCCTCCAGGTCACCTACGGAAAGGACTTCTACCGCCGGGTGGCGGGGCTTCTAGAGGGCCTCCACCTGGCCCCTTACCGCCTCATCCTCTACCGCAGGCCTTGGGTGGAGGCCCGCACCCGGGAGGGCCAGCCCTTGGATTCCCTAGAGGGGGTTCCCCAGGGCCTGGGGGCGGAGTTCGTCCTCCAGCTGGGGCGCCAGGTGGCCCTGGCCCAAATCCTCAAGGTCCTCTACCTGAAGCGCCTGGAGTCCTCCCTGGAGGCCTTCCGGGTCTCCATGGAGGGGCTTTATGGCTTCCTAGAGGCCTTCCTCGAGGCCTTGGAGGGGGGGAAGATCCTAAGGCCTGGGGACTACCGGGCCCTCCTCGCCGAAGAGGAGGAGGCCCTAGAGGCCCTGGCGGAAGACCTAGAAGGGCTACCTGAGGACCTGGACCTGGAGAGGGTCCGAAAGGACACCGAGGCTGACCTAAAGGCCCTAAGGGCCCTCCTCTGGGAGCTAAAAGGACGAGAGCCCAAGGAGGACGGCAAGCTCCAGGCCCTCAAGGGCCTCCTCCGGGGCCTTGGGGGGGAGAAGGTCCTCCTTTTCACCTACTTCCGGGAAACCGCCCGCTACCTCTACGGGGCCCTTAAGGGGGACTACCCGGGCCCCATGGGCCTCATCGAGGGAGGGGTGGGGGCCAGGGAGCGGGAGGCCCTGGCCCAGGCCTTCCAGGAGGGGGACCTCTCCCTCCTCATCAGCACGGACGTCCTCTCCGAGGGCCACGACCTCCAAAGGGGGAAGGTCCTCATCAACTACGACCTCCACTGGAACCCCGTGCGCCTGGTGCAAAGGATAGGCCGCCTGGACCGCATCGGCTCCCCCCACCCCACCATCCACGTGTACAACTTCTTCCCCGAGGAGGGCCTCGAGGAGCTCCTGGGCCTGGTCCAACGGATCCAGGCCAAGGTGAGCACCATCCAAAAGACCGTGGGCCTGGACGTCTCCATCCTGGGCGAGGACCCCGTGGCCTTGGACTTCCATACCCTCAAGCGGATCCAGAAGGAAGACCCCGGGGTGCTAGAGGAGTTGGAGAGGGAGAGCGAGTTCGCCCTAGGGGAGTTCTTGAAGCAGGACCTCTGGGACTTCATGAACCGCTTGGGAAGGGAAAGGCTAGAGAGGATTCCCTGGGGGGTGGGCACGGCCAAGAGGGGAGAAGCCCCGGGGTTTTTCGCCGCCTTCCAAAACCCCAAGACCGGCCACCACCACTGGCTTTACGAGGAGGGGGGGGTCATCCTCGAGGGGGTGCAGGCGGTCCGGAAGGTCCGCTCCCTAGACCCCAAGGAGCCCCCCCTCCCCCCTTCCGGGGATCCCACCCAGAAGGTCCAAAGCCTCAGGGCCTGGCTTTGGCGCAAGCTCCAAAAGCAGGAACAGCGCTTGGAGAGGTTCCAGGCCCTCCAAAGGAGGGTGGTCTGGTGGCTCAGGGCCTTGCCCCAGGGGAAGGGGAAGGACCTCCTCCCCTACTTCGAGGCCCACCCCCTGGAAGGGATGGTTCTCGAGGAGCTAAGGAGGCTTTGGCGGGGGCTTCAGGGGAAGGGGGAGGAGGAGATCCTGAGGGAGCTAAAGGCCTTCGCCGAAAGGTACATCCGCCCCTCCGGGAGGGTTAGCCTGGTGCCGGATAGGGAGGAGGACCTCCTCTGCGTGGCCTGGATGGAGGTGAGGCCCTGACCCCACCCCATGTGGGCCGGAGCCTGCATGGGGTGGTATTAAAGGTTCTTGAAGGCCAGCACCTCGGGAGCCCATTCCCTCGAGCCGGTACAGCTAATCCGCCTGGGGCCTTTTAGCACCTTCAGGCTGTAGCCAAAGCGTGTGTAGAGTTCCACTATGCGCTTTGTGGCTTGGTTGGAGATGACGATCGGTCCCCGGTGCCCTTCCAGGAACTCCACAAGCCGCACCTGGTCTTCCCAGGTAAACCCGCCGGGGTTGTACTGGGTGAACTCCACGTCGTAAGGGGGGTCCGCGTAGACGAAGGCCCCGGGTTCCAGCTCTACCTGGGCAAAGTCCCCGGCCCTGAACTCCCAACCTCGGAAGGCCTCTTTGTAGGGGGAAAAATCTGAGAGATACTGGACCCTCTTATAGCGACCAAGGGGTACATTGAACTCCCCCTTGGCGTTGAAGCGGCATAGGCCGTTGTACCCCGTGCGGTTGAGGTAGTAGAAGAGGATGGCGGCCTCCTCGGTGTCCCATTCGCCCTTGCGGATGAGCTCGTTGAAGCGGTCCCGGTAGCGGTAGTAGACCTCCCGGTCGTAGACCAGGGGGATTTTGACCTCGAG
This sequence comes from Thermaceae bacterium, assembly GCA_041641215.1. Taxonomy (GTDB): domain Bacteria; phylum Deinococcota; class Deinococci; order Deinococcales; family Thermaceae; genus Thermus. The sequence goes on from JBEPYU010000016.1 coordinate 3,656, forward strand.
GCCCCTCTGCACGTGGCGATAGAAGTTGATGAGGTGAGGGTTCAGGTCGTTCAGGATGGCGCGCCTTGGCCTCAGGCCCAGGGCCACGGCAAGGCCACCCGCGAAGAGCTCGATGAGGGTTCGCTCTTTATAAGGAGCCCAAAGAGGTTCCAAGTGGGGTAGGACCCAACGCTTGCCGCCGGCCCATTTGAGGGGGGGCCTAAGGTCTTGCTGGCGGGGAGGTTCAAGTACCTGCAGCCTGTGGGTTCCTTTGGGCATGCTGGGCTCCTGCTAATCCTGGCAAAAGAACCTCCGTAGCCATTCTTCTAGGTATTCTTCCCGGATGAAGCCTTCCACCATAGCCCAACGCCTGTAGCTCTGCCGAAAGCCACTTCCAGCAAAGACCACTACGGAATGAACCCCAAGGATGCGGTCCCTCCCAGCTTCCTCCAAGGCCCTAAAGAGCTTGTCCTCTGCAGAACCGCTTGTGTGCTGCTCTTTGCATTCAATGTATAGGTAAGGTTGGCCCTCTCGTAAAACCGCAAGGTCCACCCTTCGCTCCCTTTCCCGGATAACGCTGCCTAGTGGGGAGTGGTATTCCGTCTCTATCTGATACTTTCCTGTCAGACCGCAATCCTCCAGAACTTTTTCTAGGATGGCTTTGACGCGCTTGGGCAACTTACCCGACATGCTCCAGGCAACCCGCTCGAGGAGGGCTTGGGGGTCCATGGGTCCTAGTATAGAGGGGTGGGGGAGATCCGCCTTTTCCCGGGGCTTCTTGCCCCTAAGGCCCTGGACCCCGCCCTGGCCCTCCCTTCCCGGGAGGGGAGGCACCTTATCGCCTTTGGGGAGGGGGCCCGCAAGGCCCTTTGGGCCGCCTTCCGGGAGGGGGCGGAAAGCGTCACCCTCATCTCCCCTCTCCTTTGGCTAGATCCCTACCTCAAGGCCCGCCTGGGGGTGTTGCGCTGGGCCTGGGAGCAGGGAGGGCTAGAGGGGTTTTCGAGGGCAGCCCGAGCCCTCCTCTTCGGCCGGCGGGTGGAGGAGGGGGCCTTCCAGGCCTGGCGGGAGAGCCTAGAGGAGGCCCAGGTGGAAGCCTGGCTAAGGGAGGTGGAGGCCATCGGGGACGAGAGGCGCCTCCTCAGGGGGGTTTCGGCCCCTGTGCTCCTCCTCGTGGGTCGCCTGGACCCCTTCCTCCCCCTGGACCAGGCCCAGGGGCTTTCCGCCTGGACCCGGGCCGGGGGGGTTCTTTTCGCCCTGGAGGACGCGGGCCACCTACTCCCCCTCGAGGCCTGGGGGGAGGTCCGCCTCTACCTCGAGGACTTCCTCCTCTAGGCCTTGGGCGTCCACCTCCACCTTCATCACCTCCCGGAGGAGGCTTGTGGCGTAGCTCCCCTTGGGGAGGAAAAACCCCAGCCAAAGCCCCTCTAGGGTCTCCTCCAGGCTCCACTCCTCTAGGGGCACCCGGATGGGCCGCCTGGCCCCCCGCCTCCTCCAGAACTCCTCCCGCCCTAGCCCAAACCGGGCCAGGACCTCGTCCTCCAGGGCCCGGGCCTCCCCTTGGGCCTCGGGGTACTTTTTGCCGAAGAGGGGGCCGGTGGCGCTGATCTCTAGGCGCAAGGCCCGGGGGTTTTCCCTCTCGGGGTCCTCCACCAAAAACTCCCCCCCCGTCGCGTGCTTCTTGGCCCAGTCTCCCTGGACCACCCGGTCGTAGAGGCCCCTTTCCATCCTTAGGGCCACCCACTCGTTGAAGAGGAGGCTTTGCAGGCTCCCGATGAGGAAGCGCTTGAGCCAGGGGCTACCCCGGCCCTTGCCCTCCTTCACCAGGCGGTAGCCCCGGGTTGGGTTAAGGCCCCCTAGGCCGAAGCGCTGGGGGCCATAGTAGTTGGGGACGCCCTTTTCCGCAAGGCGTAGGAGCACCGCCTGGGCCTCGGCCCATCCCCTTTGGGGGTTACGGATGAGGATGCGGAAGCGGTTCCCCTTGAGGTGCCCGGTCCTGAGCTTGTGGGGGTGGGGGTGGGCCTCCAAAAGCCGTACCCCCTTCAGGTTCTCCAAAAGGCAGAGGGCGTCCTCGTACCGCCTCGGGAGGGAGAGCCACTGGCGGGTGCGGGCCCGCTTGTCCTTGAGGCCCGCCACCCCGATCTCCTTCTCGGGTACCCCCACCTCGTCCCGCAGGAACTCCACCACCTCCCGGGTGGTGCGCCCCTCCTTCTCCAGGAGGAGGAAAAGGTGCTCCCCTTCCCCCTTGGGGAGGTAGGCGGGGACCTCCTCCACCTGGAAGTCCTCGGGCGCCACCCGGATCTCCCCACCCACCCCCGGGAGGTCCTGGGTGAGGAAGGGGTAGCGCCCGGGGCGATAAACGAGGTCCATCCCCCCATTTTCGCCTAGGGGAGGAGCTTGAGCCAAGACTCCAGGACCCTGAACCCCTCCGCAAAGAAGCGGTCGGTGAAGGGTTCCGCCCCAGCCCCTCTCATGCCCTTTACCTTTCCTGCGCCCTCAGATTCCCAAAAAACTTCACGGGAACTTTTCTACCGGGGCCCCCACGCGTCAGCGGAGCTAGGTTCTGGCTTGGGCCTGCTATAAGGGTGGGTGGAGGGGAGGTCCCCAGCGCAGAAGGCCCCACCCCTTTTCCTGGGCCTTGGGTGGACGTCCATCCACCCCTCCTCAAAGAAGCAGTGGGCGATGGCCTCCACCTCGAGGGGAAAGCGGTGGGAGGCCTCGAGGACCAGGGCCTTGGCCTTCGCAAAGGGCACCTTGGGCTTCTCTCCCAAAGGCGCCAGCAGGTCCTCGCTTGGGATCTTCTCCTGGCCGAGCCCTTTCGCCTTCCACACGCCCATAGCCCGGGGTCCTCCGGGGAGGCGTAGAGGCCGGGGAGGTTCCACCCTATGGCCTATATCCTAGGGGATGTGAAGGGGGCGCTCGTGGTCTACAAGGGCCGGCCTGCCCTGGCCGAGGCCAAGGGGGACCGCCTGGAGCTCCTCCTGGATGGGGAAAGGCTTCGGGTGCGGCCCAAGGACGTCCTCTTCCTCCATCCGGGCCCCGCCACCTTGCCCCTTGAGGTGCCGGAAGGGGAGGTGGAGGCGGCCTGGGAGCTCCTAGAAGGGGAGACCGTGACCTTGAGGGAGCTTGCGGAGCTCGTCTATGGGGCCTACACCCCGGAGGCGGCCTACGGGGCCTACCTCTTGGCCAAGGAGGGGCTCCATTTCCTCCTGGAGGGGGAAAGGGTACGGGCCCGGACCCGGGCGGAGCTTTTGGCCCACCTCGAGGCCCAAAGGCGCAAGGAGGCCCGGCGGGAGGCCTTTGAGGCCGGGGTGAGGCGCCTTAAGGAGGGCCGCCCCCTCCCCGAGGACGAGCCCCTCCTCGGGGAGGTCAAGGCCTTGGCCCTAGGGGAAAGGCGGGATAGCCCGGTCCTTAGGGCCCTAGGGGAGGAGGAGACCCCGGAAGGGGCCCACCGCCTTCTCCTCCGCCTAGGGGTGTGGCGCTACGAGAACCCCCACCCCCGCCGCCTGGGCCTGCCCCTAGCCCCTCCGGACCTGCCCTTCCCCGACCTCCCCGAGGAGCCCCGGGCCGACCTCACCCACCTCCCCGCCTGGGCCATCGACGAGGAGGACACGGAGGACCCCGACGACGCGGTCTTTGCGGAGAGGGTCCCTGGGGGGTTTCACCTTTTCGTCCACGTGGCGGACGTGGCCGCCTTGGTGCCCCCGGGTAGCCCCATAGACCGGGAGGCCCTCCGCCGGGGGGCAAGCCTCTACCTGCCCGAAGGCCCCGTCCCCATGCTCCCCAAGGCCTTGACCCAGGCCTTGGGCCTGGGGCTAAGGGAGGTTTCCCCGGCCCTCACCTTTGAGCTTTGGGTTTCGGAGGAGGGGGAGGTCCTGGAGGAGAGGGTCTACCCGAGCCTGGTGCGGGTCCGCCGGCTCACCTACCGGGAGGCCATGGGGGTGGAGGGCCTGGAGCCCCTTAGGGCCTTGGCCGAGGCCTTCCGGGCCCGGCGCCTTAGGGAAGGGGCCCTCGAGATCCAGCTCCCCGAGGTCAAGGTCCGGGTGCGGGAGGGCCGGGTGACCCTAAGGCCCCTTCCCCCCTACGAGAGCCGGGTCTGGGTGCGGGAGGCCATGCTCCTTGCGGGCTACGCCGCGGCCCATCTGGCCTTGAGGGAAGGCCTGCCCTTCCCCTTCGCTACCCAGGAGGCGGGGGAAGGGGGGGAGGGGGAGGGGCTTGCGGGGATGTGGGCGAGGCGCAAGGGCCTCCGCCGGGCCCAGCTCAAGGCCACCCCGGGCCCCCATAGGGGCCTGGGCCTCCCCCTCTACGCCCAGGTGACAAGTCCCTTGAGGCGCTACCTGGACCTGGTGGCCCACCAGCAGCTTAGGGCTTGGCTCAAGGGGGAAAAGCCCCTTTCCCAGGCTGAGGTCCTGGAAAGGGTGGGGGCGGCGGAGGCGGTGGCTGAAGGGGTACGGGAAGCGGAAAGGCGGAGCAAGCTCCACTGGACCCTGGTCTACCTCCTCCAGGAGGGGTACGAGGGCCCAGGGGTCTTGGTGGAGCGCAAGGGGCCCCAAGGGGTTTTCCTCCTTCCCGAGCTCGGCCTTGCGGCCACCCTAGCCCTCCCCGAGCCCCTCCCCCTTAATGCCGAGGCCCGCCTCCTTTTCCTGGAGGCGGACCTCCCGGGGCTAGAGCCCCGCTTTACCCTCCTTTAGTCCTCCCCTTGGGCCTTGGTGAAGCCGGGTTCCCCGTCGAACTCCTGGAGCTTCTCCAGGTGCATCCAGCGGAAGCGGCTCCCGATCCTTTGGACGAGGTCCAGGATCTCCCCGTCCCCGGCCTCCCCCGTCCCCCGGTAGAGGAAGCGGCAACGGTAGTGGTCCACCAGGTCCATAAGCCCCCCGGTGGGCGGGTAGACCTGGGTGCCCCGGTTGGAGATCATCTTGAGGCGGAAGGGCGTCCCCTCGGCCAGGGCCTCCAGGGCTTTCCCAAGGGCCTCGGGCCCAAGCTCCGTCTCCACAAAGACGTCCACCCCCACCACCCGGCGGCTTTGGGGTTTCCTTGGGGAGAGGCCGGGGATGGGCGGGGGGAGGCGGAAGGGCCTATAGGGCCGTACCCGGGCCCCCTTAGGGGTCTTCCCCAGGTTTTCGATGATGGCCTGGGTGTACTCCGTGGTCTTGGCCCCCCGGTCGTACCCCACCACGTCCCCCGTGAGGACCCGGCCCTCCTCCAGGGTGTAGAGCACCGCGTTCTCGATGAGGTCCGCGGTCTCCATCTCCTCGAGGTAGCGGAGCATCATCACCGCGGAGAGGAGGACGGCCGTGGGGTTGATGACGTTTTGCCCCGCGTACTTGGGGGCCGAGCCGTGGACGGCCTCGAAGATGGCCACCTCGTGGCCGATGTTGGCCGAGGGGGCAAACCCCAAGCCCCCGATGAGCCCCGAGGTGAGGTCGGAGAGGATGTCCCCGTTCATGTTGGTGGTGACCAGGACCTCAAACTGCTCGGGGCGCTTGACGAGCTGGTGGGCCGCGTTGTCCACGATGATGTGGTGGGCCTCGATCTCCGGGTACTCGGGGGCCACCCTTTCAAAGACCCGCTTGAGGGTCCCCTCGGCGAGCTTCATGATGTTGGCCTTGGTGGCCGCGTGCACCTTCTTCCGCCCCTCGGCCCGGGCCAGCTCAAAGGCAAAGCGGACGATCTTTTCCGAACCCTTTTCCGAGATGAGCTTGAGGGCTTGAGCCACGCCCGGGGTCTGCAGGTACTCGATCCCCGCGTAGAGGTCCTCCACGTTCTCCCGCACCACCACGAGGTCAATGCCCCGGCCCGAGTAGGGGGTGGGGACGTTGGGGAACTCCCGCACGGGGCGGACGTTGGCGAAGGTCTCAAAGAGTTTCCTCAAGGTGACGTTGGCGCTTTTCTCCCCATACCCCACAGGGGTTTCCAGGGGGCCCTTGAGGACGACCCGGGTCTTGCGGATGGACTCGATGGTCTCCTTGGGTACTCCGGAGGCGATGCCCTTTTTGAAGACGCTCGCCCCCGCTTCCCGTACCTCGTAGGCCAGGGGGGCCTTGGCCGCCTCTAAGACCTTTAGGGTGGCCTCGATGCACTCAGGCCCCACCCCGTCCCCGGGGATCACCGTGACGAGCTTGCGCCCGTCCTCCAGCAGGTGCATCTTCTTGCCGGTTTCCGTGGTGATGAGCGCCATCCTACACCTCCTTGGGGGTTGACCCCCTCTTACACTACACCGCCCCCTTATCCTGAGGGCATGCCCAAGGCGGTCGTGGTAGGGGCAGGGATCGTGGGGGTCGCGGTGGCCTATCGGCTAGCTGAGGCAGGGCTTAAGGTCTTGGTCCTGGAAAAGGAGGGGGGCCCGGCCCAGGGCTCCACGGGCCGGAGCGTAGGGGGGGTGCGGGTCCAGTTCGCCCATCCCCTTAACGTCCTCCTCTCTTATCACTCCATCCTCGAGTACCAGGCCATCCCCGAGGCCGCCTACCGGCCCATCGGCTACCTCTTCCTGGTCCCCGAGGCCCTCAAGGAGGCCCAGGAGGAGGCCCTTAGGGTCCAAAGGGCCCTGGGGGTGCCCGTGGAGTGGCTCTCCTTGGGGGAGGCCCAGGCCAGGGTACCCTTCCGGGGGGAGGGCCTGGCCTTCGCCACCTATGGCCCCATGGACGGGGTCATCGACCCCCACGGGGCCACGGCCTTTTACCTGCGGGAGGCCAGGCGGCTTGGGGCCGAGGTGCGTTTTGGGGAGCCCTTCCTCGGGGCCGAGCGCAAGCGGGGGGTGTGGCGGGTGGAAACCCCCAAAGGGGCCTACGGGGCGGACCACCTGGTCCTCGCGGCCGGGGCCTGGACGGGGGCCTTGGGGGAGGCCTTGGGCCTGGTCCTTCCCGTTTTCCCCGTGCGCCGGCAGGTCTACGCCACGGCCCCCAAGGCCCCCCTCGCCTACCCCCTCACCGTGGACCTGGGGAGCGGCTTCTACTTCCGCCCCGAGGGGCCGAGACTCCTTTTGGGCCGCTCCAACCCCAAGGAGCCCAGGGGGTTTAGGGAGGGGGTGGACTGGGCCTGGCTGGGGCCCACCTTGGAGGCGGGCCTTTCCCGCTTTCCCTTTCTCGAGGGGTGGGCCTTGGACCCGAAGGCCTCCTGGTGGGGCTATTACGAGGAGACCCCGGACAAAAACCCCCTCCTGGGCCGGGTGGGGGAGGGGGTCTATGTGGCCGCGGGGTTTTCCGGCCACGGGGTGCAGCAGGCGGCCATGGTGGGCCGCCTCCTGGCCGAGGAGGTGGTCCATGGCCGGGCCCGAAGCCTGGACCTTGCGCCCTTCCGCCCGGACCGTTTCCAAGGGGGCGTTCCCCAAGGGGAGGGGATGGTGGTCTAGGGGGGCCCTCACATTTTGAAAATGAAAATGTATTATCAAAAGTTGGGGCGGGCCCCCTGGGTCCGCCCCAAGGAGCCCATATGGACGAAAGGACGGATATCCTCATCGTGGGCGCGGGGGCTGCGGGCATCGGGGTAGGCCTGGCCCTAGGGGCCATCGGGGCCCGGTTCCTCATCCTCGAGGCCCACCGGATAGGCCACTCCTTCCGCCGCTGGCCCGCGGAAACCCGGTTCATCACCCCCTCCTTCACCAGCAACGCCTTCAACCTCCCCGACCTCAACGCCCTCCACCCCGATACCTCCCCCGCCTTCACCCTGGGCAAGGAGCATCCCACGGGACAGGACTACGCCCTCTACCTCCAGGTCCTGGCCGAGCACTACCGCCTGCCCATTTGGGAGGGGGTGCGGGTGCGCAAGGTGGAGCCCCTGGGGGGGGAGGGCTTCCTGGTCCACACCAACCGGGGCCCCTTGCGGAGCCGTTTCCTCGTTTGGGCCGTGGGGGAGTTCTCCTTCCCCAAGTACCCCGTCTTGGGCTCTAGGCTTGGGCTCCACTACGGCCAGGTCCGCCGCTGGGCCCGCCTTGAGGGGGACCGGTGGGCGGTCATCGGGGGGTACGAGTCGGGGATCGACGCCGCCTACCACCTGGCCTTGGCCGGGAAGCGGGTGACCGTGTTTGACCCCCGGGCGCCCTGGGAGGTCCAGGAAGGGGAGCCCTCCTTTGAGCTCTCTCCCTTTACCCGGGAGCGCCTGGAGGTGGCCCTGGCCACCCGGCGGGTCACCCTGGTGCCCAAGGGGGTGGAGCGGGTGGAGAAGGGGAAGGGGGGCTACCTCCTCCACCACGAGGGCGGGGTCTTCAAAACCCCAAACCCCCCCATCGTGGCCACGGGCTTCGGGGGAGGGTGGGAACCGGTGAGGGGGCTTTTCGAGATGGACGGGGACTTCCCCCACCTTACCCCCTGGGACGAGTCCACCCTGACCCCGGGGCTTTTCCTGGCCGGGCCCAAGGTGCGCCACCTCGGGGTTCCCTTCTGCTTCATCTACAAGTTCCGCGCCCGCTTTCCCGTGGTGGCCCAGGCCATCGGGGAGCGCCTGGGCTTGGACACCTCGCCCCTGGAGGTCTACCGGGAAAAGGGGATGTGGGCCGAGGACCTCGAGGCCTGCTGCACCTCCGCCTGCGCCTGCTGATACCACCCCATGCGGGCTTGGGCCCGCATGGGGGCCCCGGTAGAAAGTCTCCGTGGAGTTTTTTTGGAACCTGGAAGCGCAGGAGCTAAAAGCAAAGGGTATGACCTGGCGGTGTTGCTCCTCGGGGGGTTGGCCTGGGGATGGGCCCTTTTCCTCCTGGGTGGGCTTCTTTTGCTCCTGGGCCTTCCCCTTTGGGCCCTTGGGCCCGGTCCCCGGGGGGTTAGGCTTGCATAAGTTTGCGCGGCCATTGTATCCTTAGGGCCTCATGGGGGGAGACGCCCTGGCGAGGCCCAAGGACCTCTTGGACTTTTCCGGTTTGAGCCGGCAGGCCCTCAAGGGGCTCCTGGCCTTGGCCAAGGAGCTCAAGGCCAAGGCCTACCGGGGGGAGGAGCTTAGGGGCAAGACCCTGGCCCTCCTCTTCGAAAAGCCCTCCTTGAGGACCCGCACCACCCTCGAGGTGGCCATGCTCCACCTCGGGGGGCACGCGGTCTACCTGGACCAGAGGCAGGTGGGCCTTGGGGAGAGGGAGCCCGTGCGGGACGTCGCCAAGAACCTGGAGCGCTTCGTGGAGGGGATCGCGGCCCGGGTCTACGCCCACGCTACGGTGGAGGCCCTGGCCCACCACGCTAGGGTCCCGGTGATCAACGCCCTTTCCGACCGGGCCCACCCCTTGCAGGCCCTGGCCGACCTCCTCACCCTGGAGGAGGCCTTCGGGGGTCTCGAGGGGCTAGAGCTCGCCTGGGTGGGGGATGGGAACAACGTCCTCCACTCCCTCCTCGAGGCGGCCCCCCTGGTGGGCCTGAGGGTGCGGGTGGCCACCCCTAAGGGGTACGAGCCCTCCCCTGAGCTCCTCCAAAGGGCCCGGGCCCTCCTCACCCATGACCCCAAGGAGGCTGCCCTAGGGGCCCACGCCCTCTACACGGACGTCTGGACCAGCATGGGCCAGGAGGGGGAGCGGGAGCGGCGCCTTAGGGACTTCCAGGGTTTCCAGGTGGACGGGGCCCTCCTAGACCTCCTCCATCCCCAGGGGATCTTCCTCCACTGCCTGCCCGCCCACTACGGGGAGGAGGTCACGGAGGAGGTTCTCCACGGCCCAAGGAGCCGGGTCTTCGACCAGGCGGAAAACCGGCTCCATACGGCCAAAGCCGTGCTCCTCACCCTTTTGGCCTAGGGGGTCTTATGGTCAAGGTGGGGATCCTAGGGGCCTCGGGGTATGGGGGGGCGGAGCTCCTCCGGCTCCTCAAGGGCCATCCAGGGGTGGCCCTGGTGGGCTTTTCCAGCCGCAAGTACGAGGGCCAGCCCCTGGACCAGGCCTGGCCCCAGCTTTGGGACGGGCGGCCCTTTGGGGCCCAGGAGGAGGTCTTGGAGGAGGCAGAGGTGCTCCTCCTCGCCCTCCCCAATGGCCTGGCCATGGAGCTTGCGCCCAAGGCCCTGGCCCTCGGCAAGCGGGTCATCGACCTTTCCGGGGATTTCCGCCTGCCCCCTGAGGTCTACGAGGCCTGGTACGGCCTGGCCCACGGGAGTCCGGGGCTTTACGGGGAGGCGGTCTATGGCCTACCCGAGCTCCACCGGGAGGAGATCCGGGGGGCCAGGCTCGTGGCCAACCCCGGCTGCTACGTGACAGCTGCGACCTTGGCCCTGGCCCCCCTGGCAGCCCTTGGGGCCCTCGAGGGGGCCTTGGTGGTGGGGCTAAGCGGGGTCTCGGGGGCGGGTAGGGAGGGGGAGGGTACCTTTTTCGCAGAGGTGAACGAGAACCTGAAGCCCTACAAGGTGGGGGGGGTCCACCGGCACCTCCCCGAGATGGAGCAGAACCTGGGCCGGGTCCTGGCCCAGGGACGGTCGGTGAGGACCCATGGGCCCAAGGAGCCCTTGCGGCTCAGCTTTCTGCCCCACCTGGTGCCCATGACCCGGGGTATCCTCGTGACCGTGGAGGCGGAGGTGAAGGGGGAGTGGGACCAGGCTAGGCTGGAGGGCCTCTATCGGGACTTCTACGCGGGGGAACCCTTCGTGCGGGTCCTGGACCGCCTTCCTGAGACCAAGGGGACCTACGGCTCCAACCGGGTGGACCTTAAGCCCCTTTACGAGGCCCGGACGGGGCGGGTTTTGGTCTTTGCGGCCTTGGACAACCTGGTGAAGGGGATGGCGGGCCAGGCCGTGCAAAACCTCAACCTCATGCTGGGGTTTCCGGAGGACCTGGCCCTGCCCAAGGAGGGCCTATGGCCGTGAGGCTTCCCCGGGGGTTTCGGGCCGGCGGGGTGTCCGCGGGGATCAAACCCTCGGGCCGGCCGGACCTCGGCCTTTTGGTCTCGGGCCTCCCCGCGGCTTGGGCCTACGCGGCCACCCAGAACGCGGCCGCGGCCCCCTCGGTCCTAAGGGGCAGGCGGCTTTACCAGGAGGGGAGGCCCCTAAGGGCCGTGGTGGTGAATGCGGGGAACGCCAACTGCGCCACGGGCCCCCAAGGGGTCTTGGACGATGCCCGGATGGCCGAGCTCGCCGCATCTAGGCTAGGCCTTTCCCCGGAGGAGGTCCTCACCGCCTCCACGGGGGTCATCGGGGTACCCTTGCCCTTGGGGAAGGTCGAGGCCGGCCTGCCCCGGATCCCCCTTACCCCCTATGCGGACGCCTTCGCGGAGGCCATCCTCACCACGGACCTGGTCCCCAAGGTGGCCGAGGCCGAGGTGGAGGGGGCCCGGGTGGTGGGGGTGGCCAAGGGGAGCGGGATGATCCACCCCGATATGGCCACCATGCTGGCCTTCCTGGTGACGGACGCCGAGGTGCCGCAGGAGGCCCTGAGGGAGGCCTGGCGGGGGATCGTGGCCCGCACCTTCAACCAGGTCACCGTGGATGGGGACACCTCCACCAACGACCTGGCCCTCCTCATGGCCAACGGGGCCTATGGGCCCGTGCCCCTTGGGGCCCTTTTCGGGGCGGTGGAAGAGGTAGCGAGGGAGCTTGCTCGCAAGATCGCCCGGGATGGGGAAGGGGCCACCAAGCTCATGACCGTGCGGGTGAGGGGCGCGGCTACGGAGGAAGAGGCCAGGCGGGCGGCCAAGACCGTGGCCGCAAGCGCCCTCTGGAAGGCGGCCCTATACGGGAATGACCCCAACTGGGGGAGGATCCTCGCTGCCTTGGGGCGCGCGGGGGTTACCCTGGACCTGGACCGGGTGGAGATCCGCCTCCAGGGGATTCCCCTCTACCGAGGGGGGGCCTTGCCCTTTGACCGGGAGGCCGCAAGCCGGGCCATGCGGGCAGAGGAGGTGGAGGTGGAAATCGACCTGGCCCTAGGTCCCTTTGCGGGGGAGGCCTGGGGATGTGACCTCACGGAGGGGTATGTGCGCGTCAATGCCCTTTACACCACTTGACAATTCTCAGGCTTTACGGTACTTATCTAGGGGGGGATTATAAAATCCCCAAGGAGGAAGGATATGCGCAAACTGATCGTTCTAACCACCCTAGCCTAACCACCCTAGCCATTGGCCTAGCTTGGGCCCAGCAACCCCGCCTTTTCGGGGAGGCCCTAGGGGCGCAAGCCACTCTCGCCCCTACGTTTACCTTGTCTGCCCAGGTGGCCGCTGGTGCGACCCGGGTCCTCGGCCCCTTGGATCTGCGGGCATCTGCCAGCATTACTTCTGTAAGCCTCCCCTTGGGGTCTGTTACCCTCTTTGGAGTGGCGGCAGATGTTCTCTTCCCTCTCCCCCTGGAAACCGCTCCTCTGCGTGTAGACGTGGGGCTGGGCCTGGGCCTGGTTCTGGGCCTATCGGGAGGTGGAGGATCCACCCAAATCGGCGCTCGGGCCCTTGCGGGCCTCGAGGTCCCCGTACAAGGCCCCCTAAGCGTGCGCTTGGAGCCTACCCTTGTTTACGATTTCAACGCCCAGCAGTTTACCTTTGGGGTCGGTATTGGCCCCCGGGTGTACTTCCGCTAAGGTCTAGCTTTAGGATAGGGGGGATGCTCAGGCATCCCCCCTTGGTCTTTCTCCTCCTCCTCTCCGCCTGCGCCCGGCCGGACACCTTGCCCCCTGAGGTGGGGCTCCTCGAGCCCCAGGGGGGTGGGGTGGCCCAGGGCCGGGAGGTTGCCGCCCAGGGGTACGCCTTTGACCCCTCGGGGGTGGTGAGCGTGCGGGTAAACGGAAAGGAGGTCCTGCCCGAGGGGGAGAGGGGGAGGAGGCTTGTGCGCTTTGCCTTCCGCCTAAAGGCCCCCACCTCGGGTCGGGTGGAGCTCCGCCTCGAGGCCTGGGATCCTTGGGGCAACCGGGCGGAGCGCACCCTCACCTTCGCCTTGGACGACACTCCTCCCAGAATCCTGGTGGAGCGCATCCAGAGGCAGGGGGATGGGTACTTGGTCTACGGGCGCATCGAGGACAACACCGGCCTGGACCGGGCGAGCCTCCGGGTAGGGGAGCGCTACCTGCCCCTTTCCCTCCCCAAGGGGCGGTCCGTGCCCTTTGCCGTGGAGGCGCCCAGGGGGGCCTACCTCATCGCGGTGGATAGCGCGGGCAACCGGTCAAGCCGCCGGCTTCCCTAGGTGGTAGAGTGGAGGGGGTATGGTCCAGGGGGAACGCCTGGAGGAGCTGGCCCGGACCTTGGGGGAGATCCCCCTCGAGGCCTCCTCCGTGCCCCTTTTCCTCGAGGTGGTCAAGCGCCTCCACCGCCTACCCCCAAGCCCCAAGCGGGATGGCCTTTTGGCCCTGGCCTACCTCCGCCTTTACCAGTTAAGGGGCCTCGAGGAGGACTTCCTCAGAGGGTATAGCTACGCGCGCACCTCCCGGCAGGAGGGCGTGCGCCGGCTGGCAGAACGCCTGTTGGAGGAAGGATGAGGGAGCTTTTGGGCCTTTTGGCGGTGTACAGCATCGTCCTTTCGGGTCTCCTCTTGCTCCTTGGGGTGTGGCTTATCCGGAGGCAGAACCGGGTGTGGCACCCGAGGGTTATGCTCGGGGCCACCCTTTTCGCCGCAGTCTTCCTCGTCCTTTACCTCCTGAAATGGGCCCTTTACGGCACCACCGCCTATGGGGGACCGGAGGCCTACCGGTTGCCCTACTACCTCCTCCTCTTCACCCACACCCTCCTTGCGGCCCTCAACGGACCCTTGGCCCTTTACGTGATCTACCGGGCCCTTAGGGGGGAGTTTGGGCTCCACAGGCGCTGGGCCAAGGTCCTGGTGCCCATCTGGCTTTACGTGGCCCTAAGCGGTTGGGTCATCTACCTGGTCCTCAAGCGGTACGGGGTGGAGGCCGGGGGGATACGCTTCTAGCGCCAGGGTTCCACCACGATCCTCTCCCCTTGGGCCCGGGCGATCTCGGGCCCCCTACCCCTTTGGCCCTCGGGGGCTTGGGCCAGGAGATGGGCGATGCGGAGCTGTTTGGCCTCGAGGGCCAGGGCGAAGATGAAGCGCTCCGGGTCCCCCAGGGCCCCCGCGTGGGCTAGGCCCTTGAGCTTCCCCACCACGATCACGTCTCCCCCCGCCACCACCTCTGCCCCGGGGTTCACGTCCCCCAGGACCACCACGCTTCCCGGGTGCTCCACCCGTTGCCCCGAGCGGAGGGTTCTGGATAGGACCAAGGTGCCCAGGGGGGCCTTGGCCAGCCGAGGGGGGAGGAGGGTGAGGGGCCGGCCGAGGGCGAGGAGGGCTTCCAGGACCTCCCTTCCCACCGGCCCCGCCACCTCCACCTCCAGGGGGAGGCCGTCGGGTAGGGGTAGGGCCTTCACCTCCTCCGGGCGTTCCCCGCCGTCTAGGCGGAGGGCCAAGGCCTTGGGGCTGGCCCTTAGGCGCATGGGGTCATTCTACCTTCCAGTAGGCGGCCATCACCTTTTTCGCCGCGGGTAGGGCCACGCGGCTTCCCTCCCCCCCGTTTTCGAAAAAGGCCACCACCACCAAGGGAGGGTAGGGGCTTTCGGGATCCGTGGGCCCATAGCCCATGTACCAAGCGTGCTCGAGCCCGATCCTCTTCCCGGGCACCTCCGCGGTGCCCGTCTTCCCCCCGGTGGGCACGGGGAAATCCCCCAGGAGGTGGCGGGCCGTGCCTTCGGTGACCGTGGCCCTAAGGCCGGCCTGGAGAACCCCGAAAAACCGCCCTGGGATCTGCTCTTTGGGATAGCTCAGGGTCATCCCCCCAATGGCCTTGACCAGGTGAAGGGTGGGCTGTTGCCCGTTCATGGCGATGGTGGCTAGCATCCTCCCGATCTGGGCGGGGGTGGCAAGGACCGGCCCCTGGCCGATGGACACGGAGAGGGTTTCCCCTGGGTACCAGGGTTCCTCGTACAGGGCCTCCTTCCAAGCCCGGGTGGGGAGGAGACCCCTGCTTTCCCCAATCTCTAGGCCCGTGGGCCGGCCAAGGCCTAGGAGCTTGGCCCGGCGGGCGATCCGGTCCACCAGGCCTAAGGGGTCTTGGGCTACCGCCTGGTAGTACCAGGTGTTGCAGCTTTGGGCGATGGCCTCCCGCACGGTCATGGGGCCCATGTCCCAGCCCGCCCAGTTCCGGCGGATCTGGCCCCCGTAGACGATATGGGGACTGCAGCGGAAGGGGGTTTTGGGGCTTACGTAGCCCTCCTCGAGGAGGGCGTAGCTCGTGGCCAGCTTGAAGGTGGAGCCCGGGGTGTAGGCCTGCACGGCCCGGTTGAGGAGGGGAAGGCTTGGATCTTGGAGGAGGGTCCGAACCTCCTTGGGCACAGGCCGCCTGGCGAAAAGGCGAGGGTCAAACCCCGGGCTTGAGGCCATGGCCAAGACCTCCCCCGTCCGGGGGTCCAGGGCGAGGATGGCCCCCTTGACCGTCCTTTCCTCGGGCAGGCGGTGGAGGCGCCGGCCCCGGTTGATGTCGGAAAGGGCCTCCTCCAAGGCCCTTTCGGCCGCCCTTTGGAGCTCAAGGTCTAGGGTCAGGACCACGTCCCGGCCCGGGGTGGGTTCCCTCAGGATGGTCTCCCGGATGGGCTCCCCCCGCACGTTCACCTCCACCACCTTCACCCCGGCCTGCCCCCTGAGGTAAGGCTCGAGGGCGGCCTCGAGGCCCGATTGGCCCACCTGCTCGTAGGGGCGGTAGCCCCTTTGCACCTGCTCTGGGTTGGCCAGGAGGACGTACCCCAAGACGGGGCCCGAGATGGGGTTGGGGTAGGCCCGCTCGATCCTTTCCACGAGCTTTAGGTTTTCCTGGCCCGCAGTGAGCTCGGCCAGGGTGGGGATGAGGTCCTGGGGGAGTCCGGCCTTGAGGACCGCAGGCTCTTTTCCCACCTCGGGCAGGCTTTCCAGCCCCAAAAGGGGCAGGATCCTTTCCGCAAAGGGGATCTTCCCCCCGTAGTAGACCAGGTCGAAGGCCAGCCGGTCCTCCGCGATCACCCGCCCCTTGCGGTCCAGGATCCGGCCCCTGGGGGCGGGGATCTCCTGGGTTTTGAGGTAGTTGCCCCGGCTCCTCAGGGCGTACTGTTCGTAGGAGAGGACCTGGAGTTGCCAAGCCCTAAGCCCAAGGAGGCCAAGCCCCAGGAGGAAGAAGACCATGAGGGCGTGGATCCTTTCCGTCATAGCCGCTTGAGGAGGAGGACGAAGGGCAGGGTCCAGAGGAACTCGAGGAGGAAGGCCGAGGGGAGGAAGGGCGGAAGGTCCAGCCGGAGCCAGTAGGCCACGAGGAAATACCCCCCCCACTTGGCCAGGAAGGCCAGGGCAAAGCCCGCCCCTTGGCCTAAGGGGCTACTGGGGGCCAGGCGGGCCCTGGCCGCAGCGTAGGCGTGGAAGGCCAGGGTGAGGCCTAGGGCGTGGAGGCCGAGGAGGCCAAACCCCAGGAGGTCCTGGAGGAGCCCTACCCCGAAGGCCCCAAGGAGGCCTGGGCCGTAGGGGAGCCTAGGCCCTAGCCAAAGGGCATAGGCCAGGAAGAGGTCCGGGCCCCCGAGGCCCTCGGGCAGGAGGGCGGAGAGGAGGCCCGAAAGGAGGAGGGTGGCGAGGAGGACCAGGCCCTCCCTCATAGCGGCCTCAGCACGATGACCTCCTCCAAAAGGGAGAGGTCCACCAAGGGCCTAACCCAGGCCCGCTTTTTCAGGCCCACCCTTTCCACCCCCTCCACCCGGCCCACGGGGAGGCCGTCGGGGAAAAGCCCAAGCCGGGCCCCACTTAAGAGGAGATCCCCCGGGGCCAAGGCCACCTCGGGGGGAAACTCCGCAAGGAGCCGCCCCGGAGGGGCCCCCCGGGCGAGGCCCCGGCCCGGTTTGCCCATAGGCCTCACCCCCACCTGGCTTTCCGGGTCCAGGAGGGTGCGCACCAGGGCCCGGTCCTCCTCCACCTCCACGATGAGCCCCACCAGGCCCTGGGGGGCGGCCACGGGCATCCCCACCCTAAGGCCATCCCGGAACCCCTTCCCCAGGAGGAGGCGCCGGTAGAGGCCCGAAAGGTCCTCCCCCACCACCGGGGCCACGGCCACCACCCCGGGGGCCTGGGCCTTGACCCCTAGGGCCTTGCCCAAGCGTTCGGCCTCCAGGCGAAGCCGGGTGTTTTCCGCGCGCAAGGCTTCCACCTCCTCCCGGAGGGCTTGGACCTCGAGGTAAAGGTCCCGCCGCTCGGTGAGGGCCCCCCAGGCCACCTTGAGGTTCTGCCCCAGGCGCCGGCCTAGGTGGGGCAGGGGGGCGGTAAGGGGGGAAAGGTAGAGGCCCACCCTTGGGGATAGGGGACGGGTGAGGGCGGCTAGGGCAAGGCCTAAGGCCAAGAGGCTGAGGAGGAGGGCCCGCCTTAAGGCCCTCTCGCTCACGGGCGGAACCCCCGTTCCCAAAGGAGGGCGAAGACGCGGGCGATGGGCAGGCCCACCACGGTGTAAAAGTCCCCCTCGATCCCCTCGATGAGGGCCATGCCCAGCCCCTGGGCCCCATACCCCCCTGCCTTATCTAGCCCTTCCCCGCTCCTTACGTACCAGTCGATCTCCCCGGGGCTTAAGGTGCGGAAGCGAACCCGGGCGGTGTGCACCTCCTTGAGGACCTCCTTGGGGGTCCTGAGGTAAAAGGCGGTGTGCACCAGGTGCTCCCGGCCGGAAAGGGCCCTTAGGAAAGCCCGGTTTTCCTCCCGGTCCTTGGGCTTGCCCAGGGCCTGGCCCTCCAGGTCCACCACGGTGTCCGCGGCCAAAACCCAAAGCCCCTCCACCCCTTGCCCCTTCCGCTCCGCAAGGGCCAGGGCCAGGGCCTTAGGGGGCAGGGGGAGGTCCTCCTCCTTGGGGGGCGGGACAGGCCGCACCCGGTAGCCCAAGGCCTCGAGGAGGGCCTTGCGCCTAGGGCTTTGGGAGGCGAGGATGAGCTCCATCCCCTTTAGCCTAGTCTAGGGGAAGGCTTTCCCGGAAAAGCCTTAGGGCCTCCTCCCGGTAGCGCTGGGCCAGCCTCTCCCCCTGGAGCACCAGGAGGTTTTCGTTGTTCACCTGGCTAGCCCGGAAGGAGAAGTTGTAGCTCCCCGTGATGACGTACCGCCCGTCGATGACCATGAACTTGTGGTGAAGGGTATAGGGGTTCCCGTCCCGGCGGATCCCTGGGCCCCTTAGGCCCTCCTCCCGGCTTTGCCCGAGGTTGCGGGTTTCCAGGAGGACCTGGACCCTTACCCCCCGGTCGTGGGCCCCCTGGAGGGCCCTTAGGATCTCCCGGTCCGTCAGGGTGAAGGCCACCACCAGGATCTCCCCCCTGGCCTCCCTTAGGCGCTCCAGGATGGCCTCCTTGGCCTTTTCCCCTCCTTTAGGGCTAAAGTAGGCCGTGCCCTCCAAGGGGGGGTCTTCCAGCCGGAAGGCCACCGCCTCCCCAAGGCCCCTCCGGTCCCCCTGGAAAAGGGCCAGGAACTCCCGGGCGTAGCCCTGGGCGAGGGTAGGGGAGAGGAAGAGGAGGCTGTTTTCGTTGTTCCGGGCGAAGGCGTTCCAGGTCATGTTGGTGCTCCCCGTGAAGACCCACTTCCGGTCCACCACCAGGAACTTGTGGTGCATGAAGGCCTCGGGGTCCCCATCGTAGCAAAGGGGGATCCCCGCGATCTCCTCGCACCCCTCCCCCAGGGGCCTTACCCGGGCCCGGATCTCCCGGGCGGGGACCCGGGGGGGTTCCTCCTTCTGGCCTAGGGCCGCCCCCACGAGGTAGCGGCGGAAGTCCTCCTGGTAATCCCTTTCCCCGTAGATCTGCACCTTTAGCCCTCGCCCCTTGGCCTCGAGGAGGGCTTGGGCCACCCGGAGGTCCCTGAACTCGTAAAAGGCCCCCAGGACCTCCTCCTCCGCCCCGGCCAGGAGCTCCTCGAGGCGGGCCTTGGCCTTCTCCCCGTGGTGGGGCATGAGGTAAAGCCAAAGCTCCCGGCCTACCTGGGGGTCCTCCGGGAGAGGGGGCCCGGGCCGGAGGAGCTGGAGGGCCGCATAGGCCAGGATGAGGAGGAGGAGCCAAAACCTAAGGGCCGGGTCCTTAAGCCCCCGGGGCCTCCCGGGAGTACGCCGCCCCATCAGCCCCGCCCCCCCGCCACCAGGGCCACGCCGTGGGAGGTTCCAAGGCGATCGGCCCCCAGGGCCAGCATCCGAAGGGCCATCTCCCGGTCCCGGATGCCCCCAGCCGCCTTGACCTTGGCCCGCCCCCGGGCCACCTGGACGAGGAGGGCCACGTCCTCAGGGGTAGCCCCCCTGGGCCCAAACCCCGTGGAGGTCTTGAGGAAGTCCGCCCCCCCCTGGATGGCCGCCTCGGCCATGGCCCTAAGGGCCTCAGGGGGGAAGTAGCCCGTCTCCAGGATGACCTTGAGCACGGCCCTAGGGACCGCTTCCCGCACCGCCCGCACCTCCCTTTCGAGGTAGGCGTAATCCCCCGCCTGGGCCCGGCCCAGGTGGAGGACCATGTCCACCTCCTCGGCCCCTTGGGCGTAGGCCAAGGCGGCCTCCAGGGCCTTGGCCTCGGGGGCGGTGTAGCCTAGGGGGAATCCCACCACGGTGACCAGGCGGAAGGGCGCGTGGGGGTAGGCCTGCCGCAAGGGGGCGAGGAAAGAAGGGGGGATGCAGAGGCCGTAGAACCCGTAGGCCAGAGCCTCTTCCGCAGCCCTCAGGACCTCCTCTAAGGTGGCCGTGGGCCGGAGGAGGGTGTGGTCGATGTAGGGGGCAAGCTCCATACCCCGCCCATCATACCCGGGGCCTTCTGCTAGGATGGGGTGGGGCCGTGGGGCCCCCCTTATGCTTGCGGTCGGGATCGTCGGTCTACCCAACGTGGGCAAGTCCACCCTCTTCAACGCCCTCACCCGGGCGGGGGTCCTGGCGGCCAACTACCCTTTTGCTACCCTGGACCGCAACGTGGGGGTGGTTCCCCTGGAGGACGAAAGGCTTTACCGCCTCCAGGCGGTCTTCGCCAAGGGGGATAGGGTCCCCCCGGTGGTCCCCACCCACGTGGGGTTCGTGGATATCGCGGGCCTGGTCAAGGGGGCCCATAAGGGGGAGGGGCTTGGCAACCAGTTCCTGGCCCACATCCGGGAGGTGGGGGCCATCGCCCACGTGGTCCGCTGCTTTGGGGATCCCGGGGTGGTCCACGTGATGGGCCGGGTGGACCCCCTGGAGGACGCGGAGATCGTGGAGACGGAGCTTCTCCTTGCGGACCTCGCCACCTTGGAAAGGCGCTTGGAGAAGCTCCGCAAGGAGGCCCGGGCTTCCCGGGAGAGGGAACCCCTCCTCGAGGCCGCGGAGGGCCTAAGGGCCCACCTCCAGGCGGGCCATCCCGCCCGCACCTACCCCTTTGGGGAGGGGGTGGCCCGTTTCCTAAAGGAGACCCCCCTCCTCACCGCCAAGCCCGTGATCTACGTGGCCAACGTGGCCGAGGAGGACCTTCCCGATGGGGCCAAGAACCCTTGGGTGGCTGGGCTTAAGGCGAAGGCGGAGCGGGAGGGAAGCCCCTTGGTGGTGGTCTCCGCCCGCCTCGAGGCCGAGCTCGCGGAGCTTCCGGAAGGGGAGGCCCGGGAGCTCCTAAAGGCCTATGGCCTAGGGGAAAGCGGCCTAGCCCGGCTGGCCCGGGCGGGGTATAGGGCCTTGGGCCTCCTCACCTTCTTCACCGCGGGGGAGAAGGAGGTGCGGGCCTGGACCGTGCGCCGGGGCACCAGGGCCCCGGAGGCCGCAGGGGCCATCCACTCGGACATGGAGCGGGGCTTCATCCGGGCCGAGGTCATCCCCTGGGACCTCCTCGTGGAGGCCGGGGGGTGGGCCCGGGCCCGGGAGCGGGGCTGGGTGCGCCTTGAGGGGCGGGAGTACGAGGTCCAGGATGGGGACGTGATCCACATCCTCTTCCACGTCTAGGGGCTATAGTGGGGCCCGTGGTGGATGTCCTGGTGGTGGGGGCAGGCCCCGTGGGCCTGGCCGCGGCCCTCGAGGCCAAAAGGCGGGGGATGGCCCACCTGGTCCTGGAAAAGGGCACCGTGGCCCACACCATTCACCGCTTTCCCCGGGAGATGGTCTTCTTCTCCGAGGCCAAGAACCTGGAGATCGGGGGCCACCCCCTGGTGTCCCAAGGGCCCAAGCCCACCCGCAAGGAGGCCCTCCTCTACTACCAGAAGGTGGCGGAGCGGGAGGGCCTCGAGGTCAGGACCTACCAGGAGGTCTTTGGCCTGGAGGGGGAGGAGGGGGACTTTAGGGTCCGGGCCCAGGACCGCCTCACGGGCCAGGAGGAGGTCTACCGGGCCCGCTATGTGGTGGTGGCCACGGGGTATTTCGACCGGCCAAACCGCCTAGGGGTGCCCGGGGAGGACCTCCCCCAGGTGCGCCACCGCTACGAGGAGGCCGCCCCCTACTTCGGGCGCCGGGTGGCCGTGGTGGGGGGGAGCAACTCCGCGGTGGAGGCGGCCTTGGACCTCTACCGGGGCGGGGCCAAGGTGGCCCTGGTCCACCGGGGGGCTTGGGTGCGGCCGAGCGTGAAGTACTGGCTCCTTCCCGACTTCGAAAACCGGGTGAAGGAGGGGTCCATCCGGGCGGTGATGGAGGCCCAGGTGCGGGCCATAGAGCCTGGCCGCCTCCTCCTTTGGCGGCAGGGGCGGGAGGAGGTCTTGGAGGTGGACTTCGTCCTGGTCCTCATCGGCTACCGGGCGGAGGATACCCTCCTTAGGCGGGCCCAGGTGGCCTACCAAGGGGAAAAGCCCCGCCTTTCCCCGGCCTTTGAGACCAGCCTCCCTGGCCTTTTCGCCATCGGCTCCTGCGCCTATGGCCCCGATACCCGCTCGGTCTTCATCGAGAACGGGCGGGAACACGCCAGGTTGGCCCTCGAGGCCATCGCCAGTCGGCTATAATGGCTCCCCCAAAGGGAGGTGGAGGGATGCAAAGGCGAACCTTTCTCCGCTTGGCGGGCGTAGGGGCTGCGACCAGCCTGGTCTACCGGGCGGCCGCCCAGGCCACACCCCAGGTGCGCTGGCGCCTGGTCTCCAGTTATCCCAAAAGCCTGGACACCCTCTATGGGGGGGCCGAGGACCTGGCCCGGCGGGTCGCGGAGCTTACGGAGGGCCGTTTCCAGATCCGGGTCTACCAGGCGGGGGAGCTCGTCCCTGGGGGGCAGGTCCTGGACGCGGTCCAGCAGGGCACGGTGGAGGCGGGCCACACCTACGCGGGCTTCTACCTGGGGAAAAACCCCGCCCTGGCCTTTGACGGCGGGGTGCCCTTTGGGCTCACCTACCGCCAGCACAACGCCTGGATGCTCGAGGGGGGTGGGCTCGCCCTCCTCCGCAGGGTCTATGCGGACTTCGGGGTGCTCCAGTTCCCCGGGGGGAACACGGGGGCCCAGATGGGGGGGTGGTTCCGGAAGGAGATCCGGGGCCTTGCGGACCTCAAGGGCCTCCGCATGCGCATCCCAGGCCTTGGGGGGCAGGTGATGGCCCGCCTCGGGGCGGTGCCCCAGACCCTGGCCGCGGGGGATATTTACCCCGCCTTGGAGCGGGGGGCCATCGACGCCACGGAGTTCTCGGGGCCCTATGACGACGAGAAGCTGGGCTTTTACAAGGTGGCCCGGTACTACTACTACCCCTCCTTCTGGGAGCCCTCGGCCCAGGTCTCCTTCGTGGTCCACCAGGCGGCCTGGCAGGCCTTGCCCAAGGCCTACCAGGAGGCCTTCCAGGTGGCGGCCCGGGAGGTCAACCTCACCATGATGGCCAAGTACGATGCCCAAAACCCCAAGGCCCTAGACCGCCTCCTTGGGGCTGGGGTGCGCCTCCGCCGTTTCCCTTTGGAGATCATGAAGGCGGCCCTCGAGGCCGCCCGGGCCCTCTACGAGGAGCAGGCGGCCAAGGACCCGACCTACCGGGAGATCTACCGGGCCTACTGGGCCTTCCGCCAGGAGGAGTACCGCTGGTTTGGGGTAGCGGAGCTCGGCTACGCCCAGTTCGCCTTCCCCACCTAGAGGACCTCGAGGCCGGGGAAGCGGGCCTTGAGGCCTTGGGTGAAGGCGGGTAGGGCCCCCTCGGGCACCAGGGCCACCACCGCTCCCCCAAACCCTGCGCCCGTGAGCTTGGCCCCCAGGGCCCCAAGCCCTAAGGCGGCCTCCACCAGGGCGTCCAGCTCGGGGAGGCTTACCCCGTAGTCCCGGGAGAGGGAACGGTGGCTTTGGGCCATGAGCTCCCCAAGGGCCCGGGCATCCCCCCGCTTTAGGGCCTCCACCCCCTTTAGCACCCGCAGGTTTTCCCCCACGATGTGCCGGGCCCTTTGGTCCAGGGGCGGGGGGAGGCTTTCCACCAGGCAGAGGTCGGCCACGTCCCTAAGGGCCGGGACCCGGAGGCGCCTTGCGGCCTCCATGGTCTCCTCCCGCCTCTCGGCGTAGGCCGACCCCTTGAGGCCCCGCTTAAGGCCCAGGTCCAGGACCACCACCCGGTGCCCCGGGGGCAAGGGGAGGTTTTCGTGGGCCAGGGTGCGGGTGTCCAGGAAGAGGGCCTGGCCCACCTGGCCTAGGCTGGCCGCCATCTGGTCCATGATCCCGCAGGGCACCCCCACGTACCCCGTCTCCGCCCGGTGGGCGAGCTGGGCCACCTCGAGGTCGGAAAGGGGTAGGCGGAAAAGGGCCCTTAGGGCCTTAAGGGCCGCCACGAGGAGAGCCGCGGAGCTCGCCAGGCCCCGGCCCATGGGCACCTGGCTTCGCACGTAAAAGCGGGCCCCTTCCACCCCGTGCCCCGCCTCCCTAAGGGCCCAGACCGCCCCCAGGAGGTAGTCCAGGAAATCCCCCTGGGCCGGGGCCTTCAGGGGCCGGGCCCGGACCTCCCCTAGGGTTTCGCTATAGGCCTCCACCCGGCCCTCGAGGGGGGCCACCTCCACCCGGGTGAAGTAGGGGATGGGGGTGGGGAGGACGTAGCCCTCC
>JBEPYU010000017.1:0-26931 GCA_041641215.1 Thermaceae bacterium
CCGTAAGCGGTCCTGAACCGTGGGGTCGCCGGCCCCGGCCTCTTGGAGTTCCCGGGCCTTCCGCGCTCCCCGCAAAACCTCTTTGCCAACCGTGGTAAGCCGCATCCGTGGCGACCCCCTCTCTCCTGGAGTGGTCCCCACATTTTTACTCGTCCAGTCTCACATGTGTCTGGCCGGGTTCAGGGAAGAACCGCTATGGAAAACCGGCCTTTTTACCCCCAGGCGAAAGGGCGGGTTTCTTGACCTCGAGGTCCCTTGTGCGGTAATCCTAGCCCTAAAGCAGTAAACCCGAGCACCCAAGGGGAGGAGGAAATGGAGCTTGTCAACCCAATCGTGAAGCGGTGGAGGAAAAGGGCGGCTTTGGACCCCGAGGGGTTTTGGGCCCAGGCCGCGGAGGCCCTTCATTGGTTCCGCAAGTGGGACCAGGTCTTCGCCTGGGAGTTTCCCACCTTCCGCTGGTTTCTCGGGGGGCGGACCAACCTCTCCTATAACGCCCTAGACCGCCAGGTGGCCTTGGGCCGGGGGGGACAGGCGGCCCTCGTCTACGTGAACGAGCGGGGGGAAAGGCGGGTGTACACCTATGCGGAGCTCCTTTGGCAGGTGAAGCGCCTTTCCGCAGCCCTAAGGGGGATGGGGATCCGCAAGGGGGACCGGATCACCCTCTACATGCCCACCACCCCAGAGGCCATCGCCCTGATGCTCGCGGCCACCCGCATCGGGGCCATCCACTCCGTGGTCTTCGCGGGCTTTGGGGCGGGGGCCTTGGCCGACCGGATAGCGGCGAGCGGTTCCCGCCTGGTCTTCACCGCGGACGTCACCTACCGGAAGGGCCGGGAGGTGCCCCTTAAACCCGTGGTGGACGAGGCCCTGGCCAAGGTGGGGGAGGGGGTGGAGGGGGTGGTGGTCTGGCGGCGGACGAATGGGGACCTTCCCCTTACCCCGGGGCGGGACCTCCTTTGGGAGGAGTTTTTGGGGCGGGCCGAGGGCCAGCCCGACGCCCACGAGGAGATGGAGGCCAACGAGCCCGCCTTCATCCTGGGCACCTCCGGCACCACGGCCAAGCCCAAGCTCGCGGTGCATACCCACGGGGGTTACCAGGTGGGGATCTACAGCATGGCCCGGTGGTGCTTTGGCCTGCGGCCTGGGGAGGTGTGGTGGTCCACCTCGGACATCGGCTGGATCGTGGGGCATAGCTACATCGTCTACGCTCCCCTTCTCCTTGGGGCCACCACCTTGGCCTACGAGGGGGCCTTGGACCACCCGGATCCCGAAACCCCATGGCGGATCGTGGAGACCTACCGGGTCACGGGGCTTTTCACCTCCCCCACCGCAGTGCGCCTCCTCATGCGCTACGGGGCGGAGCCCGCCCTTAGGCATGACCGTTCCTCCTTAGAACGGGTGTTCTGCGCGGGGGAGGTGCTGAACCCCCCAGCCTGGGCCTGGCTGCAGGGGGAGGTCCTCGAGGACCAGGTCCCCGTCATTGACCACTGGTGGCAGACGGAAACGGGGGGGCCGGTGATCGGGAACCCCTATGGCCTGGCCCTGCTCCCCATCAAGCCGGGTTCCGCGGGCCTCCCCTTGCCGGGGATGGAGGTGGACGTGGTCACCCCGGAGGGGAAGCCCTGTGCCCCAGGGGAGAAGGGGGTCCTCGTCATCCGGCGTCCCTTCCCCAGCCTCATCCCCACCCTTTGGGGGGAGCCGGAGCGCTACGCCCGGGAGTACTGGGAGCGCATCCCCGGGGAGCGGGTCTACTATGCGGGGGACGCGGTCCAGGTGGACGAGGACGGGTATTTCTGGTTTGCCGGGCGGGCGGACGAGGTCATCAAGATCGCGGCCCACCGCCTAGGCACCATCGAGGTGGAAAGCGCCTTCCTAAAGCACCCGGCCGTGGCCGAGGCCGGGGTCACGGGCCGGCCGGATGAGGTGCGGGGGGAGGTGATCTCGGCCTTCGTGGTCCTCAAGCAGGGCTACACCCCCTCGGAGGCCCTCCGCCAGGAGCTTTTGGAGACGGTGCGGCGGGAGCTTGGGCCCGTGGCGGTGATAGGGGAGCTCCACTTCGTCAATGCCCTGCCCAAGACCCGCTCGGGCAAGATCATGCGCCGGGTCCTTAGGGCCATCGCCCTCGGGCAGGAACCGGGGGACCTCTCCACCCTCGAGGACGAGGCCTCCGTGGAGGAGGTCCGCCGGGCCTGGGAGGCCTTCCGGGGTCAGGCCGGGGCGTAGAAACGGGGGGCAAAGGGGAGGCCTAGGGCCTCCGCAAAGGCCTGGAGGCCCAGGCGGTCGGGTTCCTCCAGGTGGTAGCGGAAGTTCCAGAGGTAGTGGAGGAGGAGGGCGGGGTGGACCCCAAGCCGCCTGGCCTCGGCCTGGGCAACCGCCTCGAGGCAGCCTAGCCCCTTCCTTCGGGCCCGCCTCAGGGCCTGGACCACCTGGGGGGGTGGGGGGGTTTCCTTGCGGTAGGCCAAGACCGCAAAGACAAAGGGCAGGTGGGTCCTCCGGAACCAGGCCATGGCCAGGTCCGTGACCTCCAGCTCCCCGAAGCGGGTGGGGAGGGCGTGGGGGGTTTCGGGGGTTTCCTTTAGGAGGCCCGCATAGGCCTGGATGGCCCGGTCCCCGATGAGGAGAAGCCCGTCGTAGGCCTCAAGGAGCTCCAGCCCTCCCTCTTCCCTCCGGTACTCGGGGCTTGCCCCGGCTTCCCTCAGGAGGAGCTTGAGGAGGGCCACGCTCGTCTCGCTCTCCACGGTGAGGGCCACCCGCCGGAGGGCCCAGAGGGGTTTGGTGTGGAAGAGGTTGACGGAGTAGACGGGTCCCAAGACGGCCACGGAGAAGTCGGGGAGGAGGCCCAGGGCCTCTTGGTGCTGGAGGTAGAAGGCGCTTGAGACCAGGGAAAGCCCCACCTCCCCCGCAAGGAGCCTCCGGTTGAGCTCCGTGGGGGGGGCGTGGAGGACCCTAAGCTCCCCCTCGAGGAAATGGACCAGGGGGGCCACGTTGGCGTAGGGGGGGAAGCCCAGGGTGTGCATCAGGCCCAGACCCGGATCTCCCGGTAGAGGGCGTCCCGCTCCACCGGGAGGCGGCCCGCCTTCCGGATGATCTGGGCCAGGGCCTCTTTGGAGAGGCCTTTGGGCGTGGGGCTTCCCGCCATGTGGACGATCCTTTCCTCGATCAGGGTGCCGTCGATGTCCGAAACCCCCCAGTCCAAGGAGACCTGGGTAAGCTCGGGGGTCAGGGTGGCCCAGTACCCCTTGATGTGGGGGAAGTTGTCCAGGTAGATCCGGGCCACGGCCAGGTTCCTGAGGTCGTCTAGCCCCGTGGTGAACTCCCTTTTTCCGAGTTCCCGGGCTAAGGCGTTCCCATCCGGCTGGAAGGCCAGGGGGATGAAGCTCATGAAGCCCCCTGTTTCGTCCTGGAGCCGCCTCAGGCGCTCCATATGGTCCAGGCGCTCCTCCAAGGTCTCGAGGTGGCCATAGAGCATGGTGGCGTTGGTGGGGATCCCCAGGCGGTGGGCGGTGCGGTGGATCTCCAGCCAGCCTTCCGCAGAGACCTTGGCCCGGGCGATCCTCCGCCGCACCCTCTCCGCAAAGATCTCCGCTCCCCCCCCAGGCATGGCGTCCAGGCCCGCCTCCTTGAGGGCCTGGAGGACCTCCCGGTAGGGGAGGCGGGCGATCTTGGAGAAGTGGTGGATCTCTGCGGCGGTCCAGGCCTTGACCTGGGCCCCGGGGAAGTTGGCCTTAAGGGCCCGGACGAGCTCGAGGTAGTAGGCAAAGGGCCTTTTGGGGTGGTGCCCCCCGGTCAGGTGGATTTCCGTGAGGCCCGGTTGGTAGCGGGCCCGGATCCACGCCACCACCTCCTCCACCTCATAGTCCCAGGCCCCTTCCTCCCCAAACCGCCTTTGGAAGGCGCAGAAGGTGCAGCCCACGTAGCAGATATTGGTCTGGGAAACCCTTATGGAGTGGACGAAGTAGGTTTTGTCCCCGTGCTTCCTCTCCCGCACCCAGTTGGCGAGGCGCATGAGGGTGGGGAGGTCCTTGGTCTCGTAGAGGAGGAGGCCTTCCTCAAAGGAGATCCTTTGCCCCTCGAGGACCTTTTCGGCGATGGGGAGGAGGCGGGGGTCCCGGATGACCCGTATCATCCCCCCAAGTCTACTTGCCCCAGGTGGGCGAGAAGGCGCTCCACCTCCCGTTTTCTTCCCCCAAAGAGGGCCCGCCTAGGGCCAGGAAGAGCCTCCCAAAGGGCTCGTGCCCCTGAGCCTTGGCCATCCGGCTTGCGTGGATAGACGAGCACCCGGGGCTAGCCCTTGGGCCGAACCAGCCAAAGGGCCAGGGCCAAAAGGGCCACGCCCCCTGCGAAAAGGAGGAAATCCGTGGCCGCCTGAGGCTTGAAGGCCAGGGCCCTTTCGAAAAACTTGACCACCAGGATCATGATCACCACCTGGCCCAGCTTTTCCTTGAGGTCCCCGAGGTCCTGCACCTTAAGGGCTACCCCTGCGAGGCCTTCCAGCTTGGCGATGAAAAGCTCAAAGAGGCCCAGGCTGAAGAGGAGGAAGACCGCGGCGAGCAAGGCCAGGTCTACGGCCCCTACCAGCGCGGGCAGGGCCTCTTCCAGGGGTTGGCCCAGGGCGGCTAAGGCCTCGAGGAGGGCGTGCCAGGCGAAGTAGAAGGCTCCGAGGAGAAGCCCCACCACGGGTAGGCCCATGGCCCAGCGCACGAGGTTGGCCAAGAGTTCCCAACGCATATCCCCCACTCTAAGGGAAGGTCCTCGGCCTGCCCTTGTAGTATGGGGGCATGAGGCTTCTCCGCTTTGCCCCGGAGGGCTTCGGGGTCTTGGAGGGAGAGGTGGTGGTGGAAACGGAAGGCCCCTTGGGAAAGCCCACGGGCCGCCGCTACCCCCTGGCCGAGGTGACCCTCCTCCCCCCGGCCAAGCCCAGCAAGATCGTCTGCGTGGGGCGGAACTACCTGGACCACATCCGGGAGATGGCCCCGGGGTTTGGGGGGGAGGTGCCGGAGGAGCCCGGGCTTTTCCTCAAGGCCCCTAACGCCCTGGCCCGGCCGGGCCACCCCCTGGACCCTTGGGCCACCGCGGAGGCCGTGCCCTACCCCGCCTTCACCCAGGAGCTCCACTACGAGGGGGAGCTTGCGGTGGTCATCGGCAAGCGGATGCGCAAGGTGCCGGAGGAGGCGGCCTTGGACCATGTCCTGGGGTACACCGCGGCCTTGGACCTCACCGCCCGGGATGTCCAGAGGAAGGACCTCCAGTGGGTGCGGGCCAAAAGCGCGGACGGGTTCCTCCCCCTAGGCCCCTGGGTGGAGACGGACCTGGACCCTGGGGCCACCTGGGTGCGCACCTGGGTGAATGGGGAACTCCGCCAAGAGGCTCCCACCTCGGCCATGATCTTCCCCGTGGCCCGGATCTTGGCCTACATCTCCAGCTTCATGACCTTAGAGCCCGGGGACGTGGTCCTCACGGGCACCCCCCAAGGGGTGGGGCCCCTGGCCCCTGGGGACCGGATCCGGGTGGAGGTGGAGGGGGTGGGTTCCCTCTACGCCCTCATCGGGCCCAAGGAGGGTTAGGGATGGAGGTCGAGGTACTGGACACCCGCTTCCAAGGGGCAGAAAGGGTCATTGCCAGCTTTCTCCTCAAGACGGAGGGAGGTCCCCTCCTCATCGAGGCTGGCCCCGAAAGCACCTTTCCCGCCCTGGAGGCTGCCCTAAGGGAAAAGGGCGTGGCCCCCGAGGAGGTCCGGCACGTCTTCGTGACCCACATCCACCTGGACCACGCGGGGGCGGCCTGGCGCTTTGCGGAGCTTGGGGCCACGGTCTATGTCCACCCCCGGGGGGCACCCCACCTCGTGGACCCCTCGAGGCTCCTGGCCTCCGCGGGGCGGATCTACGGGGACCTCCTCCGGACCCTGTGGGGGGAGGTGCGGCCCATCCCCGAGGCCCAGGTCCGGCCCCTGGGGGACGGGGAAGGGGTGGAGATCGGGGGCCTTAGGGTGGAGGCCCTGGAGACCCCAGGCCACGCCTCCCACCACCACGCCTACCGGGTGGGGGACCTCCTCTTCACGGGGGATGTCGCCGGGGTGCGGATCGCCCAAGGCCCCGTCCTTCCCCCCACCCCGCCCCCCGACATCCACCTGGAGGGCTGGATGGGTTCCTTGGCCCGGATCCGGGCCTTGAGGCCTAGGCGCCTATACCTCACCCATTTCGGGGCCTACGAGGACGTGGAGGCCCACCTCGAGGCCTTAGAGGGGCGCTTAAGGGCCTGGGCAGACTGGGTTTTGGCCCGCCTCAAGGAGGGTCAGGACCCTGAGGCCTTGGTCCCCAGGTTTGAGGCCTACTGGGGGGAGGACCTGAGGAGGGCAGGGGTGGAGGGGGATCTGGCCCGTCTTTACGCCCTGGCCGACCCCCCCTACATGAACCTCCAGGGCCTGGTGCGCTACTGGCAAAAGCACCACCCCGAGGCCCTCTGATACCACCCCATGCGGGCCCCAAGCCCGCATGGGGACCCCGGTAGAGAGTCCCCGTGGAGTTTTTTGGAACCTGGAAGCACAGGAACCAGAAGTAATATGATGCTTACGCCCTTTCCCCTAGGCCGCCCGGCCCGGTTGGCGGTCTTCGCCTCAGGCCGGGGGACGAACCTCGAGGCCCTCCTCGAGGCCTTCCCCAAGGGGCACCCCTTGGGCCAGGTGGTCCTGGTGGTCTCCGAGCGGGAGGGGGCCCCGGCCCTGGAGCGGGCCAGGAAGCGGGGGGTGGAGGCCTTGCACGTTCCCTGGAAGGGGCGGGGGGCCTTTGAGGGAGAGGCCTTGGGCCTTTTGGAGGACCGCAAGGTGGACCTCGTCCTCCTCGCGGGGTTCATGCGCCTCCTTTCCCCGGGCTTCGTCAGGGCCTGGTTTGGCCGCCTCCTCAACCTCCACCCCTCCCTCCTCCCCGACTACCCGGGGCTAGGCGTCCACCGGCGGGTCCTAAGGGCCCGGGAGGCCTACACGGGGACCACGGTGCACTTCGTGGACGAGGGGGTGGACACCGGGCCCATCCTCCTCCAGGCCCGGGTGCCCGTCCTGCCGGCGGACACCGAGGCCTCCCTCGAGGCCCGGGTCCTCAAGGCCGAGCACCGCCTCTACCCCAAGGCCGTGCGCCTCGTCCTCCTGGGCTTGGGGTTTCCCCCACCCCCCGACCTCGAGGCCCGCCTGGGGGCGGAGGCCTCCCGCCTTTTTGGGGGCCTTTCCCCCAGGGTCAGGCCCTTCTACCTCCTGGCCTGGGGCCTCCTCGAGGCCTTAGGCCAGGGAGCCTTGGCGGGGGAGGCCTTCCTCGGGGGGGGCGGGGCCTGGGGGCGGGCGGCCTTCCTTGGGGCCAGGCTCCTTGCGGAAGGGGATCCCCTCCTTCGGGAGGAGGTGGAGGCCCTCCCCGAGGGGGTGAGGAGGGCCTTAGGGGGGGTGCTCGCCCGGGTAGAATCGGGCCTATGAAGGTGCTGGTGGTGGGCTCAGGGGGGCGGGAGCACGCCCTCCTTTGGAAGGCGGCCCAAAGCCCCTTGGTGCGGAGGCTCTACGCCGCCCCCGGCAACGCCGGCATGGGGGCTTTGGCCGAGCTCGTCCCCTGGACGGGGGAGGTGGAAGAGCTGGCGGACTGGGCCTTGCAGGAGGGGATTGACCTCACCCTGGTGGGCCCCGAGGCTCCCTTGGTGGAGGGGATCGCGGACGCCTTTTTGGAACGGGGCCTTAGGATCTTCGGGCCCACCCAGCGCGCGGCCATGATCGAGGGCTCCAAGGCCTTCGCCAAGGGCTTCATGGAAAGGCACGGCATCCCCACCGCCCGCCACCAGACCTTCCGGGAGCCCCTGGAGGCCTTGGCCTACCTGGAGGAGGTGGGGGTGCCCATCGTGGTCAAGGACTCGGGGCTGGCCGCGGGCAAGGGGGTCACGGTGGCCTTTGACCTCCACACGGCCAAGCAAGCGGTGGCCAACATCCTGAACCGGGCCGAGGGGGGTGAGGTGGTGGTTGAGGAGTACCTGGAAGGGGAGGAGGTCACCCTCTTGGCCCTTACGGACGGGGAGGAGATCCTTCCCCTCATCCCTTCCCAGGACCACAAGCGCCTTTTAGATGGGGACCAAGGCCCCATGACCGGGGGGATGGGAGCCATAGCCCCTTATCCCCTGGACCCGCAAACCCTCCACCGGATCGAGGCCGAAATCCTTAGGCCCCTTATCCAGGGCCTGAGGGCCGAGGGGGTGGTCTACCAGGGGGTGGTTTATGCAGGGCTCATGCTTACCCGGGAGGGCCCTAAGGTCTTGGAGTTCAACGCCCGCTTCGGCGACCCCGAGGCCCAGGCTGTCCTGCCCCTTTGGGAAGACGACCTGGTGGAACTGGCCCTCAAGGTGGCGGAGGGTCGCTTGAGGGGGACCCGTCTTACCTTTTCCCCGGGGGCTGCGGCCTCGGTGGTCCTCGCTGCCCCCGGCTACCCCGAGGCCCCCCGCAAGGGGATCCCCTTGGAGGTCCCCGAGCCCGAGGAGGGAATCCTCCTCTTCCACGCAGCGACCCGCCTGGGGGAAGGGGGATTGGAAAGCGCAGGGGGGAGGGTCCTCAACGTGGTGGGCCTGGGGAAGGACCTAAGGGAGGCCTTGGAGCGGGCCTACGCCTTTATCCCCAAGATCCGCTTCCCCGGGGCCCTTTACCGCAAGGACATCGGCCGGCGGGCCTTGGCCCGCCTCTAGTACCGTAACTGGGCCAAGGGGAGTTTCCCGCAGGCCTCGAGGACCTGGCGGAGGGTGCGGTAGCCCTTTTCCCGGAGGAGGGGCAGGAGGCGGGCGTAGATCTCCCCGGCCATGAGGGCATCCCCTATGGCGGTGTGCCGGCCGAGGACGGGCACCCCTAGCCTTTGGGCCAGGGTCTCCAGCCGGTGGTCCTTGAGGTCGGGGAAGAGGAGGTGGGCGAGGAGGAGGGTATCCACCATGGGGGGAGGCTCCAGGCCTGCCCGCCTCAGGAAGGCCAGGTCAAAGGCCCCGTTGTGGGCGATGAGGACCGTGCCCTCGAGGAAGGCGAGCAACCCGGGGAGGACCTGGTCCAAGGGGGGCTTGTCCCGAAGGAGCTCCTCCCTTAGGCCGTGGACCGCCTGGGAGAGGGGGTTGAGGGGACGGCCGGGGTTCACCAGGGCCTCGAAGGTCTCGTGGGCCAGGACCTGCCCCCCTAGGAGGTGCACGGCCCCGATGGCGATGATGGCGTCCTTTTCCGGGTCTAGCCCCGTGGTCTCCAGGTCCAAGGCCGTGTAGCGCAAGGCCTCCAAGGGGGCCTCCTCTAGGCTTGGGGGAGGGGGTGGCGCCTCGTGGAGGAAGGCCCGGCGGGGCCCCTTGGGGCTTGGGGGGAGAGGGGGCTTGGGGGCTAGGGGGAGGAGGAGGGAAAGGGCTAGGCCTTGGGCGAGGAGGGCCCCCCCAACCCCCTCCACCGCCTGGCCCAGGGAGGGGTGGGGCGGGGGGGCTTTTTCGGGCAAAAGGAGGGTGAGGCGGAGGTAGCCGTCCTCCAACCCCCCCTCGAGCCAAAAGGGGGCCTCGAGGCCCCTTAGGGTCTGGACCAGGCCCTGGGCCAGGGGGAGGGTCTTGGCCCTGACCCAGGCCCCCTTGGCCTCGGGGGTGAGCCAAAGGCCCGGGCTTAGGCCCAGCTGGCCCTCAAAGGCCTCCCCCAGGAGGGCAAGGAGCCTCGGGACCGGTAGGGCCTCCCCGGCCAAGGCGGGGTCCAGGCGCTGGAGGAGGGCCAGGGCCTCCTGGGCTAGGGCCTTGGCCTCCCCTTCCCGGGCCCAAGAGGCCAGGGCCTTTACTTTGCGGTAGAGGTCCTCGAGGGCCTGGGGGTCTATCTCCTCCCTTTCCAAGAGGACCAAAAGCCCCTCCTCTAGGGGGGAGGCCCAAAGCCGTAGGGGCCCCTGGGGCCCAAGGAAGCGGAAGGCCCTTTCCGGAAAGGCCAAGGCGTAGGCCAAGAGCTCCCGGTCCAGGAGGCCAAAGAGGCTTTGGCCCGCGGCGAGCCTTTCCCCAAGGAGGGCCTTGGCCGCGGGGTTGTAGAGGAGGACGAGGCCTTGGGGATTGGCCAGGACCACCCCGTGGGGAAGGTGGCCGAGGAGGGCGGAAAGCCTCTCCCGCTCCCTTTCCAGGAGGCGCCGCCCCTCGGCGGCTATCTCCTCCGCCCGTTCCAGGAGGCGGGTGCGCTCTTCGGCCAGGCGGTTGATCTGCCGGGCGAGCTCCACCCATTCAGGACCTTGGGCCTTAAGGCGGTGCTTGGGGTTTAGGAGGAGGATCTCCACCTCCTGGGCCAAGGCCCGGGCGGCCCTAAGGGGCCCAAGGAGGAGGGGCTCGAGGAGAAGCCAAAGGAGGAGGAGGGCAAGGAGGAGGAGAAGGAGAAGGTAGGGTAGCCTTTCCTGGGCCGCCTCCTGAAGGGCGGGAATGAGGCCAGGCCTTCCCTGGCCTAGGAGGAGGAGGCCCAAGGCCGAGGTCCCCACGAGGAGGCCTAGCCCTAGGAGGATAGCCCCTAGGAGGCGGGGGTAGAGGTTGGGCCTTCCCATCCTTCACCTCAAGCCAAACCGCAACGCGGTGCTCTCCTGGACCGTCACAAGGGTGTACAAGTGAGCCCTTATGGTTTGCCGGATCCCTAAGGGAAGGGTCCGCCAAAAGAGGCGGTTTTCCAGACGCTTTCCCTCCTTAAGGGCCTGGAGCTGCCTTTCCAGCCGCAAACGGAAGAAGAAACGGTAGGCCTCCTTGAGGCTCTCCGCGGCTTCCCCCCTGAGGATGCCCGCTTGGGCCGCGTCCTCGAGACGATCGAGGGTGCTCCTGGAGGGGCTTCCCGCCTCGAGGGCGTAAAGCCGGGCCAGGGCTACGATGGGGGCCAAGGCGTAGCGCTTGAGGTCCAGATACCCCCCTTCCGTCCGCACCTGCCCCCAAAGGCCCAAGGGGGGGCGGAAGGCTAGGGCCGCCTGGGCCAGGTGGCGGAGGAAGAGGGGCTCTTGCCCATAGGCCCGCACCGCCTCCTCCAAGGGCCCTATGGGAAGGTCCCCGCCCACCGGCCGGAAATCAAAGAAGATCTGGGCCTCCAAAAGGGCCTGGGGTTCGGGCTCCTTGGTCCAGGCCCGGAAGGTCGCCTCCCACTCCCCAAGGGTCTTCCGCCAACGGGTGGCCATATACCCCCCAGGGCAGGCGGGGATCCCGGCCTGGACCAGGCCTGAGACCACCCGCTCGGCCAGGGCCTGGAAGTAGCCCTCGTGCCCCTCTTCCCCTAGGACCAGGGCGTTGTCCTGGTCCGTGAGGAGGGCTTGCTCCCTCCGCCCCTCCGAGCCAAAGACGATCAGGCTATAGGGGGTTGGGGGAGGGCCTAGGGCCCCTTCCGCCTCCTTGAGGAGCCTGCGGATAAGGGCGTCGTTGAGGCTGGCCACCACCCGGCCGATGGCCAAGGCGGAAAGGCCCCCCTCCAGGAGGCGGGTTACCAGCCGGGCTACTTCTGCGGCGTAGGCCTTAAGCTCCAAGCGCTCGATGCGCCGAAGGAGAAGGAGGGGGCTTTGGGCCTCGTGGAGGAGGAGGTCCGTGTGGGTGATGACCCCCAGGATCCTCTCCCCTTCGGAGACGGCCAGGTGGTGGATCCCCCTTTCCACCATCTGGGCCATGGCCTCGTAGAGGGGGGTGTTCTTGGGGAGGGCGAAAAGGGGAGAGGACATGACCCTCCCCACGGGGGTAGAGGGGGGAAGCCCCGCGGCCAGGACCCGGTTCCTCAGGTCCCGGTCCGTGAGGATCCCTAGGGGCTCCCCTTGGACCAGGACGCTGGAGGCGTTGGCCTCCCGCATGCGCCTTGCGGCCTCAGCCACGCTCGTTTCCCGCTCCACGAAAAGGGGAGGGCGGCGGACGAGGTCCCCGATGGGGGCAAGGAAGGTGGGGTTCAGCTCCCACCGCTCGGGGTGGGATGGGGTTTCCCTTCTTTCTTGGGCCATGCCTTGCCCCCTATGATAGGGCCCATGGACCCGGAAACCCAGCGCCTCTTTGAGGGGCTTGTGGCCTACGCGGACCGCTTTGCCCAAGGGGTGCGGCGGATGGGCCGCCTCGAGGACGGGGTGGCCTGCCACCTCTTCCTCTGGACCCAAAAGCCCCTAGACCGTCCCATCCGTTGCTTTGACGAGGCCAGGGGGTTTTGGGAGGGGCTTTTGGGGGGCCGGCGCCGCTTTTGCTACGACGAGTGGGAGGGTCTGCGCCTGGCCGTGACGGAGGTCTACCGCTTTGGGTCCTTGCGGCTTTTGGTCCTCACGGCCTTTAAGAAGGGGGCCAGGGTAGCCTGGCCCCCTGGGAAACGCTAGCCTAGCCCTAGTCCGGCAGGCGCATCTGGTCGATGAAGGCCTCCCGCTCCTTCCCCTCAGGGGGGGTGAGGAGGGAGACCACCACCGCAGCCAGGACGTTGGCCAGGGAGGAGAGGACGCCCCAGGCGATGGTCCCGATCTTCTGCCCGAAAAGCTCTAGGGGCTGGGCGTTGAAGATCCCCACTGCCAGCACATAGGGCAGGGCCACCAGCATCCCCACCACCATTCCGGCCACCACCCCGTAGCGGTTGAGCCGCTTCCAGAAGATGCCCAGCATGATGATGGGGGTGAAGCTCGAGGCGGCAAACACGAAGGCCCAGCCCACCATGAGGGCCACGTAACGGTTAAAGGTGGGGTCGCTCAGGGCCAGGTAGCCCAGGAAGCCCCCCACAAGTCCGATCACCACCAGCATCACCCGCACAAAGCCCACCTCCCCCTCCTCCGAGGCCTGGGGGTTAATGAAGCGCTTGTAGATGTCCCGGGAGATGGCGGTGGACATGGCGAGGAGGAGGCCGTCTGCGGTGGAGAGGGCCGCGGCCAGGCCCCCTACCGCCACCAGGGGGGCGATGAGCCAGATCATCCCGAACATGTCCGGCATCCCCACCACCACGATGTCGTTGTGGAAGGATAGCTCCGCGGGCTGGACAATGCCGTCGCCGTTGGCGTCATTGATCTTGACCAAACCCGTAGGGAGCCACTTCTGCACCCAAGGGGTGTTCTGGACCACATCAAGGGGCTTATTCCAGAGGTCGCTGATGGCCCGGCGGGCGATGGCCGCGTAGATGGAGGCCGAGGTGTAGAGGAGGCCGATGAAGAGGAGGGCCCAGCCCACGCTCACCCGGGCCGCGTGCACGCTGGTCACGGTGTAGAAGCGCACCAGGATGTGGGGAAGCCCCATGGTGCCCAGCATGAGGACCAAGGCGGAGAGGATCCAGTTCAGTTGCCCCGTGCCTCCCGCAAAGGGCCGGGCAAAGGGCTCGGTCCACAGGGGGCTCACCCCGGCTGCGGCCTCCCGGGCTTCCACCTCCCCCACGAGGGGGCCGTACTGGAACCAGGGTAGGGGGAGGAGGCCCAAGGCGGCCCCGGCGATGGCGATGGGGGTGAGGTACATGGTGATGAGCACCCAGTACTGGACGAACTGCACCCAGGTGATGCTGCGCCAGCCGCTTGTCCAGGCGTAGGCCAAGGCCCCAAACACCCCCACGAAGACCGCGAGGGTCGCGGGAATGCCCAGGAAACGGGAGAAGACCACCCCCACCCCGGTGAGCTGGGCGGTGAGGTAGGTGAGGGAGGTGATGAAGACCATGAGGACCGCAACCACCCGGGCGGTGGGCCAGCCTGCGGCCAGCCTTTCGATGAGCTCGGGCACGGTGTAGGTGCCCGACTTGCGCACGAAAGGCGCAATGGTAAAGGCCATCAGGGTGTACCCAAGGGTCCAGCCGATGACGTAAGGCAGGGCGTCAAAGCCCAGGAAGGCGATGATCCCGGCCATGGAGAGGAAGCTCGCCGCAGACATCCAGTCCGCAGCGGTGGCCGCCCCGTTGACCAGGGCAGGGATGGAGCGCCCGGCCACGTAGAAGTCCCCGGTGGACTGGGAGCGGATGGAAAGGGCCAGGACCAGGTAGACCCCGATGCTCCCTAGGATCAGGATCAGGGAGGTGAGGTATTCCTTGCCGAATGGGTAGACCAAAGCCGCAAGGATGATGACCGCAATGGCGGTAATCAGGGGGTTCCGAACCGCAGGTGAGATGCGAAGGCCTGGGGACATGCCTTACCTCCTTTCTTGGATGCGCCGCTGGAGCTCTTGGTCCAGCTGGTTCATCTTGGCCGCATACCAAAAGATCAGGACGATGCCCAGGACGATGACGATAAAAGCGTTGATGTACCAGTGAAGGGGTGGTAGCGAGCCGAGGCTAACCCCCTTAAAGAGGGGGGAAAGGACCGGTAGCACCATGGCGATCAGGATCCAAAGGGCAAGGGCCAGTAGGGTTACCTGCTGCACCTTCTTCCAGTACCAGTCCTGGACTTCTTTAGGTATCTCCTTGGCCATATCCACCTCCTAGGACCGTCGCCAAACCCCCAAGGGCCCTTGGGAAAGCCTGGGTCCGGCTAACGGTTGCTGCCTATAGTAGAAGCCCCCTCGCCGGAGCGTCAAGAAAACCAGAGTTTTGCGGGGGAGTGTAAAGGAGGGGTTTCCTCCTAGGGGGAGGGTTCTTCCCCTGGGTCAAACCCCAGGAGCTCAGCCCTGAGGCGGCGCCTTAGGATCTTCCCGCTTGGCGTGCGGGGCAGGCGTTCCACCAGGACGACCTCGAGGGCGGGGATGGGGCCCAGGTTTTTCAGGAGGTGGGCTTTGACCTTCTCCGCGAGGAGGGGCTTGAACTCCTCGGGGAGGTTTTTCACCTTGGGTACAGCAAAGAGGACCAAGGTCTCCCCCTCGAGGCGGGGCAGGCCAAGGGCTGCGGCCTCGGCCACCTGGGGGTGGGTGAGGGCGATGGCCTCCACCTCAGCCGTGCCAAGCCGGGCCTCCCCCACCTTGATCAGGTCCTCCCGACGGCCCAGGATCTGGAAGTACCCCTCCTCGTCCATCACCGCCAGGTCCCCCGTGCGGTATAGGCCCCCTTGCCAGGGGTTGGCCCCTCCCAAAAGGCCCACCATGGCCGCAGGGCCTGTGCGGAGGAGCACAAGCTCTCCTTTGGCCCCAGGGGGCAGGACATTCCCCGCCTCGTCCACCACCCGGGCCTCCACCCCGGGAAGGGGCACCCCCACGGCCCCGGGCTTGGCGGGGAGGCCCAAGGGGGTGGCGAGGGCCGGAGCCCCAAGCTCCGTCTGCCACCAGTTGTCCAGGGGCCAGGCCAGGTGTTCCCGGGTCCAGCGCCAAAGCTCCGGGTGTAGCACCTCTCCCACGCTTCCCACGAGCCGCAAAGGGGTGGGCCGGGCCTCCCCGTGGCGGCGCAAGACCCCAAGCCAATAGGGGGAGGTGAGGAGAAGGCCCACCCCAAGCCCCTTCATCCGCTCGTAAAAGGCCGTGGGGCTCGGGTGGTCGGGAGGGTCCTCCACGAGGAGGCTCGTTCCCCCAAGGAAAAGGGGCGCGTAAAGGCCAAAGGAGTGGCCCACGATCCAGTAGAGGTCC
This sequence comes from Thermaceae bacterium, assembly GCA_041641215.1. GTDB lineage: Bacteria > Deinococcota > Deinococci > Deinococcales > Thermaceae > Thermus. Next base: position 15,436 of record JBEPYU010000017.1, read on the forward strand.
GCGGTGGTGTGGAAGACCTCCCCGGGCTTGAGGTCAAAGAGGTAGCGCAGGGCCCAGGCCACCCCCACCATGTACCCCCCGTGGCCGTGGAGGACCCCCTTGGGGGTGCCCGTGGAGCCCGAGGTGTAGAGGAGGAAAAGGGGATGGTCCGGGGGAAGGGGCTCGGGCTCCGCCTCCTTGGCCTCGAGGACCTGCTCTAGGAACTCGCTTCCCCCTCTTGGAACCCAGAGGACCTCAAGGCTAAGCCCCCGGGTGGCCTCCTCCACCACCGCCCGCAAGGGGAAGGGCCGGCCTCGGCGGAAGGCCAGGTCGGTGGCCACCAAGGCCTTGGCCCGGCTTTGCCTTAGCCGCTCCCTTAAGGCCTCGGGGCCTAGACCTAGGGGCAGCGCCAGGTGGGTAGCCCCGATCCTGGCCGAGGCCAAGGCGGTGAGGGCAGCCTCGAGGCCCGTGGGCAGGTACATGGCCACCCGGTCCCCCACCCCTATCCCTAGGCGCTTGAGGAGGCCCGCAAGCCTTGCGGAAAGCTCCCGCACCTCCCGGTAGGTCCACTTGCCCAACTGCCCTCCCCCATCCAAGACCATGAGGGCCACCTGCTGGGCCTTTTCGGGGAGGTGCCGGTCTAGGGCGTTCACCGCGGCGTTGGTCTTGCCCCCAAGGAACCAGCGCCTCGTCTTTGGGTCGTAGGCCTCCTTCCAGGGGGCAAACCAGAAGAATTCCCTTGCGAAGTTCCCAAAGAAGCCCCCGGGGTCCTCGAGGCTTGCCCGGTAGGCCTCGGCGTAGGCCTGGAGGTTGGCCCCTGCCCTTAGGTCCTCTGGAGGGTTTTCGGGGGGATGGGTGGGGGAGGCCCCGAGGCGGATGGGGCCTCCCTCGGGCCTGGGTTCTACGGGGCTTTCCAGGCACGGGGTGATCTGGGCGATTTCCATAAGGGCCCGGGCCAGGCGGGGAAAGGCCAAGGGGAAACGGCGGGAGGGCACCTTCACCCCCAAGGCCCCAAGGAGCTGGCCCTTGGGGCCGAAAAGGGGGACGGCGATCCCGGAGATCCCTAGGGTGTACTCCTCCATCTCCACCCCAATCCCGCTGGCCCGGATCCGCCTGAGCTCGGCCTCCAAGGCCTCCGGGTCCGTGAGGGTGTAGGGGGTCTTAGGGGTGAGGGGGGGTAGGGGAAAGGAACCGAAGGCCAGGAGCACCTTGCCCAGGGCCAGGGCGTGCCACTCTGGGGGCAGGGCCTCCCCTAGGGGGTTGGGCTGCCCCTGCCGCCCCCTGGTCCTGAGCCTTGGCCCTTCGGGAAGGAGGAGGACCAGGTAGCTCCGCTCCCGGGTGCGGGCGTAAAGCTCCTCTAGGGCTTCCTCCAAGGGGTGCTCGGGAAGGGAGGCTGGGGGTGGGTGGGGAAGGGGTCGGTAAAGGTGCTCCGTTTTCAGGGCGAAGCCCGCCTCCACCAGGCTATTGAGGAGGGCGTAGGCTGCGGAGAGGCTTTTCCCGAGGTGCCGGGCCACCTCCTTGGCCCCCACCCCTTCGGGGTGGCGGGCGAGGAAGGCCAGGGCCTCGAGGGCCGAGCGCACGGTGCTCAGTTTCCGGCCGGGGTACATGCCTATGGTTCTAGGTTCCCTTAGGTGGAGCTTCCTGTCAAGGAAGACGGCTCTTTTCATCCATAGGCGAAAGCCCCCTTTTCTTGACCCACCCCTTAGGGGCGGTTAACTTCCTGGGATAAAGGAGGTCGGCATGAGCCAGATTGAGGGACTTCTTAAGGAGGAGCACGTCATCTACCCCAGCGAGGCCTTCCGGCAAAAGGCCCACATCAAGAGCGAGGAGGAATACCAGAGGCTTTACGAGGAAAGCCTTCGGGACCCCGAGGGGTTCTGGGGCCGGGTGGCCTCGGAGCTCCACTGGTTCACCCCCTGGGAAAAGGTCCTGGAGGGGGACCTGCCCCACGCCAAGTGGTTTGTGGGGGGCAAGACCAACCTCTCCTATAACGCCCTGGACCGGCACGTGAGGACCTGGCGCCGTACCAAGGCCGCCCTCATCTGGGAGGGAGAACCGGGGGAGGAGCGGGTCCTCACCTACCAGGACCTCTTCCGGGAGGTGCAGAAGTTCGCGAACGTCCTGAAAAGCCTCGGGGTCAAGAGGGGGGACCGGGTGACCCTTTACCTCCCCATGATCCCCGAGGCGGCCATCGCCATGCTGGCCTCTACCCGGATCGGGGCGGTCCACTCCGTGGTCTTCGGGGGGTTTTCCGCCAGTGCCCTTGCCGACCGCATCCGGGATGCTCAGGCCAAGGTCCTCATCACTGCGGATGGGGGCTACCGCCGGGGCCAGATCGTGCCCCTGAAGAAGAACGCGGACGAGGCTCTAAAGGAAGCCCCGGTAGAGAAGGTGATCGTGGTGCGCCGCACCGGGGAGGAGATCCCCTGGACAGAGGGGCGGGACCTCTGGTGGCACGAACTCATGGAGGGGGCGGAGGACCGGTGCGAGGCTGAGCCCATGGAGGCGGAGGAGCCCCTTTTCATCCTCTACACCTCGGGTTCCACAGGCAAGCCCAAGGGGGTGCTCCACACCCTGGGCGGCTACATGACCTACGTCTACTACACCACCAAGCTCGTCTTTGACCTCAAGGACGAGGACCTCCATTGGTGCACTGCGGACGTGGGCTGGATCACGGGCCACTCCTACGTCCTCTATGGACCCCTTCTCAACGGGGCCACCACCCTCATGTACGAGGGGGCCCCCAACTGGCCCGAGCCCGATCGCTTCTGGCGCATCGTGGACAAGTACGGGGTGACCATCCTCTATACCGCCCCCACGGCCATCCGCTCCTTCATGCGCTGGGGGGAGGAGTGGCCGAACCGCCACCGCCTGGACTCCTTGAGGCTTCTTGGCACGGTGGGGGAGCCCATCAACCCCGAGGCCTGGCTTTGGTACTACCGGGTGATCGGCAAGGGGCGCTGCCCCATCGTGGACACCTGGTGGCAGACGGAAACCGGGGGGATCATGATCACCACCCTGCCCGGGGCCCACCCCATGAAGCCGGGCCGCGCGGGGAAGCCCTTCTTCGGGGTGGTGCCGGATATCCTGGATGAGGGCCACCAACCCATCGCCGATCCCGAGCGGGGCGGGGATCTCGTGATCAAACGCCCCTGGCCCTCGGCCCTGCGCACCGTTTGGGGGGATCCCGACCGCTTCCTCCGGCAGTACTTCAGCCAGCACCCCGGCGTCTACACCACCGGGGACGGGGCCCGGCGGGATGGGGAGGGGTACTACCTGATCCAGGGCCGGGTGGACGATGTCCTAAACGTGGCCGGGCACCGCCTGGGGACCATGGAGATCGAGTCGGCCTTGGTGAGCCACCCCACGGTGGCCGAGGCTGCGGTGGTGGGGCGGCCTGACCCCATCAAGGGGGAGGCCATCGTGGCCTTCGTCACCTTGAGGGAGGGAGTGGAACCGAGCGAGGCCCTCAAGGAGGAACTCAAGGCCCACGTGGTCAAGGTCATCGGCCCCATCGCCCGCCCGGAGGAGATCCGCTTCGCGGACGCCCTGCCCAAGACCCGCTCGGGCAAGATCATGCGCCGCCTCCTCCGCCAGGTGGCCGCAGGGGAGGAGGAGATCAAGGGGGACACCACCACCCTCGAGGACCAAAGCGTGGTGGAGCGGCTCAAGAAGGGCTAGGCTCCCTTCGGTCCCCGTCCTCCCCTCCACCCGGGTCTAGACCGCCTGGTGGTGTAGCGGAAGGTGGCCACGTCCCTATAGCCCTGAGGCCTCCCGAGCGGTAGGGCCTTCCCGAAGGGCTCAAGCCCCTTAGGGGCTCCAGGTCCTCCAAATACCCAGGAGACCCGGGTTTCCCCTCCATGGCCTATAGGAGGAGGCCGATCAGGAGGACCACGAGGAACAAGGTGCCGAGGATGAGGAGGAGGGGGGGCAGGAGGAGGCTGTAGGCGGCCCAGGTCATGGCCAGGAAATCCTTCCAGTCCGGCTTGGGGTCCTCCATGGCCTTAGGCTAGGGTTTAGCAGGCCAAAGGGCAAGGGGTCTTTCCCTAGTGGCTTTGATAGCATTAGGGCATGGCCCTCTCCAAGGAGACCAAAAAGGTCCTGAGGCTCCTGGCCCGTCGGGGGGCCACGGAGGTCTTGGCGGCCCTCGAGCGGGGGCCTGCCCGCTTTTCTGAGCTGGAGGAGGCTCTTTACCTTTCCCCGAGGACCCTGGCTGAACGCCTGCGGGAACTCCACCTCACCGGCTTGGTGGGGCGACGGGCCTACCCCGAGGTCCCCCCCCGGGTGGAGTACACCCTGACCCCTCGAGGTGAGCGGGTGTTGGGCTTTGTCCTCGGGCTAGAGGGGATCCTAAACCCCCTAGAGGAGGCGCGATGAGGGCCCGGGCCATCGTGGTGACCTCAGGGAAGGGGGGGGTAGGGAAGACCACGGCCACCGCCAACCTGGGGGCAGCCCTGGCCAAACTGGGGGAAAAGGTGGCGGTCATCGATGTGGACGTGGGCCTTAGGAACCTGGACGTGGTCATGGGCCTCGAGGGGCGGGTGGTTTTTGACCTCATCGACGTCCTGGAGGGGCGGGCCAGGCCAAGGCAGGCCCTCATCCGGGACAAGCGGGTGGAGAACCTCTACCTTCTTCCCGCCTCCCAAACCAAAGACAAGGAGGCCCTGGACCCAGCCCGATTCCGGGACGTGGTCCGCTATCTCCTCGAAGAGGAGGGCTTTGACCGGGTGCTTATCGATTCCCCTGCGGGCATAGAAAAGGGTTTCCAGACCGCAGTGGCCCCGGCGGAAGGGGCCTTGGTGGTGGTGAACCCCGAGGTGGCGAGCATTCGGGATGCGGACCGGGTGATCGGCCTCTTGGAGGCCCGGGAGATCCGGGAGAACTTCCTCCTCATCAACCGCCTAAGGCCCAAGATGGTGGCCCGGGGGGATATGCTTTCCGTGGAGGACGTGGTGGAGATCCTGGGCCTTAAGCCCATCGGCATCGTTCCCGAGGACGAATCCGTCCTAATTGCCACCAACCAGGGGGAACTCTTGGTTCTTAAGGAAACCCCAGCGGGTAGAGCCTTTTGGGATACCGCCCGGCGCATTCGGGGAGAAGAGGTTCCCTTTGTCCCAGATGGGGATATGGGTCTTTTGGCGTTGTTCAGGAGGCTTTTCGGAGGGCGGTGATGTGGCCCAAGCGGCAAAGGGCCAAGGATAAGGCCAAGGAGCGGCTCAAGCTTGTTTTGACCTATGATCGGGCCCAGCTTCCCGCTGGGCTTTGGGAAGAACTCAAACAGGACCTCCTCACGGTTCTCCGCCGCTACTTCCCGGCCCAAGAGGAGGGGATCTCGGTGATCCTCGAGGAGCGGGGGGAGCGGGTGGTCCTGGTCGCAGACATCCCCTTGCGGCCCTAGGCTAGGTGAAGGGGGAAGGCAAGGTGGGCTTCCTTCGGGCCTTGGGGTAAGGCTAAGGGTGCGCAGGCTTAGGCTCCTCTCCTACGACTGGGCCCTGGTCGCTTGGGCTTTTCTCATCCTTTTTCTGGGCTTCGTCAACCTGGGAAGCGCCGCCCCAGGGTTGCTGATCCGCCAGGGCCTAGCCTTGCTGTTGGGCCTTGGGTTGGCCCTATCCTTTCAGTTCCTAAAGCGGAGAACCCTTTTCGCCTGGGCTTGGCCCCTTTATGGGGTGGCTGTCTTCCTTTTGGCCTCGGTCCTCTTCCTAGGCCGGGAGATCAATGGGGCCAAGGCCTGGTTTGTCCTTGGCCCTTTGCAGTTCCAGCCTTTGGAGCTCGCCAAGGTGGCCGTCCTCCTTGTCCTGGCCCGGCTCGTGGAGGGCCATCCCATCCGGGGGCTTTGGGATTATGCCCTGCCCCTTTTGGTGACCCTGCCCGTGGTGGGGCTTCTCCTCCTCCAGCCCGACCTCGGGGGGGCTCTGGTGGTCCTCTTTGGGGCCTTGAGCGTGCTTTTCCTAAGGGGTCTCCCCTGGCGGCACCTCCTTTGGGCAACCCTGGCCTTGGCCCTTGTAGTCCCTACCGTGGTCTGGCCCCAGCTTAAGCCCTACCAAAAGGAACGCATCCTCATCGTCCTGGACCCCTATAGGGATCCCTTGGGAAGGGGTTTCCAGGTCATCCAGTCCACAGTCGCCGTGGGCTCTGGGGGGCTTTTGGGCAAGGGCTACCGCCAGGGCACCCAGGCCCAGCTCGGCTTTATTCCCTTCCACCACACCGACTTTGCCTTTGCGGTTTGGGCCGAGGAGTGGGGCTTTGTGGGGGTGGTAGCCCTGCTGGCGCTTTACGGCCTTTTGCTCCTTCGGCTTTTCGGCATGGCCTCCGAGTGCCCCCGGCTTGCAGACCGCTTGTTCATCGGGGGTATGGCGAGCATCCTGGGCTTCCAGGTCCTGGTCAACCTAGGGGTAGCCCTAGGGGTGATGCCCGTGACCGGCCTGACCCTGCCCCTTTTCTCCTACGGGGGTTCTAGCCTTGCGGCTACCTTGTGGGCCTTGGGATTGGTGCTTTTGGTCCATCGGGACCGCATGGTCCCTTGAGGCTTGCCCCTGGGGGGCGGGCCTTCTAAACTAGGGGCCGTGGCCGGGGAGCGGGAAGTGGTCCTTTCCCTTAAGGGGGTGCGCAAGGCCTACGGAGGGGTGGTGGCCCTAGAGGGGGTGGACCTCGAGGTCTACCGGGGGGAGTTTTTCAGCCTGCTCGGCCCTTCGGGTTGCGGCAAGACCACCCTCCTTCGCCTCATTGCGGGGTTTGAGACCCCAGACGGGGGGCAGATCCTCATCGAGGGGCGGGACATGGCCCGGGTACCCCCCTACGAGAGACCCGTCAACACCGTTTTCCAAAACTACGCCCTCTTTCCCCACATGACCGTGGAGGCCAACGTGGCCTTTGGCCTCAGGATGAAGGGCCTTCCTCCTGGGGAGATCCGGAAGAAAGTGGCCTGGGCCTTAGAACTTGTGGACCTTTTGGGCCTCGAGAGGAGGTACCCAAGGGAACTTTCCGGGGGACAGAAGCAGCGGGTGGCCTTGGCCCGGGCTTTGGTCCTCGAGCCCACCCTGCTCCTTTTGGACGAACCCCTTTCCGCCTTGGACGCAAGGCTCCGCCAGGAGCTGAGGGTGGAGCTCATGCAGCTTCAGAGGCGGCTTGGCACCACCTTCATCTTCGTCACCCACGACCAGGAGGAGGCCCTGGTCATGTCGGATCGCCTAGCGGTCATGCGCGCGGGGAGGATCGAGCAGGTGGGCCTTCCAGACGAGGTTTACGAAAAGCCCAGGAATCGTTTTGTGGCGGAGTTCTTGGGCCGCTCCAACCTCCTTCCCGCCACCCCCCATGCCCAGGGTGCCCACACCCCCTTGGGCCCTTTGGTCTTGCCCCATCCCTTGGAAAGGCCCGGTCTCCTCGCAATACGCCCCGAGAAGATCCGCCTTTACCCGGCCTCTGCTCCGGGTAAGCCCCAGGTGAACCTCGTGCCTGCGCGGGTGGAGGAGATCGTCTACACGGGGGCGGAGAACCAGTATTACCTACGGGCGGGGGAGACCCGTCTCCTGGCCTATACCCTGAACCAGGACCTCCAGGCCCCGGGGGCGGAGGAGTTTGGGTATGGGGAGGAGGTCTACTGTTACCTGCCCCCCGAGAACCTGGTGGTCGTGTATGAATGAGGCGGCCTCCCTCTCCAAGCGTTTTTTGCGCCTCCTCGTCACCGTGGTGCCAGGGGCGCTTTGGCTTTGGCTTTTTGTACTCCTCCCAAGCCTCCTCGTGCTCTGGGTTTCCCTCCACGCCCGTGGCCCCTATGGGGAGCTTAGCCCGCCTTTGGGCTTCCACAACTACGCCCGCTTTTTCAGCCCCCTTTACCTCGAGGTCTTTCTGCAGAGCCTTCTCCTTGGGGCCCTGGTTACCCTTCTTGCTTTACCCTTGGGCTATCCCCTAGCCTTCTACCTGGCCCGGCACCCCCGCAAGGACCTCCTCCTTCTCCTCCTCCTCATCCCTTTTTTCACCAACTTCCTCATCCGCACGTATGCCTGGTTGGTCCTTCTCCAGCGGGAGGGTTTGGTGAACGCCCTTTTGGGGTTTTTGGGGGTGGGGCCCGTCACCCTTTACCCCTCCCTTACTGCGGTGGTCTTGGCCACCCTTTACACCTACCTGCCCTTTTTTGTCCTACCCCTTTATGCGGCGGTGGAGCGCCTGGACTGGCAGCTTTTGGAGGCTGCCTACGACCTGGGGGCGCGGCCCTTGAGGGCCTTTTTCCACGCAGTATTGCCCCAGACTTACCCCGGGCTCTTTGCAGGAAGCGCCCTGGTCTTTATCTCCGCCACGGGGACCTTTGTCATCGCGGACCTCTTGGGGGCTGGGCGGGTGGTCCTGATTGGGAACCTCATCCAGCAGCAGTTCGGGGTGACCCGGGACTGGCCCTTCGGAGCGGCCATGAGCGTGATCCTCATGGGGTTCGTGCTGCTAGCCCTTTTCCTCTATGGCCGCCTGAGGCGCCTTGAGGAGCTGGTATGAGGCGGCTTTTGGCCCTGCACGCCCTTCTCGTTTACCTCTTCCTTTACCTCCCCATCCTGGTGGTGGTGGCCCTTTCCTTCAACCAGGGCCGTCGTGGGGTCCAGTTCACGGGCTTCACCTTGGACTGGTATCGGGCCCTCTTTCAAGACCCCCGGATCTGGGAGTACGCCCTAAACACCCTTACCGTAGCCCTGGTCTCTACCCTCGTCTCCACCGTGCTGGGGACCCTCCTTGCCTTGGGCCTGGTCCGTCACCGCTTCCCCGGTCGGGGCTTCCTCGGTTACCTCCTCTATGTCCCCGTGGCGGTGCCGGATGTGGTCATGGGGATCTCCTTGCTCCTCCTCTTCGCCCTAAGCCGGGAGGTCCTGGGTTTTCCCCGCCTTTCCCTCCTCACGGTGATCCTGGGCCATATCACCTTCCAGGTGGCCTTTGTCACCTTGGTCGTCCGGGCCCGGCTTCTCCTCCTAGACCCTAGCCTCGAGGAGGCCGCCCGGGACCTGGGGGCAAGGGGCCTCCAGACCTTCCTCCACGTAACCCTGCCCTTGGCCTGGCCTGGGGTGGTGGCGGGGGCCCTCCTTGCCCTCACCCTTTCCCTGGACGACTTCGTGGTCACCTTCTTCACCGCAGGACCTGGGGCCACCACCTTGCCCCTATACATCTATTCCAGCGTGAAACTGGGGGTAAGCCCCAAGGTCCACGCCCTTTCCACCCTCATCGTGGGGCTTAGCGCCTTTCTCTTGGCCTTAGGCTATGCCCTTGGCCGGCGGCGCCCTTAGGGCTTGGCGGGGGGGCTCCTTTCCGGTACCCTTAGGGGGATGCGGGGGATCGTCCTCGGGATCTTGGGGTTTTTGGCCATAGGGGTGGGTTTCCTCCTCTTCCTCCGCCCTAAGGGCTTAGGGGAGGCAACCCTTTACTTCCTCAACTGGGCGGACTACATTCCTGGGGAACTTTTAGAAAAGTTCCAAAGGGAGACCGGGGCCCGGGTGGTCATGGACACCTTTGAGTCCCCGGAGGCTATGCTCGCCAAGCTCAAGGCGGGGGCGGACCGGGAGTTCAGCCTGGTGGTGGCCCCGGACTACTACGTCCTGCAGATGGCCCGGGAGGGCCTGATCCTTCCCCTGGATAAGGGGCGTCTTCCCGGCCTGAAGAACCTGGACCCCTTTTTCCAAAACCCGGCCTATGATCCGGGCCTTGCCTACTCCGTGCCCTACCTTTGGGGCACCACCGGGATAGCCTACCGGGAGGATCGGGTCAAGGGGCCGGTGGATTCCTTCTCGGTGCTTTTCGATCCCGAGAAGGCCGTGGGCCCCTTTTACCTCCTGGACGAGATGCGGGAGACCCTTGGGGCGGCCCTCAAGTACCTGGGCTATTCCGCAAACACCCGGGACGCAGCGGCCCTGGAGAAGGCCAAGGACCTCCTCCTCCAGGCCAAGGCCCGCTCCTTGGGGTTTGCGGGGGGTATAGAGGGTTTGAACCGGATCCTTGGGGGGGATGCGGCTTTGGGGCTTGCCTACTCGGGGGATGTCCTCCAGGCTAGGGGTGAGGATCCCCGGTTGCGTTACGCTCTAGCCAAGGAGGGGGGTACCCTTTGGACGGACGCCATGGTGATCCTGAGGCGGGGTCCAGCCCAGGACCTGGCCTACCGCTTTGTGGACTTTCTCCTCGAGCCGGAAAACGCCGCGGCCCTCGCCAACTACACCCGCTACGCTACCCCGGTGGCCCCGGCCATACCCCTCCTGGACCCTGGGCTACGGGAGGACCCCGTGGCCTTTCCCCCGCCAAAGGCGCGGGCTAAGCTTGAGTACCTCGAGGACCTGGGGCCCGACATCGCCCTCTATGATCGGGTCTGGACGGAGGTAAAGGCCCGCTAAAGGCCAGGGAGCGGGGTTTGGGGGTAGAATGGGGGCATGAAGATCCCCTTCTGGCTTTTGGTCGCCTTTGGCCTAGCCTGGGCCCAGGGGCCAGAAGGGCTTTGGCTCAGGGCCTGCGCCGTATGCCATGGGGAAAAGGCCCAGGGGGCGCGGGGGTACCCTGGCCTCCAGGCGGCCTCCTCCTACTGGGCCACCCCGGAGGGGCGGCGGTATTTGGTCCAGGTCATCCTCTATGGCCGTAAGGGCAAGGCCGGACTTATGCCCGGCTTCTACCAGCTTAAGGACGCGGAGGTGGCTGAGCTTCTGAACCTCCTCAAAAACCTCCTCGGGGCCAAGGGCGAAGCCTTTGCCCCTGAGGAGGTGGCTAAGGAACGGGGGCGCGACCTCAGCCCCGAGGGGGTTAATCCCCCTTAGGCTGCTCCAAAACTGCCCCCTCGTCCGCTTGGGCCACGAGGCCCGCGTAGCGGGCGAAGAGGCCGTGGGCGAAGGCGGGAGACCGGGGCCTCCAGGTTGCCCTTCGGCGCTGGAATTCCTCCTCGGGGAGCAGGGCCTCGAGGAGGCGGCGCTCCACGTCAATCCGTACCCGATCCCCCTCCTCCAGGAGGGCGATGGGCCCCCCCACGAAGGCCTCGGGGGCGATATGGCCCACCATGAGACCCCGGGTTCCCCCGGAGAAGCGGCCATCCGTGAGGAGGGCCACCTCGGGGCCCAGGCCTTCCCCCACCAGGGCGCTGGTGACCGAGAGCATCTCGGGCATTCCCGGCGCCCCCTTGGGCCCCACGTAGCGGATCACCACCACGTCCCCCGGGCGGATCTCCCCCTTCAGGACCTTTTCCATGGCTGCCTCCTCCGAGTCAAAGACCCGGGCCGGGCCCTCAAAGTAGGTGCGCTCCGTCCCGGCGAGCTTCAAGACGGCGCCCCTTGGGGCGAGGTTCCCCTTGAGGACCACGAGCCCCCCGTGGGGCTTTAGGGCCCTTTCCACGGGGAAGACTACCCTCTGCCCCTCGGCTTCCCGGTAGGCTTTCTCCACCTCCTCCTCCAGGGTGCGGCCCGTGAGGGTTTTCTCCTCCCCAAAGAGGAGGCCCGCTTCCAGGAGGCGCTTGAGGACGAGGGCTGTCCCGCCCGCCTCGTAGAGCTCCCAGGCGGTGTAGGTGCCCCAAGG